>NZ_RSAJ01000046.1 GCF_003933965.1 Streptomyces sp. RP5T
GGCACGTCCGTGCTCGCCGGCGCTTCCCCGAGGTCCGGCCCGTGCCCGCTCACCGGCGGGCTCCCGGCCGCCCCGCCACGCTCGGCCGGGGACTCGGCACACCGGCCTCGTCCGTCTCGTCGGCCGTGACCGCGGGATGCCAGCCGTGCCGGGCCAGCGCGCGGACCAGGGCGGTCACCATCCGGGGGTCGAACTGGCTGCCCGCGCAGCGCTCCAGCTCCTCCAGCGCGGCGCCGACGGGCCGGGCCCGCCGGTAGGACCGGGTGGAGGTCATCGCGTCGAAGGCGTCGGCCACGGCCACCACCCGCGCCGACTCCGGGATCTGACCGCCCACCAGCCCGTACGGGTACCCGCTGCCGTCCAGCCGCTCGTGGTGGTGCAGTACGGCGGCGCGGGCCTCGCCGAGGAAGGAGATGCCCCGCACCATCTCGTGCCCGTACTCGGGATGCAGCTCGATGACGCGCCGCTCCTCGGGGGTCAGCGGCCCGTCCTTCCTGAGCAGTCGCGTCGGCACGCCGAGCTTGCCCACGTCGTGCAGGATCCCGGCGAACCGCAGTACCTCGATCCGGTCGTCCTCCATGCCGAGCTCCCGCGCGATCATCATCGACGCCTGCCCGACCCGCTCGCTGTGCCCGCGCGTGTACTCGTCCTTGATGTCGACGGCCTGCACCAGCGCCCGGATGGTGGCCTGGTGGGCGGCCCGCTCCCGGTGGTACTGGGCGAACACCCACCACGACACGGCCATCGGCAGCAGCACGAGCAGCGCGGCGACGGGACCGTAGGGACTGCGCCACAGCACGGCCATCATCAGCCCGGCCAGGCCGTGGACGGCGACGGGGGCGAGGGAGCGCAGGAACAGGCCACGCCAGGCCCGCCGCACGGGAATCCGGTCGGCGAGCGCCAGGATCCCCCCGTCCAGCGCGCTCAGCACCAGGCAGAAGACGAGCACCGCGATCCCCGCCGGGAGCAGCGCGTACGGGAAGTCGGAGGCCTCGACCGCGGCCCGGCCGCCCGTCGCGCCGTGCACCCGCGCGGCCGCCCACACGCTCACCACGAGCTGTGCGGCCCGCCAGATCCGGCGCAGTCCTCGCGGACGCCGCTCGACCGGGGACAGCAGCGCCCCCGGCAGCGCCACGAGAGCGGCGGCCGGGGGCGGCAGCAGAAAGGCGGCGGCGAGCAGGACGGGACAGAAGGTCCCGGTGAACCGCCACCGGGCGGCGGCCTGCTCGCAGCCCGCGTACAGCACGGCGAGCAGGGCGGGCGCCCACCCGTTGTTGCGGACGGCCGACAGCGGAAGCAGGCAGAGCAGTGCGGCTGCGGCGACACAGGCGACGTACGCACGCGCACGTGCCGGTACCGCCTCCATGTCGCCCCTCCAGCCCCAGTCCGCACAGCTGCCAGGAGCCTAGGGCGGTGAGGGGAGGCGGTGCGGGGCGATCACCTGCCGATTACCACGTTCGAGTGAACGAACGCTGCTCAGGACTCCTGCGGAGTCACCGGCGAGGCCGTGACGTCGTGCTCCGGGACGGCCTGTCCCGAGCGGATCAGGTCGAGCCGCCCGAGGACCTTGGCGCGCAGGTCGGTCGGCACGTCGTCATGACCGCAGCACCGCTTGACGAGCTTCTTCACGGCCTCTTCGAGGCCGTACTTCTCCAGGCACGGCGAGCACTCGTTGAAGTGCTGCTTGAACTTGGCGCGATCGACGTCCGGCATCTCGCTGTCGAGGAACTCGTAGAGATGATCGAGTACCTCACTGCAGTCCGTCTCGTGCGGCTCTCCGCAGCTCATGAGCCCGAGCCTTTCGCTTCGTTCGACTCCCCGGCACCGGCCGGGACGAGCCCGCGCTCGCGCGCGTAGTCCTCCAACATGCCGCGCAGTTGACGGCGGCCGCGGTGCAGGCGGGACATCACCGTACCGATGGGTGTCCCCATGATGTCGGCGATCTCCTTGTACGCAAAGCCCTCTACGTCCGCGAGATAGACGGCGATGCGGAATTCCTCGGGGATGGCCTGGAGCGCTTCCTTCACGTCCGAGTCGGGCAGGTGGTCGAGCGCCTGCGACTCCGCGGAGCGCAGACCCGTCGACATGTGCGACTCGGCACGCGCGAGCTGCCAGTCCTCGATCTCCTCGGCCGCGGAGCGCTGGGGTTCGCGCTGCTTCTTGCGGTACGAGTTGATGAACGTGTTGGTGAGGATCCGGTACAGCCACGCCTTGAGGTTGGTCCCCTCACGGAACTGGTGGAAGGACGCGTACGCCTTGGCGTACGTCTCCTGCACCAGGTCTTCGGCGTCGGCCGGGTTGCGCGTCATGCGCAGGGCGGCCGAGTACATCTGGTCGAGGAATTCGAGCGCGTCCCGCTCGAAGCGCGCGGTGCGCTCCGCCGTCGACTCCGCGCTCGCGCCCTGGCCCTCGGGCTGCTCCGCCTGGCCGTTGTCGGTCCCTGCGTCGATCCCAGTGACCGGACCCACCTCCTCAAGATTCCGGGCAGCAACGAAACCGGTGCCACCGGAATTGGAGGATAGACGACTACCCGTCCCGGCCGCCCCCCGAACGGGGGTGGTCTTGGCCGCATGCAGCACCGTCCAGTCCAGGTCAGCGCGGCTGCTACGGCTCGGGCAGAAGGTCGAACCCATGCGGCTGACTTCCTCTCCTACGACGGTCTGCGCTGTTTCTTCAGCGCTTCTGTCCGCCTCAACAGAGGTCCGCGGCTCAGCATTCCCGGGGCTTCACCCCAGTGACCCGGCCCACTTCACGACCGCGTCCGTGATGACCGTCACGGCCTCGTCCTGGGTGATCTCCGCCCGCTTCGGCACCGCGAACCCGTGGTCGCCGTGGGGCACCTCGACCAGTTCGAAGGGTCCGTCCGGGAACTCCGCCGGCTTCCCGAAGGGGTCGTTGCCGCCCTGGACGACCAGGGTGGGCACCCCGGACCCGAGCAGCTCACCGGCGCGCGACTTCTCCGGCCTGCCCGGCGGATGCAGCGGGAAGCCGAGGGCGAGCACGGCGTGGGCGCCCAGCTCGACGGCCGTACGGCAGGCGACGCGGGCGCCCGCGCTGCGGCCGCCGGAGATCACCGGCAGGCCGGGCCGCGCGAGGGCGGGCCAGATGCCCCGCCATCCCAGATCCAGGGTCTTCGGGGCGGGCGCGAGCTTCTTGCCGGCCACCCGCCAGGGCTGCTCGACCAGCGCCACGCTCACCCCGTGGCCGGGGAGCACGCGCGCGAGCGCCTGGAGGTCCCGCGCCTCGATGCCACCGCCGGCGCCATGGCTCACGGCCAGCACGAGCCGTGGCTGCCGCGCCGGGTGCCAGGTGACGCGGGCGTCTCCCGCGTCGGTGCCGATGATCTCGGAGGTCTCTTGGGTCACGTCAGAAGAGTGTGCCCTCTTCGGGTCCTTCGAGCTCCTTCAGCAGCTCCGGCCCGTTGTTGCGGACGTTGCTGACGGCCGTGCTCACCGGATAGGCCCGCATCAGCCCCTCGGGCGGCGGCGCGAGCAGGGAGCGCAGGTCGTCGGGGTCGGTGCGGGAGGGGTCGAGCCAGGTGTCCCAGCGGTCCGGGGTCAGCATCAGCGGCATCCGGGGGTGGATGTCGGCGAGGGAGCGCGGGCCGTCCGCCGGGGAGACGGCCAGCGGGCCGGTCTCCGCCTCGGTGGTGATCACCGAGCAGGTCGCCCACCAGGCCTGCGGGTGGTCGTCGGGCAGGGTCCGGTCCCGCCAGAACTCGTACAGCCCGGCCATCGCGAACACCGAGCCGTCGGCGGGCAGCACGAAGTAGGGCTGCTTGCGCGGCCGCTTCTTCCTCCCCTCGACCTCCAGCTCCCGCTCGGCGGCGGCGGTGACCCACTCGTAGTAGCCGTCGGCCGGGATGACGCAGCGGCGGGTGGCGAAGGCCCTCTTGTACGACGGCTTCTCGTGCACGGTCTCCGCGCGGGCGTTGATCATCCGGGCCGCGCCCTCGGGCGTCTTCGACCAGCTCGGGACCAGGCCCCACCTCAGCTTGCGCAGCTGCCGAACCGGCCGCGGGTCCTCGACGTCCTTGAGAGGGCGGTCCAGGACGGCATAGACCTCCTTGGTCGGGGCCACGTTGTAGTCGGGCTCCAGGGTCTCCTCGGGCTGCCACTTCTCGATCTCAAAGATTCCTGCGAGATCCTCGGGCCCACGACTGGCTGCATACCGTCCGCACATACGTGCCACACTGCCAGACTCCGTACGACGAGAGGGAGCCACCGGGAAACATGGACAGCACCGCATCGACCGCGCTGCCCGACCTCTGGGACCGGCTCATCGGACTGCAACCCGACCCCGACCTGTGGGTGGTGCTGGGCACCATGGCTGCGGCGCTCGCCATAGTGGTCCCCCATACGCTGTGGCGGCTCTCGCGCAACGCCATCACCATCGCCCACGAGGGCGGCCACGGTCTGGTCGCCCTGTTGACCGGACGTCAGCTCACCGGCATACGACTGCACTCCGACACCAGCGGCCTCACGGTCAGCCGGGGCAAGCCGACCGGCATCGGCATGATCCTCACCGCCGCGGCCGGTTACACCGCTCCCCCGCTGCTCGGCCTCGGCGGGGCCGCCCTGCTGGCCGCCGGCCGCATCACCCTGCTGCTGTGGGCGGCGACGGCCCTGCTGGTGGCGATGCTGGTGATGATCCGCAACGCGTACGGGGCGCTGACGGTGCTGCTCACCGGCGGCACCTTCGTCGTGGTGTCCTGGCTCGCCGGGCCGCAGGTGCAGGCGGCCTTCGCGTACGCGGTGGTGTGGTTCCTGCTCCTGGGCGGAGTACGTCCCGCTTTCGAGCTACAGGCGAAGCGGGCCAGGGGCGGTGCGGGTGACTCGGACGCGGACCAGCTCTCCCGCCTGACGAACGTGCCCGCGGGACTGTGGCTGTTCCTGTTCCACGCGGTGTCGCTGTGCTCGCTGATAGGCGGCGGCCGCTGGTTGCTGCAGGTGTGACGGGGTCCGGGAACGCCCGTCACCGGGGTGCGTCCGGCCCGACGGCGCCGCACCGCGAACACGACCCCCTACTAAAGTGAACCCATGGCTTCGAACCCCTCTGACACCACCCTCTGGCCCGCCCCCCACGCGAGCGCAGCCGTCGACGCGACGGTCCACGTACCGGGGTCGAAGTCAGTCACCAACCGGGCCCTCGTCCTGGCCGCCCTGGCGAGCGAGCCGGGCTGGCTGCGCCGCCCCCTCCGCTCCCGGGACACCCTGCTCATGGCCGCGGCCCTGCGCGAGATGGGCGTGGGCATCGAGGAGGGGGTGGGCCCCGACGGCACCGGTGAGTTCTGGCGCGTCCTGCCGGCCGGCCTGCGCGGCCCCGCCACGGTGGACGTCGGCAACGCCGGCACCGTGATGCGCTTCCTGCCGCCCGTCGCCGCGCTGGCCGACGGCCCGATCCGCTTCGACGGCGACCCGAGGTCCTACGAGCGTCCGCTGACCGGTGTGATCGACGCCCTGCGCGCCCTCGGTGCCCGGATCGACGACGACGGCCGCGGCGCGCTGCCGCTCACGGTGCACGGCGGGGGCGCCCTGGACGGGGGGCCGGTCGAGATCGACGCCTCGTCCTCCTCCCAGTTCGTCTCGGCGCTCCTGCTCTCCGGACCGCGCTTCAACCAGGGCGTCGAGGTCCGGCACGTGGGCTCGACCCTGCCCTCGATGCCGCACATCCGGATGACCGTGGACATGCTGCGCGCGGTCGGCGCCCAGGTGGACACCCCGGAGTCGGGCGGCGAGCCCAACGTCTGGCGGGTCACGCCGGGCGCCCTGCTGGGCCGGGACCTCACGATCGAGCCCGACCTCTCCAACGCCCAGCCGTTCCTGGCGGCGGCCCTGGTGACCGGCGGCAAGGTCGTGGTCCCGGACTGGCCGGCCCGCACCACCCAGCCGGGTGACCGGCTGCGCGAGATCTTCACCGAGATGGGCGGTTCCTGCGAACTCACCGAGTACGGGCTGGTGTTCACCGGTTCGGGTGCGATCCACGGCATCGATGTCGACCTCGGCGAGGTCGGCGAGCTGACCCCGGGCATCGCGGCCGTGGCGGCCCTCGCGGACTCCCCCTCGACCCTGCGCGGAGTGGCCCATCTGCGTCTGCACGAGACGGACCGGCTGGCCGCGCTCACCAAGGAGATCAACGAGCTCGGCGGTGACGTCACCGAGACGGCCGACGGTCTGCACATCCGCCCGCGCCCGCTGCACGGCGGGGTCTTCCACACCTACGAGGACCACCGCATGGCCACGGCCGGCGCGATCCTCGGCCTGGCGGTCGAGGGGGTGCGGATCGAGAACGTCGCGACGACGGCCAAGACCCTGCCGGACTTCCCGGACATGTGGAGCGGGATGCTCGGGAGCCAGAAGGCGTAGGGGACTCACGCCATGCGCCGCTACGGCAAGCACACCGACGAGGACGACATCCGCAGCCGCCCGAACCGCAAGGGCAACCGGCCGCGCACCCACATCCGGCCCAAGCACGAGGACGCGTCCTGGGGCATGGTCCTCACCGTCGACCGGGGCCGGCTGACCGTGCTCGTGGACGACCGGATCGTGATGGCGATGAAGGCCCGCGAGCTGGGCCGCAAGGCGGCGATCGTGGGTGACCGGGTGGCCCTGGTCGGCGACCTGTCCGGCCAGAAGGACACCCTCGCGCGGATCGTCCGCATCGAGGAGCGCACGTCGGTGCTGCGCCGTACCGCCGACGACGACGATCCCTACGAGCGGGTGGTCGTCGCCAACGCCGACCAGCTCGCCATCGTCACGGCCCTGGCCGACCCCGAACCCCGCCCCCGTCTCATCGACCGCTGCCTGGTGGCGGCCTTCGACGGCGGTCTCACCCCGCTCCTGGTCATGACCAAGTCGGACCTGGCCCCGCCGGACAAGCTCCTGGAGCTCTACGGCGACCTGGACATCCCGTACGTCGTCACCAGCCGCGAGGAGCTGGAGAACGGCGACGCGGCGGCCCGGGTGCGCGAGCAGCTCGACGGCAAGATCACGGCGTTCGTCGGCCACTCGGGCGTCGGCAAGACGACCCTGGTCAACGCGCTGGTCCCGGAGGACCGCAGGCGTCTGACCGGTCATGTGAACGCGGTGACCGGCCGCGGCCGCCACACCACGACCTCGGCGCTGGCCCTTCCGTTGGCGGGCGACGACGGCTGGGTGATCGACACCCCGGGCGTACGGTCGTTCGGGCTGCACCACGTGGATCCGTCCCGGGTGATCCACGCCTTCCCCGACCTGGAACCGGGAACCGAGGGCTGTCCGCGCGCGTGCAGTCACGACGAGCCGGACTGCGCGCTGGACCAGTGGGTGGCCGAGGGTCACGCCGACCCCGCCCGCCTGTACTCCCTGCGCCGACTGCTGGCGACCCGGGAACGGACCGAGGGGGACTGACCTCCCCGGGGTTTGGGTGTACGCGAGTTCGGTAAGTGCATAAGCGCACCGAGCCGGACATACGGGAGGACAGCACATGGCGTGGCTGCTGGTGGTGGTGGCCGGGTTGCTGGAGACCGGTTTCGCCGTGTGTCTGAAGCTCTCCCACGGTTTTACCCGGCTGTGGCCCACGATCGCGTTCTGCATCTTCGCGCTCGGCAGCTTCGGCCTGCTGACCCTGTCGCTGAAGAAGCTCGACGTCGGCCCCGCCTACGCCGTGTGGACCGGCATCGGCGCGGCGGGCACCGCGATCTACGGAATGATCTTCCTCGACGACCTGGTGTCGACGCTGAAGATCGTCTCGATCAGCCTGGTGATCATCGGGGTGATCGGACTCCAACTGTCGGGCTCGTCGCACTGAGGGCGCGCCGGGGCCCACTCACGCGTCAGGCGTACTGCCGCTGGAGCGCGCTCCGCACCAGGTCCGCCACCCCGCCCTCACCCGGCGGGGCCACCACGCAGGACAGGGCGAGCCGGACGGCGAGCTCGCAGGAGCGGACGAGGTCGGGCACGTCCGCCCGGTGGACGCCGGGCCCGGACAGGGCGGAGACGGCACGGTCGCGCACCAGCGCCACGAAGTCGCCCGGCGAGGGCAGCGGACCGTCGGCCCGGCGCTGGGCCGGCACCGCGGAGGAGGACGGCACCGCCGAGAGCGTCGGCGAGGGCAGCCGCTCGCTCCAGCAGCCGGTGAGCATGGCCCGTACCAGCGCGTTCTCCCGGGCCAGGAGGGTGGTCCACTCGGCGGTCGCGGTCAGCCGCTCGCGGGCGTCGCCGTGCGCGGTCAGTGCCCGGTCGACGCCGACGAGATAGCCGTCGGCCTCCCGTCTGACCAGGGCACGGGCCAGCCCTTCCTTGCTCCCGAACTCGTTGTACAGCGTCTGCCGGGACACTCCGGCCGCCGCCGCGACATCCACCATCCTCACGGCGGACCACGGCCGACGCGCCAGCGCCGAGTAAGCGGCGTCCAGCAGCGAATCCCGCGCAGCAGGCATCATCGCCTCCCAGGGAGCAAGCAGCTCTGCGCCCAGATTTGACGCGCGCCGGGGCACTGTCAAGGGTTCGCGAGGGCATCCGGGGCCGCGGGGCTCCGACACCTTGCCGGCAGCCGCCTCACCGCCTGCCGCCGTGCCCCGCGGGGCGTCCACACTCCGGCCCCTGTGGCACCGCACCGACGTGGGCGGATACCGTGCCCACCATGCCGGACTACCTCGACGATCTCCGCCTCGCCCACGTCCTCGCGGACGCGGCCGACGCGACGACCATGGACCGCTTCAAGGCACTGGACCTCAAGGTCGAGACAAAGCCGGACATGACCCCGGTCAGTGAGGCGGACAAGGCGGCGGAGGAACTGATCCGCAACCACCTCAAGCGCGCCCGCCCCCGCGACGCCGTCCTCGGCGAGGAGTACGGCGTCGAGGGCACCGGCCCGCGCCGCTGGGTCATCGACCCCATCGACGGCACCAAGAACTACGTCCGGGGCGTGCCCGTCTGGGCCACCCTGATCTCCCTGATGGAGGCGGCCGAGGGCGGCTTCCGGCCCGTCGTCGGCGTGGTCTCCGCCCCCGCGCTCGGCCGCCGGTGGTGGGCCGCCAAGGGCCACGGCGCCTTCAGCGGCCGCAGCCTCACCTCCGCCTCCCGTCTGCACGTCTCCAAGGTGGGCAAGCTCTCCGACGCCTCCTTCGCGTACTCCTCCCTCACCGGCTGGGAGGACCAGGGGCGCCTCGGCGGCTTCCTGGACCTGACCCGCGAGGTGTGGCGCACGCGCGCGTACGGCGACTTCTGGCCGTACATGATGGTCGCCGAGGGCTCGATCGACCTGTGCGCGGAGCCGGAGCTCTCCCTGTGGGACATGGCCGCGAACGCGATCGTCGTCACGGAGGCCGGCGGCACATTCACCGGCCTGGACGGCCGCCCCGGCCCGCACAGCGGCAACGCGGCCGCCTCCAACGGCCTGCTCCACGACGAGTTCCTGGGCTATCTCAACGAGCGCTACTGAACGGCTCGACGAGCGCTGCCAGTGGGCACACATGAGCGCGTGCGCCCTCAATCGGCCGCGCACGCCCTCTTGTTGACCCGGGCTTTACCTGCGACTCTGAGAGGACCCTCATTTGTGAACTTGTGAACCAATGAACGAACTCATTGGTTCCAGGAGGTGACTGCGAACCCATGCTCGTCCGCGACGCCATGAGCACGGTGGTCCTCACCATCGGCCCCGCCCACACACTCCGCCAGGCCGCCGCCCTGATGTCCGCCCGCAAGGTGGGCGCGGCCGTGGTCCTCGACCCCGACGGCACCGGCACCGGCATTCTGACCGAGCGCGACATCCTGAACTCCGTGGGGCTCGGCCAGAGCCCGGACACGGAGCACGCCCACGCCCACACGACCACCGACGTCGTCTTCGCCACCCCGACCTGGACCCTGGAGGAGGCCGCCCGGGCGATGACCCACGGCGGCTTCCGGCACCTCATCGTGCTGGAGCACGGCGAGCCCGCCGGCATCGTCTCGGTCCGCGACATCATCCGCTGCTGGGCACCGGCACGGCTGCGCGTCCCGGCAGGTACCGGGGCATCACATTAGACACAATCCAAATCGAGCAGCTCTCCAAACTCACACCCGTTCGGATTCTGGTCTCCAGCTGTTAGGCTGGTGACCATGAGCGACCTTCTGGAACGACTGCGCGGCCGCGGCTGGCGGATGACCGCGCAGCGGCGCGTCGTGGCCGAGGTCCTCGACGGCGAACACGTCCACCTGACGGCCGACGAGGTCCACGCACGCGCCGTGGCCAAGCTGCCCGAGATCTCCCGGGCGACCGTCTACAACACGCTGGGCGAGCTGGTCTCCCTCGGCGAGGTGCTCGAAGTAGCGACCGACAAGCGCGCCAAGAGGTACGACCCGAACGCCCACCGGCCGCACCACCACCTGGTCTGCGCGCAGTGCGGCGCCATCCGGGACGTGCATCCCACGGGCAACCCGATGGCCGACCTGCCCGACTCGGAGCGGTTCGGCTTCACCGTCTCGGACGTCGAGGTGACGTACCGGGGCGTCTGCCCGAACTGCGCGGCGGCCTAGCAGCCCGCACCGAAGCCCCGGCGTCCCGCGCGGACACCGGGGCTTCGTGCTGCCCGCGGCCGTTCGGCACGGTCCAGGGACTTCCTGAAGTGAAAACACCGAGGGCCGGAACCCTTTCGGGTTCCGGCCCTCGGCCTTCAGTAGCGGGGACAGGATTTGAACCTGCGACCTCTGGGTTATGAGCCCAGCGAGCTACCGAGCTGCTCCACCCCGCGTCGATGAATGCAACGTTACGTGAAGGGTGAGGCCAGAGGCAAATCGCTTTGCCGAGGCCCACCCCACCCACCGTCACGCCGACAGTTCCTCGCGCAACGCGTCCCGCAGCCGGGCCGCCCGCTCGGAGACCTCCGCGGGTCCGAGGTCCACCGCCCGGTCGGCCCACCGCTGTCCCTCGGCGAGCTCTCCCCGACGCGCGTAGACCAGGGCGAGCCGCAACGCCGCCCGCCCGTGCCCCGCGTCGGCGGCGCGGGCCCACCACACGGCGGCCTCGGGCTCGCTTCCCTCCCGGGCGAGCAGCAGCCCCAGGTTGAACGCGCCGTTGCGGGAGCCCGCCTCCGCGGCCTCCCGGTACCAGCGGGCCGCCTCCACGACGTCACCCCGGGCCGCCGCGAGCATGCCCACCCGCACCTGAGCCCGGCGGTGCCCCTGGGAGGCCGCGCGCTCGTACCACTCCTCGCATTCGCTCTTCTCCTCGTGCACCGGCTCCCCGAGGGAGTGCGCGGGCACCGGCGGCCGACGGGCGTCCAGCACGGTCGCCAGCCGGTACGCGGCCTCGGCGCTGCCGCCTCCCGCCGCGCAGCGCAGGTGCATCTCGGCGCCGGCCTCGTCCCCGTCCCGCAGCCGGGCGATGCCCACCTGGAGCGCGGCCTCGGTGTGACCCGCCGCGGCGGCCCGCTCGTACCAGCGCAGCGCGACGGCCTCCTCGCCGCGGCCGGCGAACAGGATGCCCAGATTGAAGGCGGCGTCCACGCTCCCGGCCTCCGCGGCCTTGGAGAACCACGGCTCGGCACCCGCGGTGTCCCCGCCCTGGAGCAGCAGGATGGCGAGCGCGTTGGCCGCCTCCCGGTGCCCCGCGTACGCGGCCCGCCGGTACCACTGCTCGGCCTGCGCGGTCCGCCCCTGCTCGGCACACAGGAGCCCGAGGTTGTACGCGCCGTTGTCGTCGCCGGCGTCCATCGCCGCCCGGTACCACCGCTCGGCGGTCTGCGGCTCACCGCGCTCGGCGTGCAGGGCGCCCAGCGCGTTGGCCGCGTTGCCGTCGCCGTCCTGGGCGGCGCGCAGCCACCACACGGCGGCGCTCTCGGTGTCACCGGCGTCCCGCAGCAGGAACCCGAGCGCGCAGGCGGCCCGCGCCTCGCCGTCCTTCGCGGACGTCAGGTACCAGCGTCCGGCCTCCTTGAGCGCGCCGCGCCGCTCCAGGATCGCCCCGAGGTGCAGCGCCGCCCGCCGGTGTCCGCGCGCGGCGGCCTGCCGGTACCACTGCTCGGCCTCGGCACCGGCGCCCTGGTCGTCCCCGACGTCCCCCTCGGGAACCAGCCGGCGGTCGAGCGCGCGGGCCAGCCGGTAGGCGGCCTCCCGGTGCCCTCGCTCGGCGGCGGTCCGCATCCACTGCTCGGCGCCCGTGTCCCCGCGGTGCTCCAGCAGGTCGGCGAGGGCGTAGGCGCCCAGCGCGTGGCCCTGCTCGGCGGCCTGGCGCAGCCAGTACTCGGCAGCGGGCTCGTCGCCCCGCTCACGGTGGTGGCGGCCCAGTGCGTGCGCGGCGGCCGCCGATCCCGCGACCGCGGCGATCCGCCACCAGCCGGCAGCGTCGTCGGCGTATCCGCGCTGGTACAGCAGGACGCCGAGGTTGTTGGCGGCGGCCCGGTCGCCCGCGGCGGTGGCGGCACGCAGATGGGGCTCGGCTCCGTCGAGATCACCGCGGCGCAGCAGGAGGGCGCCGAGGACGCTCATCGCCTCGACGTCACCGGCTTCGGCGGCCAGGCGCTGCCGGACTTCCTCGGCGGCGTCGTCATCCGCCTCCCCGGCCCCGTCTCGCCCGGAAGGTTGCACAAAACGCCCTGTCTCGAACAGAGTTGCCTTGTCCCCCATAACGTCCATCGTCGCACCACCTGCAACCTGGGTACACCTGGTATACCGCAGCCAGTGAGGTCACTTCAGCGTTTTGTCGACATGCCCACAGAACGACAAGTGAAACACAGTTCCCCCCAACTGCCGTCGGCGGCACGGCCGTCACGCGTCCGGCACATGCGTTCGCACACCACGAAGGCCCGGATCCTGAAAAGGATCCGGGCCTTCGATTGCAGTAGCGGGGACAGGATTTGAACCTGCGACCTCTGGGTTATGAGCCCAGCGAGCTACCGAGCTGCTCCACCCCGCGCCGTTGTGTTGCAACCGTATCACGGCGCGGAGGTGGGCATTGACCAGCGGTTGATCAGCGGCTGATCAGCCGCTGGGGCTGCCGCTGGGACTCGGACTGCCACTAGGACTCGGACTGCCACTGGGCTTGGCGCTGCTGCCGGTGCCCTTGCCCGCCGCGGACTGCGCGTCCTCGGCACGCTTGAGCGCGTCCTCCAGGTCCTTCTGCGCCCGGCCGTACGCCTCCCAGTCGCCCTTCTTCAGGGCCTCCTGGCCGGCCTCGAAGGCCTTCTGGGCGTCGTCCAGCGCCTGTTGGACCGTCGGGTTGGCGGAGGTCGGCGGCGGCTTGGTGGTCCCGCCGTCGTCGCCCGGTGGCTCGGTGGTCGAACTGCTCGCTCCGAACACCTTGTTCAGGGCCTCGTCCAGGGTGTCCTCGAAGGCGGTGTTGCCTCCGTAGGTCACCAACACCTTGCGCAGCAGCGGGTACTTGAGTCCGCCACCGCGTACGTAGACCGGCTCCACGTAGAGCAGTCCGCCGTCGAGGGGCACCGTCAGGAGGTTGCCGTACTCCACATTGGAGTCACCCCTGTTGAGGAGGCTGATGGTCTCGGCGATGTCCTGTTCGGAGTTGAACTGGCTCTGTACCTGTTTGGGGCCGTTGACCGTGGTGTTGGTCGGCAGCTTCAGGATTCTGATCTTGCCGTAGTCGCTGGTCCCCGCCTCGGCGTCGACCGACATGAACGCACTCAGGTTGTCCCGGCCGTTGGGCGTGAACGTCGTCGTGAGCGAGAACGCCTGCGCCTTCTGGTCGGGCATCTTCATGCTCAGGTAGTACGGCGGCACCGCGTCGCCCGACTTGTTGGTCGGGTCGTCCGGCACCTGCCACACCTCGCTGCCGCTGAGGAAGGTGTCCGCGTCCTCGACGTGGTAGCGCGCCAGCAGCTCACGCTGGACCTTGAACAGGTCCTGCGGGTACCGCAGATGGGCCATCAGGTCGGTGGAGATGTCCTTCTTGGACTCCACCGTGCCCGGGAACGCCTTCATCCAGGTCTTGAGGACCGGGTCCTTGGTGTCCCACTGGTAGAGCTTGACCTCGCCGGTGTACGCGTCGACGGTCGCCTTCACCGAGTTGCGGATGTAGTTGACCTGGTTCTGCTGGGCCACCACCGCGCGCTGGTTGTTCGTCGCCGTCAGCGAGTCGGCCGTGGTGTCACCGAGGGTCGTGCGCGAGGAGTACGGGTAGCCGTTGGTCGTCGTGTACGCGTCGACGATCCACTGGATCTTGCCGTTGACCACCGCCGGGTAGGCGTCGCCGTCGATGGTCAGCCAGGGGGCGACCGCCTCGACGCGCTGCTTGGGCGTGCGGTTGTACAGGATCCGCGAGCCCTCGCCGATCGCTCCGGAGTAGAGGATCTGCGGCTCGCTGAACGCCACCGCGTACGCGGCCCGGTTGACCGGGTTGGAGAGGTTGACCCCGCTCTTGGCCTTGTAGCTGTAGGTCTTCTCCCCGGAGTCGTCGGAGTAGTCGATCTCCTTCTGGGGACCGCCGACGATCGAGTACTCGGTGGTCTTCTCGCCGTAGTAGACGCGCTGCTGGTACGTACCCAGGTCGCCCTGGGAGGGCAGGTTGGACTCGGTGAAGACCGGGCGGCCCTCGGCGTCGGCCTCGGTGCCCTTGGCGGCGACCACGCCGTAGCCGTGGGTGTAGCGGAAGTGGTCGTTGATCCAGTTGTTCTTCGGGATGCCCGCGAGGTTCAGCTCGCGCAGCCCGATCACCGTGTCCTGGTCCTTGCCGTCCTTGCTGTAGCGGTCGACGTCCAGGTTGGTCGGGAAGGCGTAGTAGTTGCGCATCTGCTGGAGCTGCTGGAACGTCGGCGAGACGACGTTGGGGTCCACGACCCGGATGCTCGCCGTGGCGTCGACGTCGTCGCGCAGCTTGGTCTTGTCCGTGGTGGTCGACTTGCCGTCGTACTCCTGCACGGAGGCGTCGTCGATGCCGTATGCCTCACGCGTCGCCTTGAGGTTCTTCTCGACGTACGGCGCTTCCTTGGCCTGCTCGTTCGGCTGGACCTGGAACTTCTGGACGATCGCCGGGTAGAGGCCGCCGATGAGGATCGCCGAGAGCACCATCAGGCCGAAGCCGATCACGGGCAGCTGCCAGGTGCGCCGCCACAGGGTGGCGAAGAACAACAGGGCGCAGATGACCGCGATGCAGAACAGGATGGTCTTGGCCGGCAGATAGGCGTTGGCGTCGACGTACCTGAGGCCCGTCCAGCTGTCCGTCGCCTTGAAGTCGCTGGACTTGACCGCGAGGCCGTACCGGTCGAGCCAGTAGGCGACCGCCTTGAGGGTGACGAAGACACCGAGCAGCACCGACAGGTGGCCGGTCGCGGCCGCCGTGGCCCGCGCGCCCGGGGAGGTGATCCGCAGGCCGCCGTACAGGTAATGGGTGAGCGCGGCGGCGATCAGCGAGAGGATCGCGGCGGCGAAGCCGAAGCCGAGCAGGAACCGGTACCAGGGCAGGTCGAAGGTGTAGAAGGAGATGTCGAGGTGGAACTGCGGGTCCTTCTCACCGAAGGAGACGCCGTTGACCCACATCAGCCAGGTCCGCCACTGGCTGGAGGCGGAGGCGCCGGCGATCAGCCCCACCAGGGAGACGATCCCGAGCAGCAGCCACTTCTTGTACGGCGCGATGCCCATCCGGTAGCGGTCGAGGTTCTGCTGCTCCATCGACATGGCGCTCAGCGGCGGGCGCAGCCGGTGGGCCAGCCAGATGTTGAGACCGACCGCGAGTGCCATCAGCAGACCGAAGACGAAGAACAGCCCGATCTTGGTCCACAGGGTGGTGGTGAACACGGACGAGTAGTTCACCGAGCGGTACCAGAGCCAGTCCGTCCAGAAGCCCGCGAACATGGTGAACGCCATGCCGATAACGGCAAGGACGCCCAGCGTCATGAGCAGGGTCCGGGCGCGCCGGGACGGGCGGCCCACTCTCATCCGCGGCCCCGTCGGGCCTCCGCCGCGGTCCGGCATCTGGAAAGCCAAGGTGCGCACCTCGAAAATCGCTGTCGATCCGTCAGGCCCTCGTGTTCGCGGGCCCTGGGTGGCCCCCCGTGATCGCGGGCCCACACCTATGCAACTTACTCACCGTTTACTCGGTTCCCGATTCAGGTGACGAACGAGGCAGGATTGTGACCATGTCCAACACCCCCATGGCGGCGAGCCCGCTCACCCGGGCCGTACTCGAGATCGACGAGTACGCCTCCGGCCTCGGCTGGGACCAGCCCGCCCGTCTCTTCGCCCTCGTCGACACCGCCCGGCTGCGCGCCCAGGAACCCGCTCTCGCGAGCCAGCTCGGCCCGGAGGGCGAACAGGCGTCCTCGGGCTTCACCCCCATCGAGCAGGACGAGATTCCCGCGGGCAAGCCGCTCGACGAGTTCCTCGGCACCATCGCCTGGCCCGACGCGGTCGTCGGCTGCGCGCTCACCGTGGAGCGCCTGATGCTGCCGCCGTCCGCCGAGGCGTCCGTCCCGCAGGGGCTGAGCGAGGCCGGGCTGGCGAAGTGGGTCGCCGAGCACCCGGACCGCCAGGAGGTCCGCATGACGGTGGCGGTCCTGCGCGACGGCACCCGTGACTCGGCCCTGCGGCTGCGCGAGAAGGACTCCCCCACGGAGGTCCTCACGGGCGGTGACCTGGTGCCGGGCCTGGCGGAGGCGCTGTCGGCGACGTTCGAGGAGTAGCGCGCCCGGCTAGGGCTGCCCTAGCCCTTCGTGCACTTCGGCAGGTCGGACGTGCTGCCCTCGCGGATGTCCTTGAGCGCGCCGAGGGCGTCCTCGATGGTGTTCACCTTGACGAGGGTGAGCCCGCCCGGGGTGTCCTTGGCGGCGGCCGCGCAGTTGTCGGCGGGCGTCAGGAAGTACTGGGCGCCCTTGTCGCGCGCGCCGACGGTCTTCATCTCGATGCCGCCGATCGGGCCGACCTTGCCCTCGTCGTCGATCGTCCCGGTGCCGGCGACGAACTTGCCGCCGGTCAGGCTGCCCGGAGTGAGCTTGTCGTAGATGCCGAGCGCGAACATCAGACCGGCGCTCGGGCCGCCGACGTCGGCGAGCTTGATGTCGATGGTGAACGGGAAGGTGTGGTCGGTCCCGGCCGCGATCCCGACGATGGCGCGCTTCTCGCCCTGGTCGTCGGACGCCCTGGTGGTGATGGTGACCTTCTCGGTCTTCGTGGCCGCCCTGCGCGCCTTCTCGGCGGCGGCCTGCTCCTTCGCCGGCACGATCGTGAAGACGACGTCCTCGCCGGGCTTGTGCTTGGTCACCAGCTTGGCGACGTCGCCCGGCGCCTTGACCGGGGTGCCGTCGACGGCCTTGATCACGTCACCGGCGTGGAGCCTGCCCTCGGCCGGGGAGTCCTTGACGACGGTCGAGACGATGACCCAGGACTGCACCGGGACGTCCAGCTCCTTCAGGGCGGCGACCTTGGCGCTCTCCTGGGACTGGCTGAACTCCTCGGCGTTCTCCTGGGTCGACTGCTCCTCGGTCTTGCCGTCCGGGTAGAGAGTGTCGTGCGGAACGACCTTGTTGTCGTGCGCGAGCCAGCCGTACACGGCCTCGACGAGGTTCATCTTGTAGTCGGCGCTGGTGACCCGGACGGTGGTCATGTTCAGGTGACCGCTCGTCGGATACGTCTTGCGACCGGAGATCTGCAGCACCGGCTCGCCGCCGTGGTCCCCGAGGGTGTTCACCGTGGGGCCCGGTGACATCTCGGCGTAGGGCACTTTGATGAAGACGCCCGCGCAGAGAAGCGCGATCAGCATCAGGGTGGAGGCGAGCATCGTCGCGGTGCGGCGTGGCATGGCACGACAGTACGGGACGCGCCTGTCAGACCTTCGTCAGGGCGCCACCACGCCTCGGGGTCAGGTGCCGGAGTGCGACTTCTCCATGGCGGCGCGGAAACGGGCGTACCCGTCGAGCTCGGGGCCGTCGCTGCGCACCTTGCGGGTCCGGTTGGCCCAGCTGCCCCACAGTCCCGCGGCGACCGCGGCCAACAACGGAATCAACAACCAGACGAGCGCCCCCATGCCGACCTCCCGACCCCACGCTGACCGACCGCGGAAAAACTGACTGATCAGCAGATTAACCCGCCGCACCGACAACGCTCGCGCCAGGGGTGCGGTTACGCGACCGGAGGGGTGAAGGAAGGGTTCAGCAGGCGCCGACCCATTCCTCCGTGCCGTCGGAGAACGTCTGGTGCTTCCAGATGGGCACCTCGTGCTTGAGGTCGTCGATCAGCTTCCGGCATGCCTCGAAGGCCTCGCCCCGGTGCGGGCAGGAGACGGCCACGACGACGGCGAGGTCCCCGACCCCGAGATCCCCGACCCGGTGCACGGCCGCGAGGGCCCGCACCGGGAACTCGGCGACGACCTTCTCGGCGACCCTTCGCATCTCGGCCTCGGCACTGGGGTGGCACGAGTAGCCGAGCTTTTCGACGTCGGCGCCCCCGTCGTGGTTCCTGACGGTCCCGACGAACAGGGCGGTCCCCCCGGCCGCGTCGTCCCCGACCGCGCGGAAGACCTCGTCGAGGGAGAGGGGGGTCTCGCGGACACCGATGAGCTTGATCGGCTCGTCGGCGCTCTGCTCACCGGGGTGGTCGAAGGTAGCTGCCATGCGTCCATCGTGCCGCACGTCCTGGGCAACGGGGAATGAAGCATTTACCCGGCACACACGCGTGCGGCGTTGGAGACTCGTACAGGTGGCCCCCCAGGGGCGCGGGGAACTGCGCGACAAGCCACGACGCTCCCGCAACCGCCCGACCACCCCGCGCCGCTCTTCATGAAGCGCTCAGATCCGCCGCCGAGCCTTCCGGGCCCGCCGTACGACAGCCGCCGCACCCAGCAGCGCCACCGTCGCCCCGGCCGCACCCGCCGCCGTCGCGTCCTTGCGGCCCAGTCGGCGTCCGGCCACCGTGTGCCGCCCGGCGACCTCCTCCAGGAGTTCGGCGAGCACCTCCTCGTTGGTCCACCGCGGCCGCCACCCGGCGTCGTGCAGCCGGCTCCCGCTCACCACCCACGGATACATCGTGTACGCCAGATCGCCCGCTGGGGACGGCGTCAGCCCGATCCGGTGCAGCCGGGCCGCCGCTCCCAGCGCGACCGCCGACGGCAGCTCCATCCGGCGGATCCCGCTGAGCTCCTCGATCTCCTCCTGCTCCAGCCAGCCGTCGCACCCGACGGCGAGCTCTCCGTCGACCTTCTCCAGGACGGCGTGCTCCAGGGCGCTGCACAGGTCCTCGACATGGCAGAACTGCCAGGCGGGCCGGGACCCGGCCACGACCAGCAGGCGCGGCGACTCGAAGTACCGGGTCAGGGCGGTGTCGGTACCGCCTCCCACCAGCACGGCGGGGCGCACGACGGTGACGTTGAGCCCGGGGTGCGCCCGGGGTGCGCGCCGCGCGAGCCGTTCGATCTCCAGGAGGTCGCCGACTCCGGTCGCCTCCGCGGTGGCCCGCAGCTCGGCGTCCTCCGACAGGGGCAGTTCGTTGTCCGGAAGCGCCCCGTAGACCATCGCGGAGGTGCACAGCACCACCCGGTGGACGCCCGCGGCGGCCGCGGCGGTCAGCACGGTCTGCGTCCCGCGCACGTTGTACGCCGTACGCGCCGCGGGGTCGGTCTCCAGGTCCAGGTCGAGCGCCAGATGGACCACGACATCGGCCCCGCGCAGCTTCTCCGCGATGGCCGGATCCCGTACGTCCAGGATGTGCCACTGCGCGGCGGCGCACTCACCGCGCCGCTCGTCGAGCGCGATGACCTGCTTGATCTCCTCCGAGGCGGCGAGCCGCTCGGTGAGCATCGCGCCGACGCCGGACGCGGCGCCGGTCACCGCGACGACTGGCCCGCGCGCGGCGGGATTGGTTGACTGGTTTCGCGCTGCGCGAACCTGCGGATCAGGGGAACTCACCGGGCGTCTCCAGCGGTTGTCTTCAGTAGGAACGCGAGTGACGCGTACGTACCAGGTGGCATCCATCCTGCCGCAGGCGGAGAGTCGGCGGAGCACCGAGGCCCTGACGGCCGTCGGTGTCTACGCTGGGGGTGTTATCGGGCAGCCGCGCCGCCGGAGGCAACCGGCGGCCTTACCAGCCGAGGAATCCCGTGAGTGACACCCCATTCGGATTCGGCCTTCCGCCGGAGGAGCCGGACGACGGCGACGAGGGCAAGAAGAAGGACCAGGAGAGCGGTGGTGGTCAGGGACCGGCCAACCCGTTCGGCTTCGGCGGTCTGCCCGGAGCCGGAGGCTTTGGCGGCCCCGGTGCGGACAATCCGCTCGCAGCCATGTTCGGTTCGTTGAACCCCACCGACCTGGGCGCCGCCTTCCAGCAGCTGGGCCAGATGCTCTCGTACGAGGGCGGCCCGGTGAACTGGGACATGGCCAAGCAGATCGCCCGCCAGACGGTGTCCCAGGGCACCGCGGACGGCACCAAGGACGCGAGCATCGGTCCCGCCGAGCGCAGCGCGGTCGAGGAGGCCGTACGCCTGGCTGACCTGTGGCTCGACGACGCGACGTCGCTGCCGTCGGGGGCGGGCTCCGCGGTGGCGTGGTCCCGCGCGGAGTGGGTCGAGGCGACCCTGCCCGCGTGGAAGGAGCTCGTCGACCCGGTCGCCGAGCGGGTCGGCACCGCCATGGGCGACGTGCTGCCGGAGGAGATGCAGGCCATGGCCGGCCCGCTGATCGGCATGATGCGCTCGATGGGCGGCGCCATGTTCGGCACCCAGATCGGGCAGGCCGTCGGTGTGCTCGCGGGCGAGGTCGTCGGCTCCACCGACATCGGCCTGCCGCTGGGCCCGGCCGGCAAGGCCGCGCTGCTCCCGGCGAACATCGAGGCCTTCGGCAAGGACCTGGGTGTGCCGGGGGACGAGGTGCGGCTGTACCTCGCCCTGCGCGAGGCCGCCCACCAGCGCCTCTTCGCTCACGTGCCGTGGCTGCGCTCGCACCTGTACGGCGCGGTCGACGGGTACGCGCGCGGGATCAAGGTCGACACCGCCAAGCTGGAGGACGTGGTCGGCCAGTTCGACCCGCAGAACCCCGAGCAGCTGCAGGACGCCCTCCAGCAGGGCATGTTCCAGCCGGAGGACACCCCGGAGCAGAAGGCGGCCCTGGCCCGTCTGGAGACGGCTCTGGCGCTCGTGGAGGGCTGGGTGGACGCGGTGGTCCACGCGGCCGCGAAGCCGCGGCTGTCGTCCGCCGACGCGCTGCGCGAGACCCTGCGCCGCCGGCGCGCCTCGGGCGGCCCGGCCGAGCAGACCTTCGCCACGCTGATCGGCCTGGAGCTGCGCCCGCGCCGCCTGCGGGACGCCTCCCGTCTGTGGGCCTCGCTCACCGACGCGCGCGGTGTCGACGGCCGCGACGGCCTGTGGGCCCACCCGGACATGCTGCCGACCGCGTCCGACCTGGACGACCCGGACGGTTTCGTGCACCGCGAGCAGCTCGACTTCTCCGAGCTGGACAAGATGCTCGGCGAGGCGGCGGACGGCAAGCCGGACCTGAGGAAGAAGGACGACTCCGGCGAGGGTGACGGCGCGGAGTGAGCCTGCACGACGACGCGATCCTGGTCCTGAAGGGCTACGAGGGTCAGGAGGAGCTGCGCCAGGCGTACCTGGACCACTTGGCGGCCCACCCGGACGGCGTGTGGAAGGCCTGTCACGCGGGGCACGTCACGGCGAGCGCCCTGGTGATCGACCCGTCCCGCGGACAGGTCCTGCTCACCCTCCACAAGAAATTGCGGATGTGGCTCCAGATGGGCGGCCACTGCGAGCCCCAGGACGCCTCCCTGGCGGCGGCGGCCCTGCGTGAGGCCACGGAGGAGTCGGGCGTGCCGGGACTGACCCTGCTGCCGGGCGGCCCGGTCCGCCTGGACCGGCACCCGATCCCGGCACCCTGCCACTGGCACTTCGACGTCCAGTACGCGGCCCTGGCCCCGCCCGGCGCCGTGGAGAGGATCAGCGAGGAGTCACTGGACGTCCGGTGGTTCGCCTACGGCGAGGTGGCGGAGGTCGCCGACGAGTCCGTCGTACGACTGCTGGAAGCGACGCGCGCGCGGATGTGAGCTTGTTCTCCGCCAGTTGTAAGGGGCGCCCGGCATTGCCGGGCGCCCCTTACAACTGACCTTCGCGGGGTCTAGCTGTTGCTGCCTCCGAGGGAGTTGCCGCGCATGCCGAACTGGCCGAGCACTCCGCCGTTGCGCATGCCCTGCGGCGGCAGGAGCTCGCTCGGCTGGACCAGGACGTGGCCGGTGCCGCCGAAGTGCATCTCCCAGCCCTCACCCGTGGTGCCGCGGCGGCGCCACACTCCGGAGGTGGAGGTGGGCGCCTGGAGCTGGGTGCGCAGGGACGTGGACCAGGCGATGACGGCGTCGGAGTCGACGCAGACGTTCTTCTCCGGGCTCACCTCCAGGACCAGCGGCTCGCCCGAGGTCATCAGCACGACCTGGCCCGAGCCGGACAGCTCCAGGTTGTAGGCGCCCGCGGCGGCCACCTCGACGGCGCTGTCCACGGCGACGATGCCGACGCCGAGGGAGCCGTCGAAGGCCAGGACGTAGGAGCTGTCGACCGTGATGCCGCTGCCGACCTCCATGATGTGCAGGTGCTGGGCGAGGTTCGCCAGGTAGACGATGCCGTTGCCCTTGCAGCGCATGAGTTCCAGGCGCTCACCGGTCATCCGCTCGGCGTTGCGCCAGCTGCGGTTGCGGTACTGGCTGTCGAACTCGATCTGCCCCTCGAAGGCCACCATGGCGCCCTGCCGGGCGAGCACGGGGCTGCTGCCCTGGGTGACGTCGGTCTTCAGGAGCTGCGGGTTCTGCAGGGTGTAGCGCCCGGTCGACTCGACCGGGACGTGTGCGAAGAGTGTGCTGTGCATGGTGCCTGGTGCTCCCCTCAGCCCCGGATCTTGAATCGGTCGCCGGTGTCCTCGCTCGGCTGGACGACCACGAAGCCCTGCCCCTTGAAGCCGATCTGGAAGGCCTCGCCGCTACCGCGGCCGATGAGGGCGCTCGCCTTGATCGTGCGGCGGGCCTTCATCTCCAGACCGGTGGTCCAGGCGACGAGCGCGTCCGGGTCGACGTACGTCTCGCGTTCGGCGCAGTCCAGGGCCATCGGGATGCCCCGGCTGACCAGCGCGACCCAGCCGGTGCCCTTGATGACGAGGTTGGTCAGGCCGGAGCCGGACAGCTTCGCGAGCCCCTTGACCGGCTCGATGGCGAGGTCCAGCGAGGCATCGCAGGCCAGCAGGGTGGCACCGTTGACCGACAGGGCCTCGCCGTTCAGGTGCATGACGAGGATGTCGCCGCCGTAGTCGGCGAGGTACAGGTCACCGTCACCGCGCGCCAGCATCAGCCGGCCGCCTTCGCCGGTGACCATCTCCTCCGCCGAGCGGCGCAGGCTCGCGGGTGCCGCGTCGAACTGCACATAGCCGTCGTAGGCGATCATCGAGCCGGCCTTGGCGATCAGGTCCTGCCCGGTGACCATGGTGACCTTGAGCGTCTTGGAGCTGTGCACACTCATGCGGACGCCGGTCGCGGCGGCGCGGTGCGCACTCAGAGTCTGGGAGTCCATGGCCTCACACCTCGAAGGGCTGTACGACGACGAAGTTGCCGGGAGCGCCGCGGAACTGCAGGTTCACGGCCTCGGTGGTCTGCCGGGCGTACCCGGAGCGGCGCAGCCTGAGCGAGGTCGTGGTGACCGCCTGCGCACCGGCGGACCAGGCGATGACGGCGTTGCCGTCGACGTAGGTGGCCGCGCCGACGGGCAACACGACGGGCACCCCGCGCGTCTTGACGACGACCGCTCCCGTGCCGGAGAAGAGCATGCTGAAGAAGCCTCCGCCGGGCAGCCCCGCGCCCTCGATGCGGCGGACCTCGGTCTCCAGGGTCTCGTCGAAAGCCAGCACGCCCTGGGCGCTGGTGTAGATCTGCTCGCCCTGGAGGCGGATGACGAAGACCCGGCTGGCCTCGTCGGCGAGGAACACCTCGCCGTTGCCGGTGCAGCGCATCAGGGACATCCCCTGGCCGGTGAGGGCGCCGGTGAGCTTGCCGAGCAGGCCCGAGCCCTTGTGGGCGAAGTCGATGTCGCCCTGGTAGGCGACCATGCTGCCCTGCTTGGCGAGGATGGGCGCGTCCTTGGTGAGGGTGGCCCGCACCAGGTTGGCGTTCTGCTCGGTCCAGCGGTCGCCGACGGGGGCTTCCGCGTACTTCGTCAGGACGACCCGGACGTTGGCCTCCGGCGGCACGGGGGCGAGCTGGGTGCCGCCGCCGAAGGGCTGTGCCTGGCCGGGGAAGGCGCCGGGAGCACCGGGAGGCGCGAACTGCCCGGCGACAGCGCCCGGCGGCGAGAACTGACCCGCGGGGGCGCCGGGAGGCGCGTACTGACCCGCCGGCGGCGCTCCGGGAGGCGTGAAGGTCTGACCCGGAGGAGTGAACGTCGGCGGACTCGCCGGCGCGGCGGGCGGCGTGGTCCCGGCCATCGTCGGAGCGGTGTGGACGGACGGGGCGGCCGCGGGGGCCTGCGGCGCGCCGAACGAAGGGGCCGGTGCGGGCGCGGCCTGCGGGGGCGGCGCAAAGGCCGGTGCCGGGGACTGGGCCGGGACCGCGGGCTGCTGGGGAGCGGACGCGGGCTCCTCCTCGGCGACCTCGCCGCCGAAGTTCTTCAGCAGCGCGTCCAGGCCGCCGTCGAAGCCCTGGCCGACCGCGGCGAACCGCCAGACGTCCTTCAGATACAGGTCGCCCACCATCACGGCACGCTCGGTGGAGAACTCGCTGCCGTCGAACGGGTAGCGGGCCACCTCCTCGCCGCCCGCGACGATCCTGAGGTAGCCGGGGGCGATCTGCGACATCTGGCCGGCGCCGTCGATCGTGGCCGTGAAGGACAGCTTCTGGATCTGCGGCGGAATCCGGTCGAGCGTGACCCGGAACGACTCCGTGTCGCCCGACTGCGCGCCCAGCAGCTGGATGGAGTCCTCGGGGGACTTCGGCTGGTTGAAGAAGATGAAGTAGCGGTCGTCCGAGAGCTGTTCGTCGGCGTCGAGGCCGAAGCAGCTGATGTCGAAGGTCAGTCCGGGGCCGGAGATCTGTACGCCCACGTACAGGTCCGTGCCCGCGGTCAGGTCACTGATCTTGGCCTTGTGGCCGCGTTGGAATTCCCTGGCCATGCGTAACGACCTTCCCCCATCCCGAATGCGAGTGCGTCGCGACAGGCTAACGGCAAACTCGGACACCGGTGGAGGTCGGTACAGATCCGGTACAAAAACCCGTTCGAGTGGGCGGTCACTCTCCGGGGACGTCCGAGAGGTGCGGCAACCGGTCCGCGGCCACCACGCCTTCCAGATAGCCCTTGGCCCGCTCGGTGCGCGGATACGCCTCCAGCAGCCGCCAGAAACGGGGCCCGTGTCCGGGCACGAGCAGATGCGCGAGCTCGTGCAGCAGGACGTAGTCGACGACGTACTCCGGCATGCCCTGGAGCCGGTGCGAGAGCCGGATGCTGCCCTCGGACGGGGTGCACGAACCCCAGCGGGTGTTCTGGTTGGTGACCCAGCGCACCGAGGCGGGCCGTGCCCGGCCCTCGAAGTACTGGGCCGACAGGCGCCGGGCACGCTCGGAGAGCTCGGTGTCGCCGAGGACCCGTTTGCTCTCCTGGGCGGCCAGCTTGTCGAGCATGACGCTCACCCAGCGCTGCTCCTCCGCCTCGGACATGCGGGCAGGGATGAGCACGACGGTGCGATCGCCCTCGCGGTACGCGGAGACCGTCCGTCGGCGACGGCTGCTCCTGCGGACCTCGATCGCGCTCGCCCCCGAGCCGCTCGGCGGCAGGCTCGTCGTGCTGCGCTGTGTCGTTCCGGCGCTGTGCAGTGGGTCGGCGGGCACGCCTCGACGTTACCCGCTGCACACGGGGGAAGTCCCGACTCCGGGACGGTTCGGCTCCCGATCGCCCGCCATGCGTCCGATTTGTACGACGAATAGCCCTCACCTGTGGACAACTTTCGGCACCCTCCCTCCGGGTCGGGGCATGCTGGCATCGCCGCCACGGCCGCGACCGACGGTCGCCCGGGCCACGGCGGCGGACGGGGACGTTCTACGAGGGCTACGGGGGCCTGTCATGCAAGCAGTGGTTCCACCGGTGCACACCATGATTCCGCGGATGAAGCCCGCCTTCCGGCGCGGCTGGCGCGACCTCAACACCGTGCAGTTCGGGATGACCCCGGCGCACGCGCTGACACTGGGCCCGGTCGACACGGCGACGGGCAGCTTCCTCGACCTGCTCAACGGCACGCGCGGTCTCCCGCTGCTGCGGGAGGAGGCCCGCCGTATGGATCTGCCCGACGGCCATGTCGACACGCTGGTGGGACGGCTGGCGCGGGCCGGGCTGGTCGACGACGCGAGGGGCGGCGGGCCGGCCGCGGAGGCGCTGCGGGAGGACAAAGAGGTTCTCGACCGGCTGGCACCCGACCTGGCGTCCCTCTCGCTGACCACCTCGGAGCCGGGTGACGCGATGAGACTCCTGGCGGCCCGCCGCTCACTGCGCGTGCAGGTCAGGGGGGCCGGCCGGGTGGGCGTGGTGCTGGCAGCGCTGCTCTCGGGAGCCGGTGTCGGAGAGGTCGACGTGCGGGACGGCGGCCGGGTCGAGCCGGGGGACGTCGCCCCGGGCGGGCTGCCCGCCGCCTCCGTCGGCAACCGCAGGGATCTCGCGGCGCGCCGGGCGGTGTCCGCGGCGGCTCCGGGACGCGCGCCGCGCCAGGGTTCCCGGGCCTCGGTGGAGGCGGACGACCCGGGGTACTCGCTGGTCGTGCTCGCCCCACGGGACGACGTCGACGTCCACGCGCCCGCCCCGGCCACCGGCGAGCCCTTCGTCCGGACCGGCACCCCTCATCTGTACGCCGGTGTGGTCGAGGCGACGGGAGTGGTCGGCCCCCTCGTCCTGCCGGGCGAGACGGGCTGCGCGGGCTGTCTGCACGAGACACGGTCCGATCGCGATCGGACCTGGCCCCGGCTGGTGGCCCAGTGGCGCTCGGGCAGCAGAAGGCTTCCGGCCCGCCCCTGCGACCTGGCCCTTGCCATGACGGTCGCCGGCCTCGCGGCCGCGCACGCGCTCGCCTTCCTGGACGGCCGGGTCCCCTCCAGCGTGGGCGCCCGCTGGGAGGTGTCGCTGCCCGGTCTGACCTGGCACGCGCGCCCGGTCCGGCCGCATCCCGCATGTCCGTGCGGGGCCGCGGAGAAAGGTAAGGGAGAACACACCTCCAAGGAGGAGGCTGCGCACGAGACAATGGCAGAGCATCGGTCGTCGGAGGAGCTGTGCCGCAGGGCAAGGGCGCCACGGCCGGCTGGGACCTGGAGGGCGCATGTCTGATCTTCCCCGGAAGGCGGTCACCCGGACCGCCAAACTCGCCGCGCTCCCGCTCGGCTTCGCCGGGCGGGCCACCTGGGGACTCGGCAAGCGGATCGTGGGCGAGTCCGCGGAGATCGTCGGCCGCGAGCTGCAGCAGCGCACCGCGGACCAGCTCTTCAAGGTGCTCGGGGAGCTCAAGGGCGGGGCCATGAAGTTCGGCCAGGCCCTGTCCGTCTTCGAGTCGGCGCTCCCGGAGGAGGTCGCGGGCCCCTACCGCGCCGCCCTGACCAAGCTCCAGGAGGCGGCGCCACCGATGCCGACCCGCACCGTGCACTCGGTGCTAGACGAGCGGCTGGGCAAGGACTGGCGGGAGCTGTTCGCCGAGTTCGACGACAAGCCGGCCGCGGCGGCGTCGATCGGCCAGGTGCACCGGGCCGTGTGGCACGACGGGCGCGAGGTGGCGGTCAAGGTCCAGTACCCGGGGGCCGGCGAGGCCCTGCTGTCCGACCTGAACCAACTGGGCCGCTTCGCCCGCCTGCTGGGGCCCCTGGTCCCCGGTATCGACATCAAGCCTCTCATCGCCGAGCTGCGCGACCGGGTCTCGGAGGAGCTCGACTACGGCCTGGAGGCGCAGGCCCAGCAGACCCACGCCGAGGAGTTCGCGGACGATCCGGACGTCGTGGTTCCGGCCGTGGTCCACCAGAGCGACCAGGTCCTGATCACCGAGTGGATCGACGGGGTCCCCCTGTCGGAGGTGATCTCCGACGGCACCCAGGAGCAGCGCGACCGCGCGGGGCAGCTCCTGGCCCGGTTCCTGTTCTCCGGTCCCGCCCGCACCGGACTGCTGCACGCCGACCCGCACCCGGGCAACTTCCGGCTGCTGCCCGGCGGCCCGGACGGCGAGGACGACTGGCGCCTGGGCGTGCTGGACTTCGGCACGGTCGACCGGCTGGTGGGCGGTCTGCCGGACACCATCGGCACCAGCCTGCGCATGACGCTGGACGGCGAGGCGGAGGCGGTCTACGAACTGCTCTGTATGGAGGGCTTCGTCAAGGAGTCCATAGAGCTGGACCCCGACGCCGTCCTCGACTACCTCCTGCCGATCATCGAACCGGCCGAGGTCGACGAGTTCACCTTCACCCGCGGCTGGATGCGCAGCCAGGCCGCCCGGATCGCCGACCCCCGCTCCCC
>NZ_RSAJ01000470.1 GCF_003933965.1 Streptomyces sp. RP5T
TCCGCGCACCCCCTGCCCACCGCCGTACTGACCCTGCTGGGAGACGTGGCCGCGGCAGAGGGCGACGAGTCGGAGGCCGCCTACTGGTACGCCCTGTCCGAAGCACACCCCAACCGCCAGACCTGACGGCACCCGCACCCGCCGGGAGCCCGCCAACCCCGCCTCTCTGAGCGCGGTTTGTGCGTGCCTCCTCGCAACGGGACGTGCTCCTACCGGAGCGCAACCCCCCGCGGCGGTAGCCGGCTGCGGCCCTGCCCGCCGGCTGAGGGCAGCACGCACCCGTCAAGCAACGGGACTTGCTCCCGTCGGAGCAGAGCCCCCTGCGGCGGAGGCAGCTGCGCATACGCCCCTGGCCCGCAGGCTGACGGCGACACGCACCCTGAGAAGGCGCGCCAACCCCCATTCGCCGATGACAGGTTGCACGCACCTTCTGCGACGGAACACGCTCCGATCGAAGCGCAGCCCTACCCGCGGCGGAGGTCCCGGTCGCACCCGTCAGCCCTCCCTCGCCGGCGCCGCCCCCACGGCACTCACTCCTGCCTCACCGGAGCCACCGAAGCCGTGTCCGCCTGCTGGAGTTGTGTCAGGAGCTGGTTCTGGCCCGCCAGTAGTTCCGTGAGGATGCGGCGGGCCGCGCGCAGGAGTTCGGCGACGTCGCCGCCGGCGAGGGCGTAACTCACCGTCGACCCCTCGCGGATGGACACGACGATGCCGGAGCGCCGCAGCACGGCCAGCTGTTGGGAGAGGCTGGAGGGCTCGATGTCGATGTCGGCGAGCAGGTCGCGCACCGGCACGGGCCCGTGCTGGAGCAGCTCCAGGACACGGATGCGCACGGGGTGGCCGAGCATGCGGAAGAAGTCCGCCTTGGCCTGGTAGAGGGGGACGTGCACGGGCGCTCGCTCCCTGCCGGCGGTAAGGGGTCGTCAGTGCCGATCCTGCTGGTCGGGGACGCCGGGCGCCACGAATTGGACTCATGTGGATGTGGCGACTTGAAGAAGTCTTCACATCGTGGGCGCACGGCGTCCCGTCCGGAAGCGGGGCTAGACCTCCAACTGCTCCTCCACACGCTTGAGTTGGTGCCGGGCCATCGCCAGGTTCGAGCGGGTCTTGTCGAGGACCAGGTAGAGGAACAGCCCGTTGCCGTTGCGGCCGGTGACCAGGCGGATGAGGTGGTACTGGTGCTCCAGCGTGATCAGGATGTCCTCGATGTTGCTCTTGAGCCCCAGTTGCTCCATGGTGCGGACCTTGGCCCGGATGACGTCGGTGTTGCCGGCCGCCGCGACCGTCGTGTCCAGGTCCTTGCCGCCGCCCAGGGTGCCCAGCGCCATTCCGCTGGTGTAGTCGACCACCGCGGCTGCCAGCGCCCCTTCCGTCCCGGCCATCATCTCCTTGAGCGACACTTCCACACTCGCCACGGTGCCTCCTAGAGTTCCTGTGGATCGCGGCGGGCCCTCGGTCGGGTCCGTCCGCCGGATTGCTGGAACGTATGCGCGCGGCGCGGGCCGGACCCCGGGGTCTTCGGGACTGCCTTCCGTTGATCGAACGCCATACCGACGAGACCGTCCGCCGGGCCACAACTGGCCGCAGTGAGGCGGAAGATGACGCGGCGACCGGACCCGTCGCCTCCGGATGCGGCGCCTCGGGCTGTCCCGGGGGCGCCGGAGTCGTGCTCAGCGGGTGCGGGCCGCCAGCAGGGTCACGTCGTCCTCCGACTTCGCCGGGGCCAGCCGGTCGACGACGGTGGTGAGGATGTCCGGGAGGGCGTGGCCGAAGGCGATGGGGACGTCGGCGAGGGCGGCCAGGCCGGTGTCGATGTCCTCGCCGCGCCGCTCCACGAGTCCGTCGGTGTAGGCCAGCAGCAGGGTGCCCGGCGGCAGCGGGCAGCGCCGGCTCCCGTAGCCGCCGGAGCCCGTGCCCAGCGGAGGGCCGACGGGGAGGTCGGCGAGTGCGGGAGCGGCGCCCGGCCGCACCAGCAGCGGCGGGACATGGCCGGCCGTGGCGAGGACCGCGTCCTCGGCGGCGGGGTCCAGAAGGGCCAGCACACAGGTGGCGACGCGGTCCAGGTCGAGCGCGTGGGCCGTGCGGTCCGCCTCGGTCAGCAGCCGCTCGGGAGCGAGCCCCTGAAGGGCCAGCGCGCGCAGCAGCGAGCGGTACTCGCTCATCGCGGCGGCGGCCCGCACCCCGTGCCCCATGACGTCCCCGACCACGAGCAGCGTGCGTCCGGAGGGCAGCGCCACGGCGTCGAACCAGTCGCCGCCCACCTCCGCGCCCCGCCCGGCGGGCAGATAACGGCTGGCGATCTCCACGCCCGGACCCGGTACGTGCGGGGTGGTCAGGAAGGCGCGCTGCATCTCCAGCGCGGTCTCGTGCTCATGGGTGTAGCGCAGAGCGTGCCCGATGCCGGTCGCGGCCCGAGCGGTGAGCAGTTCCAGAAGCTCCACGTCGTCCGGCGCGAACTCGGGGGTGTCCCCCCTGCGGCCGAGCATGACCGCCCCGACGGGCTCGCCGTCGGTCATGAGGGGCAGGTAGGCCACCGAGTGCAGCTCCAGGGCGCGGTAGCGCTCCAGTCGCTGTCGCGTCGGGGATAGCTGACGCAAGGTCGCGTCGTCGGGCCGGTTGAGCACCATGGGCCGGTGCCCGGTCAGCACCTGGGACATCGACGAGCCCGCCTGGTGGAAGACCACCTCGCCGCTCCTGGTGACAGGGGTGAACGCGTCGGGCGTGCCGGGAGCGGCGGCCACCGCCATGCGTCGCAGCCGCACCGGGACGGGGGTGGCCGGGGCCCGGCGTGTGCCCTCGGGATCGAGCACGTCCACGGCGGCGTAGTCGGCGAAACGCGGCACCAGCAGGTCGGTCAGTGCCTGGCAGGCCTCGGCCGCGTCGAGCGTGCCGCCGACCCGGGCGGTGGTCTCCTCCAGCAGTTCCAGACGCTCCTGGGCCCGCCGGAGCGACTCGTGCTGCCGGATGCCCTCGGTCACCTCCATGACGACGGCGGCGACCCCGAGGATCCCGCCGTCCTCCGCCTCCAGCCGGTGGAAGGCACCGAGCCACCAGCGCGGCACGTCCCCCGCGTGGTCGGGCGCCCGGCCGTCGAACACGACCGTCTGCGGCCGTCCGGTGCGCAGCACCTCGCGGGCCACCTCCGCGGAGGGCCCGGAGCCGGGGATCACCTCCGGCATGGGACGGCCGAGGTGTTCCTCGACGGGCAGCCCGTTGACCTCGGCCAGCGTCTCGTTGAGGTACAGGTAGCGCAGCTCCGCGTCCAGGACGGCGACGGCCGCGGGTGTCCCGTCCAGGAACCGGGCCGTCCACAGCTCGTCGAGCGCCTCACCGGACCCCGCCGCCCGGGCCGCCTCCGACAGCTCCCGCAGCGTCCCCGAGGACAGGAAGCGGGCGGAGCGCGCGGACGGACGGGGCTGGGTCATCTGGTGTGGTTCCTCGAAGATCCGGAGTCCGATTCGTCATACTTATGGAGTATTGGACCATATTTGGCGCATCGGGGCTATGAACTGTGTCTCATCCGCCGCTCACCAGCTTCTCGAAGAAGAACTCGTGCTTGAGGAACGACGTCTCGTGTTCCGTCCCCGGATACGGCGGCACGAGCAGGGCGGCCTGGAACAGCCGCCAGCCGTCCTCCAGGGCGGCGACGCCCGTCTCGTACGGCGGCTCGTCGCTGTCCCCGGTGGTGGGGCGGGTGGCGCCCGTGCCGTCGTACCGGGCCCAGCCGACGACCCGCGAGTCGAGCGCGGAGGTGTCCAGGTACAGGACGAGAACCTGCTGGCGCACGGTGGTGGACTTGGTCACGCCTGGCTCCTCGGTGCGGCGGGGCGGTTGGCGATACGGGTCGCCCAGTACTCGACGTCGAACGCGGGATCACCGGACAGGGCGCGCCACAGCCTGATCCGGTTCAGGATCTCCAGCCGGCCGGTGGCCTGCTCGTACCAGGGGAAGCCGCGCTGGAGCTCCTCCCGTACGGCGGGCGCGTCCAGGTCCGCGGTGTCCCACAGCCGCACCTGCGGCACGGTCGGGTTGAAGCGGATCTTGTACATGTGCCGGACGGTGTCGCTGTCGTTGCGCCGGCCGCCGTGCCAGATCCCGTGGTGCAGCAGGACGACCGTCCCGGCGGGGCAGGTCAGCCGGGTCTGGCCGCGCAGGTTCTGGTAGCGCCCGGTGTCGGACTCGTTGGTGCGGCGCAGATGGCTGCCGGGCACGATGAGCGTGCCGCCCATCTCGGCGGTGACCTCCTGCGGGTAGTACATGAGCTGGACGTCGAAGGCGTCGGTCCGCAGATCGATGACGGCGTCGCCGTGCAGCGGCTGCGCGCTGCCCTCGCGCGGGTCACGGGTGTGCACGAAGTGGTGGTCGACGGTCGGTTCCGGGCCCACCAGACTCTCCAGCGCCCCCGCGACGGCGGGCAGTTCGACGAGCCGGCGGGCGAAGGAGCCCTCGGGGAACGCCTTCGGCACGGGTGTGCCGTACGGCACGGAGGGCAGCCCGGCGGCGAAGACCCCGAACGCCTTCTCGTTCATCTCCCGGGGCACGATGCCGTCCAGGCGCAGGAAGCCGTGGGCCACGAACCGCGCCACCTGGACGGAGTTCAGCAGCTGTCGTGTGGTTGACATACGGCAACCGTAGGAACCCCCGCCCTTGCCGTCGTGGGCTGTAATCGACGACCACTGGTAATTTCCCACCATGACCCGTCACGTCGACCTGGCCCTCGACCTACCGCCCCACGTGGAGAACGCGGGCGTCGGCGTCCACGGCTCCGCGGGCCCGCACGACGTGTTCCGCCTCCCGCGCCTGTGGCAGCTCCATCTCTACGGCTACTCGGGCGTCCTGGAGCTCGGTGGCTCCCGGCACCCGATCCGTCCCGGACACGTGAGCCTGGTCCCGCCCGGCACCGAGGTGCACTTCCACTACGACGCCACGCGCTGCGAGCACCTGTACGCCCACTTCCGGCTGCCCGGCCAGGGCGAGCGGCGCCGGGTCCCGGTGATGCAGGACGCGGGCGCGGACGCGGCGGTGCTGACCGGGCTGCTGCGGCAGACGGTCGCGGCGAGCGCGCAGTCCCCGGCCCGGGCCTCCGCCGAACTGTGGACGGTGCTGTGGCGCACCACCGGCCTGGCCGGCACCGGCGAGGACCGGGCCCGGCACCCCGCGCTGCGGACCGCGATCGCCCACATCGAGGAGCACCTGGCCGGCCCCCTGACCGTCCCGGGCATCGCCCGCGTCGCCGGGGTCTCGCACACCCATCTGACCCGGCTGTTCCGCGAGGACACCGGCCACACCGTCGTGGCCTACATCCGGCGCCGCCGCATGGAACGCGCCCGGCACCTGCTGATCGCCTCGACGCTGGCCATCCCGGCGATCGCGGCGACCGTGGGCATCCCCGACCTCCAGGCCTTCAACAAGACCTGCCGCAAGGAGCTGGGGGCCTCTCCGCGGGCCGTGCGGGAGCGGCACGGGTAGCGCAAGGCTCACCCCGGCACCGGGACGGTGCGACCGGCGCTCGCGTCGGTACATGAAAAGCGTTGCCAGTGATTGACCCGCTCCTGGCCCGACCCCGGTCACTGCCTCCCGGTGAGCAACCGCCGGGGATTGGCGATACGGAACGCGTAGGCCGCCGCTCCGCCGAGGCCGTGACCGGGGTGCTGCGGCGGCTCCGCGTACGGGCGGTCCGAGCCCTGGACCACGGCGTCCACGCCCAGGGCCCGCACCACGGACTCGACCGCGCGCGGCCCGTACGACGACGTCTCGACGAAGACGAGCGGATCCGGGCCGGCCCCGCCGCCACCGCGCGCGGCGAACCGCTCCCCGTGCAGCGGGGCGAGTCCGGCCAGCAGCGCGAAGCACACCCGCAGCCGTGGGTGGCGGGGCCGGCCGTGGGCGCGGAAGGCGAACCAGGCGGCGTGCATCTGCTGGACGTAGGGGACCATCGCGGGCCACCAGCCGGGCCCCGAGGAGCCACCGGACGCGGGCCCGGGATGGACGAACAGCGGCAGGTCGCGCTCCTCCAGCAGGTCGAGCAGCGGCGCGCACCGGGCATAACCGGCCGCGTCCGCGAGGGCGTCGGCGGGCAGTTGCAGGCCGACGAAGCCCGCGTCGAGGCAGTCGGCCGTCGCCCGTGCGTCGATGTCCCGCACACCCGCGGCGGCCCACGCCCCGAACGGCCGGGGCAGCGCGGCCGCGCCCTCGTGATAGGCGTCGAGAAGCGGCCGTGCCTCGGCCGCGGGCAGCCACTCCACGCCGATCGGCGCCGAGAGGGAGACGAGCGCGAGGCCGAGGCCGTCGGTGGCGGCGAGTTCCGCGCGGAGGGTCGCGTCGTGATCGGCGGGCGGGAGGTCGTAGGGCGGCTCACCGTCCAGGTGGAGCGTCCAGCCGTCCAGCCGCGGCGGCTCGCTGCGCGCCCTCAGGGCCGTCACCAGCGACGGGCTCCACAGATGCTGGTGCACGTCGACATTGGTCATGGCGCTCCTCCCATCCGGGCACGCGATGTCCCCGGGACTCCGCCTGCCCCCATGATCTCGTGGCCCACCAC
>NZ_RSAJ01000471.1 GCF_003933965.1 Streptomyces sp. RP5T
TCCCCGCCCCGACGCCCTCACCGTCCACGGACACCGCGGCGACAGCCCCCTGGGAGGGCGGTGGGTGTCAGCTTGCTGCCAGGTCTCTGTGGATGACCTTGGCGACGCCCTGGATCGTGGTGACGCCGTAGTTCATGGTGCTGTTGCCGTGGGTGAGCACCGTGATCGTGTAGTCGTGGCCGCCGCCGGTGAACGTGCCGACGCTGTGCACCCGCCAGCCGTGCGTGGAGCGCTGGAGCCAGCCGTTCTTGACGTGCCAGGAGACCCCGGAGGGACGGCCGTACGGGGTGCCCCAGCGCTGTGACGAGATGACCTGTCCCATCAACTTCAGCGTGTAGGCACGGGAGTTGTCGCTCAGGACGGTGTTCTTCGCGGTGATCAGCTTGAGCAGCTTCTGCTCGTCGGTGACGGTGATCCGGGTCAGCCCCCAGTGGCCGTTCGCATCCGGCTTGGTCTGGGTCATGCCGGCCGCGGACAGGAAGCCCTTGATCTTGGTCAGGCCGAGCTGTCGCCACAGCTTGGTGGTCGCGTCGTTGTCCGACTTGGTGATCATGGCCTTGGTGAGCGTGACCTCACGGTCGGTCAGATACCGGTTGTGCTTCTTGGCGTCCCACAGCAGCGTGGCGAGGACGGTCACCTTGACCACGCTCGCCGAGTCGTAGGCGGTGGAGGAGCGCAGGGTGCAGGTGGTCCTGGTCGTACGGTCGTAGAGGCCGACGGCGATGGTGCCCGAGCGGTTGGAGACGGCGGACGTGATGTCCCGCTTGAGTTTGTCGGCGAGGCCCGCCCTGGCGGACGTGCAGCTGACGGTCGGTGTGGTCGCCGCGGCGGCCGGAGCGGCGGCGACGACGCAGGCGGCCAGCGCACCGGCCGCGACCCATTTCGTGTAGTTCGATATCCCCCGTGTCATGCCCTGTTGACTCCCGAAGGCGGGAGAAAGGTTGTACGCATGGGGAGTGGGTGTACGAGTCTTTACCTGGTTGGATCCGCACCGGGTACGGCCCTCAGCCCCGCGCCGATCCGGTGAGGTTGCCCAGCAGAATGTCCTTCACCAGGCGCAGCTTCGCCAACTGCGCGTGTCGGACCCGCCGTTCCACGGCGAGCGCAGTGAATCGTTCGGTGAAGGCCTTCTGCACCACCATGTCGGGGACGTCCACGTCCACGTCGAGCAGACGGGCCGGGCTCACGAGACTCAGGCCGCTGGCGGACCGGGCCACCGAATGAATGCGGTCCTGGCTCTCGGGCAGCATCAGCCACGCCACAAGGTACTCGGCGGTCATCCGGTCTGCGTGGGGCCTGATGCGCAGGACGCTCTGCCCGTAGGTCGCCTGTCCTCGCTCTCCCCGCCATACCGCGGCACGGAATGTCCGCCCCGTCTCGCCCGCCGCCGCGAGCAGGACGTCCCCGGGGAGCAGGACTGCCTCCCGGCTTCCCTGGAGCCGGGCGGATGCGGCCACGCCCGACCCGCTCCCGGGCGTCCCGAGCGCGCCTCCGGTCAGATCGGCGGGCCGGAGAACCGGAACGCCGGGACGGCTCCCCCGTCCGACGGCGGCTCCGGGCCGTACCGAGGCCACCACCTCACGCAGCGGACACCGCCGGGCCCGGTCGGCTCCCCCGGGGTCGATCGCCGTGAGCAGTGCGAGCAAGTCGTCGAGGTCCAGCTTGGCTAGCTCGCCCTCGACCTCCTTCTCTGCGTCGATCAACGAGCGGACGACGTCGGCGACCGTGTCCCGGTCCCACTCCGCGCCCGAGCCGTCCGCCATCACCTCCCACGCACTGCGCCGGGTCCATGGATAGCTGGGGACCGCGCCGCCCTCGGCCGTCCCCTTGAGCTGCTGTTCTATCTCCCGGAACGAGAGTCCGTACTTCTCCCACCAGTTCTCGTAGGCACGGATGAGTTCCCGACGCCGGTCGCGTACCAGGTCATCGAGCTTGCTCCGCAGACCATGCCGAAGGATGTCCAGAACCGCCCGGCGCTCTTCCTGTGGTTCGGCGAGCGCGGTACGGGCCCGGAGGAGACCGTCCGGTGCGCTCTCCTCCAGGCCCCTGACCGCGGCGGCGGCGGCCGAACGTTCACGCTTCACCGCAGCCAGTTCCGTCAGCCGCTCCTTGTGCGCGGCGGCTGCCTCGGCGGCTGCGTCGGCGGCGGGAGCATCGCCGTCCCCCTGGCCGTCGCCCCTCGTGCCGGGCTCCTCGTCGTCATCGGCCGTCCTGGACGTGAGTTCCTTCCGGCGCGCCTCCGCCGCAGCCAGCCTGGCGTCCGCCGCCGTCAGTTCCGCCAAGAAGTCCGGGACCAGGGCGGTGAACAGACGGTGCCTGTACACCTCGCGCCGCTCCCCGGCGGTCGGCCGGCGCTCCTTGCCGGTGCCCGGGTCGGGCGTCGGCGCGAGCTGTCTCTCGATGTCCGCGACCCAGCCGTCGAGCACACCCGCGAACCCCCTCTGCGAGAGTGCCAGCAGGTCGTATCTGGCCTCGTGCCACCACTCGGCGACCGCGCCTGCGAGCACGGGCCGGTCAAGGAGCCCCACCTCGTCGAGACGCTGGGCGAAGGACTCGACCAACCCCGCCCGAGCCGCCCACAGCGCGGTCCTCCCCTGCGAGGGCGGAACGCCTGTCGGCTCCTCGGCAGCCGTGGCGACCGCCTCCAGGTGTCGTACCTCCGCGTTCCACCACTCGGTGAAGGCAGCCTTCAGCTGCTCCTCGCGAGGGCGGGCCAGATCTGCGAACCGGGCCGCATCGGGGCGCCGTGCCTGCGGCGGGAAGTCCAGGTACCGCGGATCCGCGGGAAGGCGCTCCTCGAAGAGATCGGTCGGTGCCACCCCGTACGCGTCGAGCAGCCCCTTCTTCGCGTCGATCTCGGCGCGCGGCACACCGCCCACCAAATGCGCCCGCACGTCCTGCGGTTCAGGCGCCGGCGTGTTGTCCACGTAGCGGCGGACGTTGAGGTTGTCGCCGTTGCGCCGCAGTTCGTCACGGTCCACCACCTGCGAGAAGCCGGGTATCTCCGTGAAGCCGTGGAAGGCGGACGTGATCTTCTCGGCGTGCTCCGCCCCCAGCACGTTCTGGGCGCGCTCCGCGCGGAACGCGCGGTCCGCGTTGACGAACAGGACCTTGCCCGCTCGCTGCGGATCCTTCTTGCCCGGCGACCGCAGCACCAGGACACAGGCGGGGATGCCGGTGCCGTAGAAGAGGTTCGGTGCCAGGCCGATGACCGCCTCGATGGTGTCGTCGTCCAGCAGCTTGGTGCGGATCGCCTGTTCCCGGCCCTCACGGAACAACACGCCATGGGGCATGACCGTGACGACCGTGCCTCCCCGCCCCTCCCGTTTGGTCTCCCACAGCATGTGCTGAAGGAACATCAGATCGGCCTTGCCGCGCTCGCCTGCGAGCCCGTAGGCCGCACGTTCCTCGGGGTACGCGAGGTCGCCCGCCACGAAGTCCGTGGCGAACGGCGGGTTGCTGAGCACACCGTCGAACCGGTCCGCGTCCGAGGCCGGCACGTGCGCCGGTGCGCTGAGTGTGTCCCCGGCGCGCAGGTCGATGTTGCGCGCCCCGTGCAGGACCAGGTTCACTGTCGCCGTTGCCAGGGAGCCGCGGTTGGCGTCCTGGCCGGCGAGGAACATCTCCGAGGTGTCGCCGCCGTGCTCCTCCACGTACTCCTTGGCGGCGACGAGCATGCCGCCCGAGCCGACGCACGGGTCGTAGATCCGCATACCCGGCCGAGGTTCCAGCAGGTCCACCATCATGCGGACCACCGCGCGCGGGGTGTAGAACTCGCCGCCCACGCGGCCCTGCGAGTCCGCGAACGCCTTGATCAGGTACTCGTAGGCAGCCCCGATCAGATCGGGGAACTCGAAGTCCTCGGTGTTCAGCCGGACCCGGTCGAAGTGCGCGATGAGGGCCCTCAGCCGCTCGTCGGAACGTTCGGTGGCGGACCGGCCGTACCCGCCGCCGAGGCGGAGGAAGTTGAGGTGGCTGAAAAGCCCCTGCAGCTGGGGATGCCGGTCCTCCAGTGCCCGGAACGCCGGATGCAGCCGGCTCTCGGCGATGTCGTGCGTGGCCGAGGCCAACTGTGGCCAGCGGGCCTGCTCCGGCACGAAGAGCACACCACGTTCGCGGTACGTCGAATCCTGTTCGAGGAAGTCGGCGAGTGCCGCGCCGGTCAGACCCAGGTCCGGGGCCACATGCTCCTTGAGCGTCTCACGCGCCGCCTCGAACTCGTCGTTGGCGCCCTTCAGGAAGAGCAGCGCGACGATGTAGTCCTTGTACTCCGAGGCGTCCATCGCGCCCCGGACGATGTCCGCGGCCGCGAAGAGATGATGCTGCAACTGCGCGAGAGTGACCTTGGCCACGACCGCCCCCCTTATGACCTGCGGTGATGTCAGTACTTGGTGATGCCGAGCCCGCGTTCCACGAAATCGTGGACATTGGTGTACGGATCGCGTTTGACGAGCGGCACATGCTCGCCGTGCTCCGCGTTCATCCGCAGGGCGCGCTCCTTGGCCGCCGGAAAGCCCCCGGTGATCTGGTGCGGCAGCACCAGCTTGAGTCTGGCCCCGTCCTTCGGATCTCTGGCGAAGGGCAGCCTCTGCACGACCAGCCCGCACACCCCGCCGAACGTGCCGGTGACCGGCTTGTGGTGCAGCAGGCGCCAGAGCTCGAAGCAGGGGTGGGAGAACGCGACCTCCACCCCTCCCTCGCGGGCCTGCTTGAGCGCGGTCTCTATGCCCTCGTGCTCGTCCCGGTCGAAGAGGCACCAGACCTGCGGGAGGTACTCCGCCGTCAGACCGCCGCGTCTGGCCTCCCGCCGCTCCTTGTCCATGAGTTTCACGGCCGCCTCGACAAGCTTGAGGGGCTTGCGCTGGGAACCGGGGGCGGAGGCGTTGGCGATCCGCACCTCGACCGTGGGTGCGTGCCCCTTGATGATCTCGATGTAAGAGGGCTCCGTCACCTCGCCCTCGGTGAAGACATGAACGACCCTCCTGCGCCGTGCACGCTGCTTCGCGGGGCCCAGCGAGTCCTTCCCCTTCTTCGGCTTCCCCATCAGCGCTGTCCCGCCTCGGGCCCGTCCTGCTCGCGGCCGACGAGCAGCCGCCGGGCGATCTGGCCCTCCAGAAGCGAGGGGACAGCCCCGAAGGCCCCCGCCAGGTATGACTTCATCAGGTCCTCTTCGCTCCCCGGGGACGCGGCGGTCAGCGGATACAGCTCGGTCGCTCCGTCCGTGTCCTTCTCCGTCAGCCACACCTGACCGGGCTCCAGCAGCCGGCCTCCGCTCGGAGTGGTGAGCACGGTCGGGTCGTGCGAGGTGAAGACCAGTTGGGCGCCGTTCGGGTTGGCGTACGGGTCGTGGAAGAGCCGGACGACCTCGGCGGCGAAACGCGGATGGAGGCTGGCGTCCAGCTCATCGACGAGCAGTACGGCGCCCTCGTCGAGCGCGAGCAGCAGCGGGCCCAGGAGAGCGAACCAGGAGCGGGTGCCGAGTGACTCGGCCTGCCAGTCGAGGGCGGTCTCGCCCTCGGCAGAGCGATGCACGAGCCTGACCGCGGAATGGCCCCTGCCGTCCTCGACCACTTCGCTTCCCGTGATCCCGAGGTCGGCCACCCGCAGGAGTTCCTCGATACGGCGGGCTCGGGCTCCGGACAGTTCCTGCCGGGTGAACGCCTCGCGCTGGTCTCTGTCGACCTCCGGGTCGATCAGCCACAGGTTGCGGCTGAACCACTGGAACAGGGGCGAGAGCTGCGGGTGGTTGTCCGTGCCCGCGGTGGAGAGCAGCAAGGCGTTGGGGCGAGTGCGCCGGGCGAGCTGTGCGCGGTCCTTGACCCGCTTGCCCGGCCAGTCGTACTCCTCCGCCCGGGAGGCATCCCGGTCCAGCCAGATCTGCCGCTGCCCGAGCGGGTAGCTGTGCAGCCACTCGGCTTCGACGCGGCCGGCGCCCAACTCGAAGCCGTACGTCCAGCGGACGCCTTCCAGGACGAGGTCGACCTCGAAGAAGCTCGGCTCCTCGAACCCTTTGGGGTCGAGCGCGAAGAACGAGCGCGGAACGCCGTCGTACGAGGCCCAGCGGGCATAGGAGTCGAGGACCGCGCTCCGCATGTCGACGAGCGCCGCGAGGACGTTCGACTTGCCGGAGGCGTTCGCGCCGAAGATCCCGATCAGCGGGAAGACACCCAGCGACCGGCCACCGGGGAGATCGACCACGCGAGTGGTGAACGCCTCCGTGTCGTCTGGCGCGACGAAGGACAGCTCCTGCTCCTCACGCAGGGACCGCACGTTCGCGACCCGGAACCTCAGCAGCACACCGTCCTCCTCTCCTGCCTCAGCGTAGTCGCCGGTTCCGACATGGCCCCTGGACGATGTTCCTGACCTCGGGAAACATACCCGCTGACGCCGGTTCCGGGTGGCCAAACAAGTGATCAGGACGACCAGCGGGGCCGGGGCCCGGACCAGCCGTGGCCCCGACCGGGTTCACCCGGTCTTTTCACAGCCAGCCGCCAGGTTAGCCACAGCCCGCGCCCACCCCTGCTC
>NZ_RSAJ01000472.1 GCF_003933965.1 Streptomyces sp. RP5T
GGGCAGCGGTGCGTACCGCTGAAGAAGAGATCGTTTCGTCGTGCCCGCGGTGCGGGGTGGAGATCCGTTCGGACCGGCGGTTCACCACCTGGTGCACCGCCTGCGACTGGAACGTGGATCCGCAGGGGCCCGCCGAGGAGAAGCGCGGGCTGTCCCGGGTGCGCCGCAGGATCGCGCACCACTACGGCGAACTGCTGTTCACGGAGCTGCGGGCCGGGAAGAGCGGCGGGCGCACCGGGTCCGGACTGCTCGCCTACGTCATCGCGCTCACCGTGCACGGGCTGACCTGCGTCCTGGCCGCGGTGGGCGTGTGGGGTCTGATCGCCGGCTGGGGCGGGCTCGGCATGGTGTTCGGGCTGTTCTTCCTGGCGATGGCCTGGTCGCTCCGGCCACGCCTGAACCGGCTGTCGGACGACGACCGTGTCCTGCTGCGGGACCAGGCGCCCGAGCTGTACGCGCTCATCGACGAGATCGCCGTCGCCCAGGGCACCCGGGGCGTGGACGCCGTCGTCGTCGACGTGGACGCCAACGCGAGTGTGACGCAGCTAGGGCTGCGGCGTCGGCTCCTGACGCTGGGGCTGCCGCTCTGGGAGGTGCTGAGTCCCCAGCAGCGCGTCGCACTGCTCGGCCACGAACTCGGTCACTTCACCAACGGCGACACGCGCTACGGCATGGTCGTGGGCACCGCCTTCAGGACGCTGGACACCTGGCTGCGGTACCTCCGGCCGATCCCGAACCCGAACGCCATCCACACCCTCACCAACCTGGCCTGCATCCCGCTCCGCCTGCTGGTCACCGCCGTGGTGGCGCTGCTCGACCTGCTGACCGCCCCGTCCTCGCAGCGCGGCGAGTACCTGGCCGACGTGGCCTCGGCCCGCACCGGGTCCACCGAGGGCGCCACCGGTCTGATGGACCGCCTCCTGGTGGCGGACTCGATCGTCACCACGCTGAACCGTGAGGTCAACAGCCGCCGGATCCACGGACGGAGCGGAACGGCCGGGCAGGACGGCGAGGGCCTCTGGGAGGCGCTCGCCGCTCATATGGACTCGATCCCGGAGTCCGAGTACGAGCGTCAGCGCCGCGTCGGTGCGCTGCGGGGCCACTGCGTCGACGCGACTCACCCCCCGACCCATCTGCGGCGCCGGCTCCTGCTGGACGGCCCGCCGGTGCCCGCGCTGGTGACGGCGGACGCCGCTCGGTCCGAGCGCATCGCCGGTGAGCTGGCCGGCCTGCGCGGCACGCTGGCCCGGGAGGTCGTCAGGGACGGATACGGCGGCCTCTGACGGTGCCCCGGGCCGGGCCGGTCACAGCTGGCTCAGGATCGTCGGGTCCGTGATCCTCGTGTCGTCCGCCAGCATCATCGCCTTGCTGAGGATGACCGCGAGCATGCGGTCGCCCTCGTAGGGGAGGTAACCGGCCTGCGGGGCGGCCGGGTTGGCCTTCGGGACGATGCAGAGGTACTGGTCGTTCGGGGTGCGGAGGATGTTGCCCGAGCCGAGGTGGATCTTGTACGTGTGGCGGTCGCCCTTGACGTGCAGGAAGCGGCCCTCCAGGGTGCACCGGTCGGCTATGGCGAGCCTCGGTATCAGGCGGTCCAGGAGGAGCCGGCGGGTCTCGGCGCTCTGGTTGAGCTCTCCGAAGCCGTACGACGTCCAGTACTCCTGGAAGCGGCCGCCGGGGCCGCCGTCCTGCCAGGTGGGGTCGTTGCCGATGCTGGCCACGCCGACGAACAGGTCGACGTCGCGCAGGACTTCGGAGAGGACCAGGGGCGGGATCTGCGTCAGGGGCAGGGGCTCCACGGGGTCCTGGCCGTCGCGCAGCCACATGCGGTACTCGCCGCCCGCGCAGTGGGCCGAGTTCTCCGGGGCGTCGACCGGGTAGAAGCGGACCTGGTCGGTGCGCAGGCGCAGGAAGGTGCCGGAGTCGGTGATGTCGGAGTAGTCCGCACCGCCCTCGCCCTCGATCCAGTACTCGGCGCGCAGGCCCCAGCGCGGGAGGTCGCGGACCGGCGGCGGGGCCTCGTCGTCGACGGCCAGGCGGAGTTTGTTGCGCCAGCCCCGCGCCGCCGCCAGGGAGTGGAACTGGTGCTGGCGCAGCACGTGGGCCGCGAAGCGGTTGGAGTAGGTGCCGGTGGCGCGCTCGGCGTCCGTCAGCAGGTAGACCTCCCGGTGGGCCTGCTTGAAGGGTTGTGTCACCCCGTGGCGCTCCAGCCAGTCGCGCCAGGCGACGATCTCCGCGGGGGTGTGGTCCACCGGATGCCACAGGCGGACCTCCGTGCCCTCGGTGACCGGGGCGTCGGCGAGGGTGCGCAGGGCGCCTTCGGCGTGGCCGACCGTCGTGCCGTCCACCGTCCACAGGAGGCGGCGGGCCAGGGTGCCGACCAGCGGGTGGTCCAGGTAGCGCTCGCGCCAGATGGCGTAAGACCAGGTGCGGTCGGCGAGGAACTGGCGGTCCAGACGCTCGCTCTGGGCCGACAGCATCTTGTCGATGTCCTTGGCGGCCGCCTTGAGTTCCTTCAGCTCCTCCGCGTGGTCCCGTCGTACCGTCGCGGGCACGGCCTTGCCCGGCTTGCCGCTGGCGTTGTGCCAGGTCAACACGGCTTTGGTGCCGCGGACTTCGAGGACGGCGGTGGCCTCGCCCAGCCGGTGCCGCGCACGGCCCACCTCGGTCAGGCCGTATGCCGGTACGGCCAGTTCCTCGATCTCCTCGCGGCTGAGGCCGAGGGCGACGGCACGGGTCTCCAGCGCCGCGTCGAGGAGTCTGGCGGTGTTCCGGTACGTCACCCTGGTGGCCAGCCGGGCTAGTTCGGCGAGGGCCGCCTCGCTGTCGATGCGGGCGAGGGCGTTGACCCCGGCGTTGGCCACCTTGGGGTTGCGGGGGCCGAGGCCGGCGACCTTCTTGAGGGAGGTCTCGACGAGGGCGCCGAGGGCGCGGGCGGTGTCGGGGTGCGGCGGGAGGAGGGAGAGCAGCCAGGCGAGGCCGCGCAGGGCGTTGGCGTTGTACGGGTCGTAGGCGCTGTTGACGTCCGGTTCGTAGCGGCCGCGGTCCAGCTCGAAGGTGCGGGGGCGGCCGACGAGGGCGAGCCAGCGGAGCACCGCCTCGCGGACGCGGTCGGGGCCGAGGGCTCCGGCCAGCTCGGTGGCCCGCTTGTCCCACTTGGCGGAGGGCTTGGCGGCGGTGGCGGTCGCCATGTGGGCCAGGAGCTGGTGCCAGACGCCGTCGGTCTCGCGCAGGGCTTCCTCGGCCCACTCCTCGCCGACGTTGAGGGGCGGTTCGGTCAGCTTCCTCGCCGTCCTCGGCAGGTCCTCGTTCTGGTAGGCGTGCAGGACGGCCCGGCGGACGGTGGCGACGACGGCGGGCGCGATCGGGCGGCCCGCGGCCAGCTCCGCCTCGATGAGGTTCTCGTACCGGGCGCCGTACCAGAAGGAGTGCTGCCGGGAGATCGTGTCGAGCAGGGCCAGGCGTTCGGCCGTCAGGCGGTCGTGGGGCGGCAGGTCGCGGGTGACGATGCCCAGCAGGATCAGCGCGTTCTGGCGGGCGATCGGGCCGGCCTGCTCGCCGTGGTACTGGGTCACGAGACCGTCGGCGATCCGCGACCGCGCCTGCGGCGGCAGTTCGAGCAGTCGGGCGAGGACACCGTCCCACAGGCCGGTCCAGTTGCCGTTGTTGACGGCCGCGGCCCTGAGGAGGTCGGCGGCGAGCTCCTCGGGCTGGTCGTCGGCGACGCGGCGACCGATCAGGTCCTTGTACTTCTGGATCTGGCCCATGGTCAGCCGCCCACCAGCGGGACGAGCTTCAGGAACGTCACCTCGGTGCCGAGCACGAGGTCGATCTCCTCGTCGAGTTCGGTGACCTGACGGTCGCCGACCAGCACCAGGAAGCCGTTGCCCGTGAAGGCGCGGAGGGCGAGCTCGGTCTGGGTCTCGGGGTCGATGCGGCGGGGCGTGCGCAACGCGTAGCCGTTCAGCACGCGTTCGGTGTCCTCGGGCTGGACCAGGCCCTGGAAGACGGCGGGTGTGCGCGCGTTGTACTCGGCGACCTCCTGGAAGACCCGGCGGCGGATCAGCTCGCGCACGGCGAGCCGCTCCTCGGCGATCTCCAGCCCCCAGCCGTCGCTGCGGCTCCCGCTTGTCGTCTCGTCGACGAACCTCACGATTCCCATGCCGAAGACAGTACGAGCCGGCACTGACAACGGGCCTGGGAGCAGGAGTCAGACGACGTTGCGGGCCACCGTCCAGGCCACGGCGAGTGCGAGGACGACGACCTGGGCCCGGGGGCTCAGCGTGGGCCTCCAGCGGCGGCCGCGCAGGCCCGCCCACGCCCAGCGGCCGAGCAGGGCGAGGGCGTACGGCGAGGCGAGCAGCAGGGCCCGGTTGTCCAGCCAGGCCTCGGTGAAGTGGCCGTGCATCAGGTCGTACACCATGCGGGTGCCGCCGCAGGCCGGGCAGAGCAGGCCGGTGAGCAGGCGGAACGGGCACTGCGGCAGGACGTGCCCGGGCTCGTGCGGGTCGGTGCGGTAGAGGTACACCGCGCCGGCGGCACCCGCGGCGAGTACCGCCGAGGGTGCCGTCGCGGGGTGGCGGAGGAGGGAGCGGCGCGGGGACTCGGGCGGCTCGGCCTCCCGCGCCCTAGCTGCGGAGGATCCGGCCGTGTTCATCGGTGTGGTCGTTCCCGGTGAGCAGGAGGATCCCGTCGACCAGCGACCAGATGCCCAGGCCGCCGCAGGTGAACAGCTGGGCGAGCCCCATCCCCACGTTGCCGAGGTAGAAGCGTCCGACGCCGAAGCCGCCGAGGGTGAGCTGGAGGATGCCCGCGATGACCTTCGACTTGTCGGAGTACGGCCGCCCGTACGGGTCGTAGCCGTAGGGGGCGTTGGGGTCCCCGGTGTAGGTGCCCGGCGGCGGGTAGTAGCCCGGCGGCGGAAAGCCGGGAGGCGGGTAGCCCTGCTGCTGGTATCCCGGCGGCGGGTACCCCTGCTGAGGTCCCGGCTGCTGGGGGCCCGGCTGCTGATGACCCGGCGGCGGGCCCTGCCCGGGATCCTGCTTTTCGTGACCCTGCTGTTCACTCAAGGGGGACTGCTCCTGGGGACCGAAGCGGGAGGACCCGCGAGAAAAGACGACAATGAGCCCGGTCATCATGCCCGACGGACACCGCGTCGCAGAAGCCCGTTCCCGCACCCCCGGCTTAATCTGACGACATGTCAGATGACGAGTCGTACGAACTGCTCGGTTTCGACAACGTGCTGCTGCCCGTGGGGGACCTCGCCGAGGCCGTCTCCTTCTACGAGCGCGCGGGCTTCACGGTGGGCTTCCGGCTCGACGAGGCCGGCATCGCCCTGCTGAAGGTCGGCGGCGAGACGCCCGGGATCCTGCTCCGGCAGGAGGAGGGCCTGGGCCACCGGCCGCCGCCGTGGCCGGCCACGCGCGTGTGGCTGGAGGTGCCGGACGCCAGGACCGCCGCCCGCGAGCTGCGCGCGGCCGGCGTCGAACTGCTCGACGAACCCTTCTCCGTGGCCACCGGCTGGACCGCGGAGGTCGCCGACCCCTGGGGGAACGTCCTCGGGTTCACCGACTACACCAAACGCCCGGAACTCGCCCGGCGCGCCTGAGGGAACGCACGCGTACGCGTGACGCAGACCTCTCCGCCACTCGGTTGAACACGTTCAAAAACAGGGCTACAGTCTCTCCCTGTCAGCGTTTTGAACGCGTTCAAGAAGGGGGAGGCGCATGGACCGCACGGTCGTCGCCTACGTCATCTACCTCGTCGTCAGCATCGCCCTGACCGTCTGGGTGGCCCGCACGCTCAGCAGGAACGGACGGATCTTCCTCGCCGACGTGCTGCGCGGCAACGAGAAGCTCGCCGAGGCCGTCAACCACCTCCTGGTGGTCGGCTTCTACCTCGTGAACCTCGGCTTCGTCGCGCTGTACCTCAGCGGCGACGGCACGATCGAGGACACGCGCGGCGTCTTCGAGGCCCTGTCCACCAAGCTGGGCGTGGTGCTGCTGGTGCTCGGCGTGATGCACCTGGCCAACGTGTACGTCCTCAACCGGATCCGCAGGCGGGGCGCCATGGAGCGGGAACAGGTGCCGCCGGTCGCGCCGCAGGACTGGGTCCGGGCATGACGGCGAACGCCACCTCGGCGGAGCGGGCGGACCGGACGCCGGTCCGTCGGCTCACCGTCCTCTACGACGCCGAGTGCTCCCTGTGCACCTTCCTGCGCGACTGGCTCGTACGGCAGCCGCAGCTGGTGCCGCTGGAGCTGGTGCCGGCGGCCTCGGAGGAGGCCCGGCGGCGGTTCCCCGGGCTCGACCACCGCGCCACCCTCGACGAGATCACCGTGATCGGCGACTCCGGGCAGGTCTACCGCTCCACGGCCGCCTGGATCGTCACGCTGTGGGCGCTGCGCGAGCACAGGGGACTCGCGCATCGCTTCAGCACACCGTCGGGCGCGCGGCTGGCCAGGGGGGCCGTGCTCGCCGCGGCGAAGTGGCGCGGGGCGCAGTGGGGCGGGACGCGTCCAGGG
>NZ_RSAJ01000473.1 GCF_003933965.1 Streptomyces sp. RP5T
GTCTTGCCTCTGCTCCCAAGGGGGTGAGGACCGCCGTGCCGGTCGGCCTCAGCCGTCCCGTCACCGCCCGCACCGCCTCGTACGGCCCCCCGGGGAAGCGGCCCACCAGCACCGCCAGGACCCCGATCAGCGCCGCCGCCACCCCTCCCCGCGCCCTCGCGTCCAGGCCGACCAGCAGCGCCGCCGCTCCCAGGGCACCCAGGGTGCTGTCGGCGCCCAGGACGACCACCGCGGCGAACCAGAGGAGGCTCCGGACGGGGTCGTAGGCGGCGGGGTCGAAGGCGCGCAGGCCCATGCCGAGCATGCCGCCGCCCAGGGCGGCCAGCGCCGCGCCCGCCACGAAGGCGAGGAGCTTCAGGGCGGGAACCCGCACGCCCGCCGCCGACGCTCCGGACTCGTGGTCACGCAGAGCGGCCAGGGCACGGCCCGTACGGCCTCCGCGCAGCGCGCGGGTCGCCAGCAGGGCGAGTGCGAGCAGGACCAACTCCAGCGCGTAGTACGCGCGGTCGCCGTCGAAGCCCTCGGGGCGGCCCAGGGACAGGCCGGAGGCGGCGTACGGCTGGGTGAGGACGAAACGGCTCACGCCGACACCGACCGCGAAGGTCGCGAGGGCCAGCGCGAGACCCCGGCGGCTGATCGCGGGCCAGCCCGTCAGCAGGCCCAGGGGAGCCACCAGGAGCACCGCCAGCGCCAGCGCGGCCGCCTCCGGGACGCGGGGCAGCCCCGGGAAGCGGCCCGCCGCCAGCAGAGCGGTGAACAGGGCGCCCAGACCCGCGTAGGCCGCCTGGCCGAGGGAGATCTGGCCGCCCCGGCCCGTCACGACCACCAGGGAGAGCAGCACCACGCCCAGCGCCGGAACTTGCACGGATGTGTGCAGGTCCGGGCCCGCGAAGCCCAGGGGGAGCAGGAACAGCACCACCGCGACGATCCACGCGCCCGGAGGCACGCGCGCGGTGGCCGTGCGCGGGAGCGCGTCCCGGGTGCCGACACGGGGAAGAGCCAGGGCCGCGACGAGGAGGGCCACGACGAAGAGGTTCGCCCCCACCGCCTGGAGCAGCGGCTCGAGCCGGCCCGACGGGTGCAGCCGCGTCAGCTGGCTCTGCCCCACCCCGACGGCCAGCGCCGCCACCACCGCCACCGGCAGACCGCGCATCCGCGCGGCCACCGCGACCGCCACCACCTCCATGACGAGCAGCGGCAGCCCGTACGGGTCCAGGCGGACGTAAGGGGCGAGCAGCACGCCCGTCAGGCCCGCGGTGAACGCCCCGAACGCCCAGCCCGCCGCCGCCACCCGGTCGGCGTCGATCCCGCCGAGCACGGCCAGCCCCCGGTCGTCCACGACGGCCCGCAGCTCCCGTCCGAAGCGGGTCCAGCGGATCACCGCCCCGACGCCGGCCGCCAGGACCAGGACGACCGCCAGCTGCCCCCACGGGTCCGCCGACACCAGCTCCGGGGCGTCGTCCCGGGCGCCCTGGCCCCACAGCAGCGCGGCCCCGCCCACCAGCAGCACGAACACGCCGATGGAGGCCACCAGGGTCTGGGCCGGATCACCGCCCAGGACGGCCAGCGGCCGGAAGACGAAACGCTCCAGCACCACGCCGAGGGCCGGCGCCAGGGCCAGCAGGGTCACAGCAGCCCCGGCCCACAGCGGCCAGCCCCACTCCACCACGCACTGCCGCAGGACGTACGCGCACACCATGGCGATCGCCCCGTGCGCGAAGTTCAGCACGCCGGTCGCGCGGTACGTGACGATCAGGCCGATCCCGGTGAGCGCGGCCGCGCTGCCGACCGACAACCCGGCGAGGGTCAGGTCGTAGGTCAGCGACGACATCAGTCGGTTTCCTCGACCGGCTCGCAGATCGGGCAGGGGCCCAGCTCACCGCTCGCCAGCAGCTTGGCGTCCACCGGGACCGACTCCGCTTTCCCGGCGACCAGCGGGCAGTCCGCGCGGTGCCAGAGCGTGCCGCCGGGCACCATCAGCAGGTCCCGGCTGACGGCCAGGGGCGCGGGGGCCGCCGTCCCCGACTCCTCGGCCCCGGGAGGCTCCGCGGCGACCAGGAGGCCGTACAGCTCCTCCACGCGCGCGGCGGCGAGCGCGCCCCGGCCGTGGGTGAGGAGCACCGCCCCGGCGACGATCAGCGCCGCGCCGGGCACCGTGCAGGAGGCGAGGTAGGGCAGCTGCCGCTCGGCGTAACGCTCGCCCGAGACGCCGTACCAGCCGAGGACGCACAGCACCGCCCCCGCGGCGAGCGCGGCCCAGCCGGCCCACAGGACGGGGTGCACGGTCCGCAGTCGGGCTGTCCGCATCTCCGGCTCCCACATGTCGCATGCCTGTCCATGTAAGCCAATCGCTTGCACTATGCCTTCTTGAAGCTGACCCTGAAAGCACCGGGCGCACGTGGCCCGGACCGACACCCGGTGGTGAGCCAGATGGTTCTCTGGAGCGACCGCACGTGGGGGAACGGCAGCCGGGGGCTGGTGGCGGTGGGCTTCGCCCTCGCCGTGGCCCTCACGGCGTGCAGCGACGACAGCGGCGGCGGCAGCGAGAGCCCGCCGCCGACACCTTCCGTGACGAGGAGCACGCCCTCGGCGGCGCCGTCACCGAGCGGACCCGCCGACGCGGCGGCCGCCCGGCAGGAGGTCAAGGCGAACTGGGAGAAGTTCTTCGACCCGAAGACCTCCACCGAGGACAAACAGGCCGTCCTGGAGAACGGCGACGAGATGGGGCCGGTGCTCCAGGCCTTCAGCGGCGACCAGCGCGGCGGACAGGTGCAGGCAGAGGTCACCAAGGTGGCCTTCACCAAGCCGACCGCGGCCGACGTGACGTACACCCTGATGCTGAACGGTGCCACCGCCCTGCCGGACGCCTCCGGCACGGCGGTCGAGCAGGACGGCACCTGGAAGGTGTCGGTCAACACGCTGTGCGCGCTGGTCCAGTTGAGCGGCAATGCCACGGCGTCGGCGCTGCCGGGCTGCTGAGGCCGTCCTCGCGGTCCTGCTGCTCGCGTCGGCCACGGCGTGCGGCAGCAGGCTGCCGGAGAGCGACTTCGAGCACCGCGAGCGGACGGCCCCCGCGGAGGACCGCGGCCCGATCCGCGTCGGCATCGTCACCAGCGCCACCAGCCCGGTCGGCGGCAGTGCCTTCACCGGCCCGCGCGACGGCGCCAAGGCCTACTTCGAGCGGCTCAACGCGCGCGGCGGCGTCGACGGCCGCCGCGTCGAGGTGCGCGAGTGCGACGACGGCGGCAGCGGGGTCGGCAACAACACCTGTGTGCACCGGCTGATCGACGAGGACAAGGTGGTCGCCCTGGTCGCCACCACCGCCCTCGACTACGCGGGCGCCTCCCGTGTCTCCCACGCGCGCGTGCCCGACATCGGCGGCCAGCCCATCGGCGCCGCCTACGACACCTGGCCGCACCTCTACGGCATCTACGGCAGCCTCGCGCCCCGCGACGGCACGACAGGCTGGGACGGTAAGCAGTACGGGGGCACCGAGGTCTACCGCTACTTCAAGCGCGAGCACGGGGCCCGTACGGCCGCCGTCGTCTCCTACAACCAGGCCGCGTCCGCCGCCTACGCCCGGCTCGTCGAGCAGGGGCTGAAGGCCGAGGGCTACAAGGTCGTCACCGAGCAGGTCGACTTCGCGCTGCCCAACTTCCGTGCCGTGGCGGCCGACCTGAAGGAACAGGGTGCCGACCTGGTCTTCGACGCCGTCGACAGCCATGGCAACGCCCAGCTGTGCGAGGCGATGGACAAGGCCGGCGTCAAGCTCACCGCCAAGGTCACCAACGTGCAGAACTGGACGTCCACCGTCCGGGACGACTACAAGGACGCCCCGCGCTGCCGCAACGCCCTGTGGGCCACCGGCTCCAGCCGCAATTACGAGGACACCGGCAACGCGGCCGTACGGGAGTTCAGGGACGCGACCAACGACCTCAGGACGCACTCCCAGTGGCAGCTGGAGGGCTGGGCGGCCGCGACCTGGTTCACGGACGCGGCGAAGTCCTGTGCGCCGCAAGGCGTCACGCGCGCGTGCGTCGACGCCTTCATGAACCGCAGCCAGGACTACACCGCGCACGGTCTGCTCGTCCCGGTCCGTTTCGAGCGCCTGGCCGACCCGCCGAAGTCCCGCAGGGCCTGCCTCTCGGTGGCCCGCTGGCAGGACGACCGCGGCTGGGTCTCCCAGGGCGACATGAACCACACCTGCTTCGACGTCCCCCAACTGCCGTACCGCCAGTGAGCTGCCGGGCGTCGACCCGGGTGCCCTCGGCGAACGCGCCGACCTCTGCCGGGACGCCGAGCGGCTGCGCTTCCGGTACACCGGGCGCCCGGGTGCCGGAGCCTGCCGGACTCGCCGGGGCGGTCAGGACGGTTGCGGGCCGCCTCGCTCGCTCGCCTGCTCGCTCTTCGGCTCGGGCTGCGGAGCCAGTGCCGCGTACTCCGGATGGTGCAGGTCGAACGCCGGGGACTCGGAGCGGATCCGGGGCAGGGTCGTGAAGTTGTGCCGCGGCGGCGGACAGGAGGTGGCCCACTCCAGGGAGCGGCCGAAGCCCCAGGGGTCGTCGGTCTCCACCTTCACGCCGTACTTGGCGGTCTTCCAGACGTTGTAGAGGAACGGCAGCGTCGAGGCGCCGAGCACGAACGCGCCGATCGTCGAGATGGTGTTCAGTGCCGTGAAGCCGTCCGCCGCGAGGTAGTCGGCGTAGCGGCGGGGCATGCCCTCGGCGCCGAGCCAGTGCTGGACCAGGAACGTGGTGTGGAAGCCGACGAACAGCGTCCAGAACTGGATCTTGCCGAGCCGCTCGTCGAGCATCTTCCCGGTGAACTTCGGCCACCAGAAGTACAGCCCGCCGAAGATCGCGAAGACGACCGTGCCGAACACGACGTAGTGGAAGTGCGCCACCACGAAGTAGGTGTCGGAGACGTGGAAGTCCAGCGGGGGCGAGGCCAGCAGCACCCCGGTCAGACCGCCGAACAGGAAGGTCACCAGGAACCCCGTCGCCCACAGCATCGGCGTCTCGAAGGACAGCGAGCCCTTGATCATGGTCCCGGTCCAGTTGAAGATCTTCACGCCCGTCGGGACGGCGATCAGGAAGCTCATGAAGGAGAAGAACGGCAGCAGCACCGCGCCGGTGACGAACATGTGGTGCGCCCACACCACGATCGACAGACCGGTGATCGACATCGTCGCCGCGACCAGCGTCAGATACCCGAAGATCGGCTTGCGGCTGAAGACCGGGACGATCTCCGTGATGATCCCGAAGAACGGCAGCGCGATGATGTAGACCTCGGGATGCCCGAAGAACCAGAACAGGTGCTGCCACAGCAGCGCCCCGCCGTTGCCCGCCTCGAAGACCTGCGAGCCGAAGCGCCGGTCCGCCTCCAGGACCAGCAGCGCGGCCGCCAGCACCGGGAACGCCAGCAGGATCAGGATCGACGTGAACAGCGTGTTCCAGGTGAAGATCGGCATCCGGAACATGGTCATGCCGGGCGCGCGCATCCCGATGATCGTGGTGATGAAGTTGACCGCGCCGAGGATCGTGCCGAAGCCGGCCAGGGCGAGGCCCATGATCCACAGGTCGGGGCCGACGCCGGGGGAGTGCGCGGTGTTGTTCAGCGGGGCGTAGGCGAACCAGCCGAAGGCGGCCGGACCGGACGGCACGAGCAGCGACCCCATCACGATCAGGCCGCCGAACAGGAAGAACCAGTACGACAGCATGTTCAGCCGGGGGAACGCCACGTCCGGGGCGCCGATCTGCAGCGGCATCAGCTCGTTGGCGAAGCCCGCGAAGCTCGGGGTCGCGAACAGCAGCAGCATCACCGTGCCGTGCATCGTGAAGAGCTGGTTGAACTGCTGGTTGTCCACGATCTGCAGGCCCGGCCGGGCCAGTTCCGCGCGCATCAGCAGCGCCATGACCCCGCCGACCAGGAAGAACACGAACGACGTGATCAGATAGAGGTGACCGATCTTCTTGTGGTCGGTGGTGGTCAGCCAGTCCACGATCAGCCGCCCGTGCCGCTTGGTCCGCACGGGTCGTGCCGTCGCCTGCACGGTCTGCGTCCCCATCGCTCGCCCCTTCGCTCGGCTCACGCCATGATGCTCGCGTCGTCGTGCGCGGCGACAGGGGGCGTAAGGGGGTTCTGTGTCCGAACCGTGTATTTCTTATGCGGTGTCAGCTTGCGCGGCCTGTCCGGAATCGGGGGGGCAAAGGGCCCGGCCACTTCTCGGACAAGCCTTCTCACACGGCATTCGAAGAACTCGTACGACACGCGAGAATTTCGTTCGAATACCCGCGGAAGGGCTAGGGAAACGTCCGTCCGTGTGACGCAGTGCGAGGGAAACGGGTGACGGGCCCCTGTGACAGAAGTGTGACAGGGGGTGGGCGGGATCCGGACTTCCCGCGGCTGCCGGGCAGGGCCTAGCGTGGCCTTATGGCACCCATTCCGACACCGCCCGCCGAACCCCAGGACAGCCCGGACACCTATGTCGGCCTCGACTCAGACTCCGCCGAGC
>NZ_RSAJ01000474.1 GCF_003933965.1 Streptomyces sp. RP5T
CACCCAGTAACCTTGTGCGGGGCACAGTCGCGCCCCCACCACCACCCGCCAGACCGCACCCGAAAGGTGTCCCCCCGTGGAAAACGGCGCCCAGCCCGTGATTGTCGCCATTGACGGCCCCTCCGGCACGGGCAAGTCGAGCACCTCGAAGGCCGTCGCCGCGCAGCTGGGACTGAGCTACCTGGACACCGGGGCCCAGTACCGGGCGATCACCTGGTGGATGGTGACCAACGGGATCGACATCGACGACCCGACCGCGATCGCCGCCGTGGCCGGGAAGGCGGAGATCGTCTCCGGCACCGACCCGGAGAACCCGACGATCACGGTCGACGGCACCGACGTGGCCGGTCCCATCCGGGGCCAGGACGTCACCTCCAAGGTCAGCGCCGTGAGCGCGGTGCCCGAGGTGCGGGCCCGGGTCACCGAGCTCCAGCGGTCGATCGCCACCTCCGCCGAGAAGGGCATCGTCGTCGAGGGCCGGGACATCGGCACGACCGTGCTGCCCGACGCCGACCTCAAGATCTTCCTCACCGCCTCGCCGGAGGCCCGTGCCGCCCGCCGCAGCGGGGAGCTCAAGAGCGCCGACGTCAAGGCCACCCGCGAGGCCCTGATCAAGCGGGACGCAGCCGACTCCAGCCGGAAGACCTCGCCGCTCGCCAAGGCGGACGACGCGGTCGAGGTGGACACCACCGAGCTCACCCTCGCGCAGGTCATCGAGTGCGTCGTCACCCTCGTCGAGGAGAAGCGGGCCGGGAAGTGACCGTTCCTTCGGAGAAGGGTGCCGAGGTCGGCCGGCGCATCGGCGTCGGGCTGATGTACGGGCTGTGGAAGCCGCGCGTGCTCGGCGCCTGGCGGATGCCCCCGACCGGGCCCGCGATCCTCGCCGTCAACCACTCCCACAACATCGACGGCCCGATGGTCATGGGGGTCTCGCCCCGGCCTACGCACTTCCTGATCAAGAAGGAGGCGTTCGTCGGACCGCTGGATCCCTTCCTGACCGCCATCGGACAGGTCAAGGTGGACCGCTCGGGCGCCGACCGCGGGGCGATCACCCGGGCGCTCGACGTCCTCAAGGAGGGCGGAGTCCTCGGCATCTTCCCGGAGGGCACCCGGGGCGAGGGCGACTTCGCCTCCCTGCGCGCCGGGCTCGCGTACTTCGCGGTGCGCAGCGGGGCGCCGGTCGTGCCGGTCGCGGTGCTGGGAAGCTCCGAGAGGCCGGGACGGTTGATAAAGGGGCTGCCGCCCCTGCGCAGCCGGGTCGACGTCGTCTTCGGCGACCCCTTCGACGCCGGCGACGGCAGCGGCCGGCGCACGCGCAGGGCGCTCGACGAGGCGACCGAGCGCATCCAGAAGCAGCTGAGCAGTCACCTGGAAAACGCCAGGCGCCTCACCGGGCGCTAGGCGACACTGAGTAGTGGATCAATCCGGCGAAAGGGCCGGGTGGTCCACCGATCACCACGATGAACGAGGTACGGACTTCATGAACGACCACATCCACTCCGAGGGCTCGGGCGAGGAGCACGACCACGGGGCGCTTGGCGATGCCGAGTACGCGGAGTTCATGGAGCTCGCCGCGGAAGAGGGCTTCGACCTCGAGGACGTCGAGGGTGCCATCGAGGCGGCCGGCCACGGTCCGCTGCCGGTGCTCGCCGTCGTCGGGCGCCCCAATGTCGGCAAGTCGACCCTGGTGAACCGCATCATCGGCCGCCGCGAGGCCGTCGTCGAGGACAAGCCCGGCGTCACCCGTGACCGCGTCACCTACGAGGCCGAGTGGGCGGGCCGCCGCTTCAAGGTCGTCGACACCGGCGGCTGGGAGCAGGACGTCCTCGGCATCGACGCCTCCGTGGCCGCGCAGGCCGAGTACGCGATCGAGGCCGCCGACGCCGTCGTGTTCGTCGTGGACGCCAAGGTGGGTGCCACCGACACCGACGAGGCGGTCGTACGACTGCTGCGCAAGGCCGGCAAGCCCGTGGTGCTGTGCGCCAACAAGGTCGACGGGCCGAGCGGGGAGGCCGACGCCTCCTACCTGTGGTCCCTCGGGCTCGGCGAGCCGCACCCCGTCTCCGCGCTGCACGGCCGGGGCACCGGCGACATGCTGGACGCCGTTCTGGAGGCCCTGCCGGAGGCGCCCGAGCAGACCTTCGGCGGCGCCGGCATCGGCGGTCCCCGCAGGATCGCGCTGATCGGCCGCCCGAACGTCGGCAAGTCCTCGCTGCTGAACAAGGTGGCGGGCGAGGAGCGGGTCGTCGTCAACGAGATGGCTGGCACCACCCGTGACCCGGTCGACGAGCTGATCGAACTCGGTGGTGTCACCTGGAAGTTCGTCGACACCGCCGGTATCCGCAAGCGGGTCCACCTCCAGCAGGGCGCCGACTACTACGCCTCGCTGCGCACCGCCGCCGCCGTGGAGAAGGCCGAGGTGGCGGTCATCCTGATCGACGGCTCCGAGTCGATCTCGGTCCAGGACCAGCGGATCGTCACCATGGCCGTCGACGCGGGCCGCGCGATCGTCCTCGCCTACAACAAGTGGGACACCCTCGACGAGGAGCGCCGCTACTACCTGGAGCGGGAGATCGAGACCGAGCTCGGCCAGGTCGCCTGGGCGCCGCGGGTCAACGTCTCCGCGCGTACCGGCCGGCACATGGAGAAGCTGGTCCCGGCGATCGAGACGGCTCTGGAGGGCTGGGAGACGCGCGTCCCCACCGGCCGCCTGAACGCCTTCCTGGGCGAGCTGGTCGCCGCCCACCCGCACCCGATCCGGGGCGGCAAGCAGCCGCGCATCCTCTTCGGCACCCAGGCGGGCACCAAGCCGCCGCGGTTCGTGCTCTTCGCCTCCGGGTTCATCGAGGCGGGCTACCGGCGCTTCATCGAGCGCCGGCTGCGCGAGGAGTTCGGCTTCGAGGGCACCCCGATCCACATCTCGGTGCGGGTGCGCGAGAAGCGCGGCGCGAAGAAGAAGTGACCCGCGCATGAGGAAGGGCGGCCCCCGGTGGGGCCGCCCTTCCTCATGTCCCGGATCCCTCCGTCTCAGATCCCTCTGCGGGGAGCGGGTGGCAGCGCCGCCGGGACGTGGTGCATCCCGGTGTGCTGCTGCCCGATGTGTCCCACCCGCTGCCACTGCGACTGCTGGCGGGCGCTGAACGCCCCCGCGCTGTAGGCGCTGCACGAGCTGCTGAACGAGCCCGAGGCGTGCGGGGTGTTCCCGAACGCGGTGAAGCCCAGCTCCTCCTCGCCGCTGCGGTCGCCCGGCAGCGAACGGAAGGTCCTGACGTACTCGGAGTAGAGCGCGTCGTAGATCGGCGTGGCCGATGGTCCGCCGGAGGTCCGGCGCGGAACGTCGTATGGGTGCACGTATGTCCAAACGACACCGGGACCTCGGGGATGCGGTCGCGGGTGATCCTTCAGCCGGTGCTCACGTCCCGGCCAGCGGCATCGCGGCGGCGACCAACTTGCCGTTGGCCGCGGCCTTGTCCAGCGCGTCCCGCAGCAGGTCCTCGCGCGGCTGCCGTCCGATGGACCCCACCGGCGCGGCGAACACGAGCACCTGCTGGTGCTTGTTGGCGGCCGCCCGCCAGCTCTCCGTGACCTGGAGCGCCTGGTGCGCCTGCCACCAGGCCACCGGCTGCCCGCCGTTCGCCGAGGGCTGGAGCACCGCGTGCAGCTGCCCCACCGCCAGCAGCACCGACCACCCGTGCAGCACCGGCGGCACCGACTCGATCGCCGTCAACGGCATGAACCCCTGCTCGATCAGCAGCGGGAGGAAGTCGTCGCCGCGTCCCGTCGCGCCCGGGCGGGCGATCGGCCCGGTCGGCTCCACGACCAGCGCCGGGTGCAACTCCCCGGCGATCAGGACGAGTCCGCTGGTCACCCCGAGCACCGCCTGCTGGGGTACGACCTTGTCCGGGTCCAGGTCGACGGTGTCGCCGGTGATGGACTTCACCGCGCCCTGAAGCTGCTCCTCGGTGACCTGGACGACCTGGGAGGGCAGACAGGTGGCGTGGGCGAAGGCCAGGACGGCGGTCTCGTCGCCGATGAACAGGACGGTGCTGGTGCGTTCCTGGTCGGAGTCGCCCTGGGTGCGGCAGGAGGTGCAGTCGTAGCTGCCGGGGGCGTTCTCTCCGGCGAGCAGCCGGTCGGCTTCTTCGTCGCCGATCTCAGCGCGTACCTCGTCGCTGACGTCGAGCATGCGCGGCACGGGTGGCTCCCTCGGGATGTGGTGCTCGGGCGGATCCCGGGCTCATGAAGAAGACAACGGCCGATCTGTGGCGGGAGTCACGCCCCAGGGCGAACGGAATCGAACCAACCACCGCGCAGGGTCACCGCGGGTGCGGAATCGGGTACTCAGTGTCAAGTCGACGGAAATGCAAGGAAGTTGGTTGCATGAACTGGGTCACAGATCGTCGTGCCACCTGGTCGACAAATCCTGAAATCAGCCAATGAAGTGGGTGGCCGGAAATCGCCGATACCCTCGGTAACGCTGAACTGGCCTGGAACAACGGGGAGTTGGTTGCTGACGCCTCCACAGGCTCTCTACATTCCTCCGCCGTGTGCAACGAGCACCGCTCGGGAACGTCCGCCGCCGCACCAAGCCAGCTCATCGCACCACCCGCCGGCGGACGGGGCGGAGCGCGACCACCCGGCCCCATGTGCCGGGAGCGCGTTCCGTCTTGGGGGACCCCGAGTCCGTAGAGAGGGAACCATATGTCCGAATGTGCCGATACCAGGCGCGACAGCGCTCGTAAGTCCCGGACCACCGCGGCCCTCGCCGGGGCCGCCCTGCTCGCCCCGCTCGGGCTGCTGGCCGCGGCCGGCAACTCGGTGGCCGCGGACGGCGGGGTGTGGGACCGCATCGCCCAGTGCGAGAGCGGCGGGAACTGGCACATCAATACCGGCAACGGCTACTACGGAGGACTCCAGTTCTCCGCCGGCACCTGGCGCGCGTACGGCGGTACGGCCTACGCGCCCACCGCCGACGAGGCCACCAGGTCCCAGCAGATCGCGGTGGCCACCAAGGTCCAACGGGCCCAGGGCTGGGGCGCCTGGCCCACCTGCTCGGCCCGCGCCGGCGCGTACGGCAGCGCCCCCGCGGCCTCCTCCGGGGCCCCGGCGGCCCCCGCCAAGCCGGCGAAGACACCGACCCGTTCGGAGAACCACACCAACCGCGGCGCCTCGCGCGGCGACTACACCGTCCGCTCGGGCGACACCCTGGGCACGGTGGCCGCCCGGCACGGGACCACCTGGCAGAAGCTCTACGCCGCCAACAAGGCCGTCATCGGCGCCGATCCCGACCTGATCGTGCCCGGGCAGCGTCTCAACGTCTGAGCGCCCCCCTGTCACGGGCACGGGGCCCCGTCCGGTCCGGCGACCGGGCGGGGCCCCCGCGCACCGGCGCGGCCCTCAGGCCCGTCGCCGCCCCAGCTCCGCCGCCTCCCCGCCGAACACGACCGCGCCCCGGCGCAGTTCGTACACGATCGCCGTCCGGCCGTGCAGCGCGGGCGGGAGCCGCTGCTCGGCCACGACCACGCACGCGTCCAGTTCCGCGAGAAGTTCGTACGTGCGGGCCGCGACCGTGGGGGACATCCCCTGGGCGGGTTCGTCGACCAGGACCACGCGCGCGCGTGCCAGCAGCGCGCGGGAGAGGGCGAGCATGCGCTGCTCGCCGCCGGAGAGGGTGCCGGCCCGGCGGTCGAGCAGGGGAGCCAGTTGCGGAAAGGCGTCCAGGGCCGGGCCGTGCGCGGGGGCGGCGAGTTCGAGGTTCTCGCGGACGGTGAGGGAGCCGAACACCGCCCGCCGCTCGGGGACCAGACACAGCCCGCGCCGGGCCCGCTCGTACGCCGGTACGCGGGTCACGTCGACGCCGTCCCACACCACGCAGCCGCCGGTCAGCGGCACGGTCCCGGCCAGGGCGCGCAGCGCCGTCGTACGGCCGGAGCCGTTGCGCCCCAGCAGGACGGTGAGACCGGGTCCTGCGGCGGTGAGGGTGATGCCGTGCAGGGCCTCCAGGGGGCCGTAGCGCACGCGCGCGTGCCGGAGGGACAGGGTGGTCCTCGCGGTCATACGGCGCTCTCCGGGGCGTCGAGCGTGTCCAGTACGTGGGCCGGGGGGCCGGAGGCGATGACACGGCCCGCGGTCATGACGTGCACGACGTCCGCGAGGTCGGCGACCAGGTCGAGGTCGTGCTCGACCACCAGGAGGGCGGTGCCGTCCGCCGCGAGGGCCCCAAGGACGCGGGCCAGGGCGGCGACCTCGGTGGTGTCCAGGCCGGCGGCGGGTTCGTCGAGGAGGAGGACGTCCGGGGATCCGGCGAGGGCCCGGGCGAGTTCCACGCGGCGGAGCGTGCCGGTGGGGAGGCCGGCGGCGGGGGTGTCGCGCAGAGGGCCGTCCAGACCGAACAGCCGCAGTGCGCGGTCCGTCGCGGCCGGGTCGCGGACGCGGCCCTGCTCCGCGCCCACCTGGACGTTCTCGGCCACCGTCAAGGTCGGGAAGACCGCCAGTCGTTGGAAGG
>NZ_RSAJ01000475.1 GCF_003933965.1 Streptomyces sp. RP5T
CCCCCCCCATGAGCCGCCCGGCTTTCGGCCGTCGGTCCCAGAGCCCCAACCGGACTGAGGTCAGCCGGAGCCAGGGACCGCGATCGCTCCGACCGCTGACCGGTCTCCGGTGGCGCCACACCGATCGGGAGCGCTCCCAATCCCTGGGTACAGGACGACAGTCCGTCACCAAACCCACCGGTGAAGTCGTGTGCGCGATCCCCTCCGGCCGGTAAGATCGGTGATCTCTTGGGGGGAGGTGGCATGGGCAGGCGACGCCCGGGGGCACCGACGCTGGAGGAAGTGGCCGCCCACGCACGGGTGGGACGCGGCACTGTCTCGCGCGTCATCAACAACGCCACAGGCGTGAAGGAGTCGACGCGCCGGGCCGTGCAGCAGGCCATCGACGAACTCGGCTACGTGCCCAATCTCGCGGCCCGTTCCCTCGCGGGGCGGCGCGCCGACGCTGTAGCCCTGGTCATGACCGAGCCGGACTGGCGGCAGTTCGCGGAGCCCTTCTTCTCCGAGATCGTCACCTCGCTCGGGGACGCCCTGACGGACACCGGAATGCAGCTGCTCCTGACCCTGGTCCGCTCCGACGCCGAACGACAGCGCTTCCTCGAGTACGCGCGCGGTGGCCGGGTCGACGGCGTCCTGCTGATGTCCGTGCACGCCGGCGATCCACTGCCGGACATGCTCGCCGAGGCCCGCCTGCCGACCGTACTGCTGGGACGCCGCTCGGGCGACGAATACGTCAGCTACGTCGACATGGACAACGTCGGCGGAGCGCGCAGCGCCGTCTCCCACCTCGTCCAGCGGGGTCGCAGGGTCATCGCCACCATCACCGGGCCCCTCGACCTGCACGCGGCACAGTGCCGGCTGCGCGGCTACGAAGAGGCACTCGCGCTGGCGGGCCTCGACGTGGTGCGGAGCCTCGTCGCCGAGAGCGACTTCACGGCGGAGAGCGGTCGCCTCGCCATGGCCGAACTACTTCAACGGCACCCGGACATCGACGGCGTCCTCGCGGCGTCGGACACCACGGCCGCCGGAGCCCTGGAGGCCCTGCGCGCGGCCGGTCGCCGGGTGCCCGAGGACGTCGCCGTGATCGGCTTCGACGACTTTCCGCTGGCCCAGCGGACCGAACCACAGCTCACCACGGTCCGTCAGCCGATCGAGGAGGTCGGACGGGCCATGATCCGGCTGCTCCTGGAGGAGATGGAGGAAGGTGCCGTGGCCTGGCGTCACACGATCCTCCGTACGGAGCTGGTGGTCCGCGAGTCCACCTGAGGTCCGCCCGCCGATCACCGGAGACGGCCCCGGTAACGCACCGCCCCCTACCTGACCTGCGTCTCCCAAATCGGCCCGACCTGTTGCTGTCGAGACCCTTGTCATGCACCTGAACCGTGCCTACAGTCCTGCCGGAAACAGGATTGGGAGCGCTCCCAATCCATCAGCTCACGGGAACCCTTTCCCGCGGTCTCCCCCACCCCTGAAGAGGATCCGCATGCGTCCTTCCCCGCATCATGCCCGCCGCGCGCGTGGCCTGCTCGGCGCGCTGCTCACCTCGCTCGTCTCGCTCGCCGCACTGCTGACCACCACCCCCGCCGCGCAGGCCGACACCACGATCTGCGAGACCTACGGCTCGACGACCGTCCAGGGTCGCTACGTGGTCCAGAACAACCGCTGGGGCACCAGCGCCACCCAGTGCATCACCGCGACCGACTCAGGATTCAGGGTCACCCAGGCCGACGGGTCCGTCCCCACGAACGGCGCCCCGAAGTCGTACCCGTCCATCTTCAACGGCTGCCACTACACGAACTGCTCGCCGGGGACCAACCTCCCCGCGCAGCTCAGCACCATCTCCAGCGCCCCTTCGAGCATCTCCTTCACCTACGTCAACAACGCGGTCTACGACGCCGCGTACGACATCTGGCTCGACCCCACACCCCGCACCGACGGCGTGAACCGCACCGAGATCATGATCTGGTTCAACAGGGTCGGATCCGTCCAGCCCATCGGCTCCCCCGTCGGCAACACCAACGTCGGCGGCCGCGACTGGCAGGTGTGGACCGGCAGCAACGGCTCGAACGACGTGATCTCGTTCGTCGCGCCGTCGGCGCTCAGCAGCTGGAACTTCGACGTGATGGACTTCGTCCGGCAGGCCGTCTCCCGCGGACTCGCCCAGAACAACTGGTACCTGACGAGTGTTCAGGCCGGCTTCGAGCCCTGGCAGAACGGTGCGGGCCTCGCCGTGAACTCGTTCTCCTCCACTGTCAACAAGGGCTCTTCCAGTGACCCGGGAGGCCCTGGCACCCCGGGAGGCTCCACGGCCTGCAAGGTGGCGTACGCGACGAACGCCTGGCAGGGCGGTTTCACCGCCGACGTCACCCTCACCAACACCGGCAGCACCACCGTCAACGGCTGGAAGCTCGCGTTCACCCTCCCCTCCGGGCAGCAGATCACCAGCGCCTGGAACGCGACCCTGTCCGGATCCTCGGGAGCGGTCACGGCGAGCAACGTGAGCCACAACGGCGTGCTGGCGGCCGGCGGCCAGGCGACCTTCGGGTTCCAGGGCACCTCCAGCGGCTCCTTCAGCAAGCCCTCCGCCTTCAGCCTGAACGGCACCGCCTGCACCACCGCGTGATCCACGTCCGCCCCCCGACACGCATCGCCGCGCTGGGCAGCGAGTGACGAGCGGGCGGACGACAGCTCCACGGCGGGGCCCACCCGCCGTGGAGCCGATCCGGACGAAGGAGGCAAACCAAGCCGACGTGAGTCGGTGGAAGTGCGTGTCAGCCGGCCCGAAGACCGACCGCCAGGGTCAGTTCGAGGACCCGCTGCGGCGATGTGAGATCAGGGAACAGTTCCCGTACCTGCGCCATCCGGTACCGGACCGTCTGAGGGTGGACGAACAGGGCCGCCGCCACCTCGTCCCGTCGGCCCTGATGCAGGAGCCACGCCCGCAGCGTCTCCTCCAGCCGCTGCGCGGTCGCCTCGGGCAGGGTCCGCAGCGGTGCGAGGGCTCGGGCCCGCAGGTCTGCGAACGCGTCCGCGTCGGCGCTCAGCACCAGCTCCGGCAGGTGGTCCTCGGTGTCGCGGATGTCGGAGGACAGGGAGCGGGCGCGAACGGCTCGGGCGTAAGAGGCGGACGCCCGCGTCCATGGCCGGGCCGGGCCGACCACGGCGGTGCGGTCGGTCAGCTGCCGCAGGAGATGCGGGCGGTCTGCGTCGGGAACGAGCAGCACGCCGAAGGCGTCCGGCAGATCGTCGAGGACCAGGGTGCCCGGGTCGAGCACCCGGCAGGCGGGCCGGGCCTGAGCGGCGGGCAGCAGAACCGCGGTCAGCGAGACCGGAGGCTGCCAGCCGGCCCGTTGAGCGGAGACGAGCAGCACGTCCGGGCTCGCGCCGGCGATGAGGTCGCGGGCCAGGTGTTCCAGGTGGCGCTCCTGGGCCCGGCCCTGCGCGGCCAGTTCGTCGGCGTGGCCCGCTGCGCTCGCGGCGGAGAGCTCGTCGATGTAGGCGAAGGTCAGCTCGGCGAACTTGGCGACCTCGGCGGCCGGCAGTCCCGCGGGTACGGCGCCCGCCGCCAGACAGCGCCAGGCCACACGGGCACCCACGCGGTAGGCGCTGAGCAGGGCGTCCATCGAGCGGCCGTCGCGGACCTCGCCGCGGCCCAGCTCGTAGGCCGCGTCTCCGGCGTCACCGCCTGTGGCGTTCCCGCTCGCCAGGTCCAGGTAATGCCCCAGGGCCGTGCGGACGGCCCGGCGGATGGTGCCGCCCATGCTGCCCGAAAGCGCGTTGGCATAGGGAGGAACCTCGTCGATGATGGCCTGGACGACCTCGTCGGCGGTGGTCCTCAGCTCGGCCCGCAGTGCGGTGACCGTCCTCTCGTCCAGGGCCAGTTCACTGGCCCTCTGGATTGCATGGCTCATTTTTTGTTCCCTGCGAACAATTCGGGCGACCAGATTCACGTCCTGCGGTCAGGACTTTACGCCTTTGGGCACAGCAAGCTGGGGCCATGACGAGTACAGCCCTCCGCAGCAGGGCGTGGAAACTACTGGAGATGGTCACGACGCCGCTGCTGCCGTCGGACTACCTCGACCTGGTCAGCCCGCTGCGAGCGGGCGCCGACCTGCGTGGGCGCATCGAGGCCGTGCATCCCGAGACGGATGACGCCGCGACCATCGTGATCAGGCCGGGACGGGGCTGGCGTGGACACACTGCCGGCCAGTACGTACGGGTCGGCGTCGACGTCGACGGTGTGCGCCTGTGGCGTGCCTACTCGGTCACCTCCCCGACGGACCGGCGCGACGGCCGCGTCACGATCACCGTGAAGGCGATCCCGGACGGCAAGGTCAGCAACCACCTGGTCCGCAGGGCGAAGCCGGGCACGCTGATCCAGCTCGACCAGGCGACCGGTGACTTCGTGCTGCCGAAGGCCAGGCCCGCCAAGGTGCTCTACCTGACGGCCGGCAGCGGCATCACCCCGGTCATGGGCATGCTGCGCGACACCGAGTTCGACGACGTCGTCATGGTCCACAGCGCGCCACAGCCGCAGGACGTGATCTTCCGCAACGAACTGCACGACCTGGTCGCCGACAAGAAGCTGCGCCTCACCGAGGTGCACACCGACACCGACGGCATGCTGGACATCGCCCGTCTCGACGAACTCGTGCCCGACTGGGCCGAGCGCGAGACCTGGGCCTGCGGGCCCACGGGCCTGCTTGACGCCGCCGAGAAGCACTGGAGCGAGCACGGCGTACCGGAGCGCCTGCACACCGAACGCTTCCGCCCCGGCATCGTCGTCGCCGGTGACGGCGGCGAGGTCACCTTCAGCACGACCGGCAAGACCGTCGCCGCGGACGGCGCCACGCCGTTGCTGGACGTCGGCGAGGAGTCCGGCGTGCTCATGCCCTCCGGGTGCCGTATGGGCATCTGCTTCGGCTGCGTCACACCGCTGAAGGCGGGTGCCGTACGCGACCTGCGCACCGGCGAGATCACCGAGGCCGAGCCGGGCGTCCTCATCCAGACCTGTGTGTCCGCCGCCGCGGGCCCTTGCAGCATCGAACGGTAGGAGCACTTTGACCGCCATCGACCCCACCGCCCACCTGACCGCGGAGCAGATCGAGGAGCTCGGCCGCGAGCTGGACGCGATCCGCGACGAGGTGATCGCCGGCCGCGGAGAGGAGGACGCCGCCTACATCCGGAAGGTCATCTCCGCCCAGCGCAAGCTGGAGCTGGTCAGCAGGGGCGTTCTGCTGTTCTCGATGTTCCCGCCCGCGTGGCTGATCGGCACCGCCGGGCTCTCCGTGGCGAAGATCATGGACAACATGGAGATCGGGCACAACATCCTGCACGGCCAGTGGGACTGGATGCGGGACCCGAAGATCCACTCCACCACCTGGGAATGGGATCACGTCTCGCCGGCGGACCAGTGGAAGCACTCGCACAACGAGCTGCACCACACGTACACCAACGTGATCGGCAAGGACAACGACCTCGGCTACGGCATCATGCGCGTCGACGAGGACCAGAAGTGGCACCCCTTCCACCTCGGCCAGCCGCTGTGGAACTTCATCAACGCCTGCTTCTTCGAGTACGGCATCGCGGCCTACGACCTGGAGCTCGGCAAGAACCTCCACAAGCGCCGCCGCAAGAACCCGGAGTTCCGCGCGCAGGCCAGGGCCGTGGGCCGCAAGATCCGCAAGCAGGTGCTCAAGGACTACGTGATCCACCCGCTGCTGTCGGGCCCGTCGTTCCTCCCCACGCTCGCCGCCACGTTCACCGCCAACCTGGTCCGCAACATCTGGTCCCACTCGGTGATCATGTGCGGGCACTTCCCCGAGGGCGTGCAGGTCTTCGAGCGCCGGTCGATCAAGGGCGAGACGCGCGGCCAGTGGTACCTGCGCCAGATGATGGGCTCGGCGAACATCAGCGGCAGCAAGGCCATGCACTTCATGACCGGCAACCTGTCCCACCAGATCGAGCACCACCTGTTCCCGGACCTGCCGAGCAACCGGTACGCCGAGGTCGCGGTGAAGGTGCGCGCGCTGTTCGAGAAGTACGAGCTGGAGTACGTCACCGGGCCGCTGCCCAAGCAGGTGTTCTCCGCCTGGCGCAAGGTCTTCCGGCTCTCGCTGCCCAACAAGAAGAAGCCCCAGGTCGAGACGCCGGTCCGCGAGCAGGAGCTCATCGCGGCCTGACGCCCGGTCTTGCGGTACGCCGGTCTTGCGGTACGTCGGCGGCCGGGACCGTACGGTCGCTGTGCCGAGGGCGGGCCTGCACGGGAGGCACCTGGGGGCTGTGCCGCGGGCGCTGCCGGAACCGTGCTCGCCGGCCCCCGTCTCTGCCGGCGCGGGTCGGATGGTGCGGCGAGCTCAGCCTCCTCGGCCTGGCGGCGTTCGGTGGTCGAGGGGAGCACGAGAGCCGAAGTCCTCTCCGGCAGAGCGCCAACCGCGGGGAATCGGGGCGACGGGACGCAGGTGGATGCGGGGGTCGTGTCC
>NZ_RSAJ01000476.1 GCF_003933965.1 Streptomyces sp. RP5T
GGCCGTAGGGCGGTGGCTGGGTGGTCATCGTGGTGGCCCCTGGGTGGTGGTGGCGTACGGGGCCGAGGATATCCACCGGGTCACCGGACCGCCCCGGGCGTCAGAAGAACTCCGACCACGGCTGGTCCCAGATCTGCTTCACGCACAGCACCAGGAACAGCAGGCCCGCGATCGCCAGCATGGCGTTGCTCAGGGGGCCGTTGCGCCACTGGGCGGGCGTGCGGGAGGTGTTCAGCAGCCACATCAGCGTGCCGGCCAGGAAGGGCAGGAAGGCGGCGCCGAGGACGCCGTAGATGATGACCAGGCGGAAGGGCTGGCCCTGGAAGAGCAGGACCATCGGCGGGAAGGTCAGCCAGAGCAGGTACACGCGGAAGGGCCAGGAGCGCTCGCGCGAGCCGGAGGCGACCTCCCGGCCGGAGTCCGCCGCTCCCCCGCGGTCGCGGTAGCGCGCCACGAAGTCCGCGAACATCAGGCTCACCCCGTGCCAGACGCCGATCAGCGAGGTGAAGGAGGTGGCGAAGAACCCGATGAGGAAGAACTTGGCGGTGGCCGAGCCGTACTCGTCCGCCAGGATGTCGCTGAGCTGGACGAGCCCCTTGTCGCCGCTCGCGATCGCCACGTTGGCGGAGTGCAGCAGTTCCGCGCCGACGAAGAGCATGGCGACGACGAAGATGCCGGTGGTGATGTAGGCGACCCGGTTGTCGAGCCGCATCACCTTCATCCATCCGGTGTCGGTCCACCCCTTGGCGTTGACCCAGTAGCCGTACGCGGCGAGCGTGATGGTGCCGCCGACGCCGCCGATCAGGCCGAGGGTGTTGAGGACGGAGTCCTTCTCGTCGGGCAGCACGGGCAGCAGGCCCGCGAGGGCGTCGCCCAGGTTCGGGGTGACCCGGATCGCCAGGTACACCGTCACCACGAACATGACGCCGACCAGGAGCGTCATGACCTTCTCGAAGACCGCGTACTTGTTGAACCAGACGAACACCAGGCCCACCAGCCCGCAGGCGATGGCCCACCATTCGAGGTCCATCACGTCCGGGAACAGCGCCTGCAACGGCAGCGCGCTCGACGACATCGCCGCCGCGCCGTACACGAAGCCCCAGATCACCACGTAGACGGCGAAGAACCAGGTGGTCCAGCGGCCCAGGCTCGCCCAGCCGTCGAACAGGGTGCTGCCGGTGGACAGGTGCCAGCGGCCCGCCGCCTCCGCGAGGGAGATCTTGACGAGGCAGCCGATGACCGCGGCCCACAGCAGGGTGTAGCCGAAGTTGCTGCCCGCGATGAGGGTGGCAACCAGGTCACCGGCGCCCACGCCGGTCGCGGCGACGACGATCCCCGGGCCGATGTACCGCCAACTGGACCTGCGCGGTACGGGGTTCGCCTCACCGGTCACTGTGTTGTCCGTGGTGTCCGCCATGAAGGTCAAGAAACCCCAAAGACCGCGGCCCGGCAAGAGGGCGTGCGGTGAAGGAACCCGCACGGTTTCACGCCATCGCGTCTTTGTCCGCTCTTGACCTGACCATGTCAGAAGAAGACGATGTGCCGTACACCCGCACCGGCAGCTCGTCGCTGAAACACCCCGCTCCACTCCCCCACTTCCGGAGATCCCGGGACCTGGAGAACACAGGAGACTTCATGCGACTTCGCACACGCGGTTCCGGCGCCCTCGGCGGCAGACGCCACGCCACCTTCGCCGCCGTCGCCTCCCTCATGGCCCTCGCCCTCGCGGCCCCGCTCTCCGCGAACGCCGACAGCGCCCCGAAGGCGGCCCCGAGCACCGAGGACGTCCGCCAGTACGAGATCCACCAGCAGACAACTCCCGTGACCCGTACGGCCATCCAGCAGACCGGGGTGACCGTCGACGAGGCCGACGAGGAGACCGTCGTGGTCTCCGGACGCGCCGACCAGATCAGCAAGCTGCGCCGACTCGGCTACGAGGTGACCGCGTTGGGGTCGGCCCCGGCGCGGGCCGCGCAGGACGAGGCCCGGCTCTACGACTTCCCCTCGGCCGACTCGCGCTACCACAACTACGCCGAGATGAACGCCGAGATCGACCAGCGCCTCGCCGCCTACCCGAACATCATGAGCAAGCGGGTCATCGGCACCTCGTACCAGGGCCGGGACATCGTCGCGATCAAGATCAGCGACAACGTGGCGACCGACGAGGCCGAGCCCGAGGTGCTGTTCACCCACCACCAGCACGCCCGCGAACACCTCACCGTCGAGATGGCCCTGTACCTGCTGCGCGAACTCGGCGCGGGCTACGGGAGCGACTCACGGGTGACGAACATGGTCAACAGCCGTGAGATCTGGATCATCCCCGACCTCAACCCGGACGGCGGCGAGTACGACATCGCCTCCGGCTCCTACCGCTCGTGGCGCAAGAACCGGCAGCCCAACTCCGGTTCGTCGGCGGTCGGTACGGACCTCAACCGCAACTGGGCCTACCGCTGGGGCTGCTGCGGCGGCTCGTCCGGGTCGACGTCCTCGGAGACCTACCGGGGTGCGGCCGCCGAGTCGGCGCCCGAGGTCAAGGTGGTCGCGAACTTCGTGCGCAGCCGGGTCGTCGGCGGGGTCCAGCAGATCAGGACGAACATCGACTTCCACACGTACAGCGAACTGGTGCTGTGGCCCTACGGGTACACCTACTCCGACACGGCCACCGGGATGACCGCGGACGACAACGCCGTGTTCAAGGCGGTCGGGCAGAAGATGGCCGCGAGCAACGGCTACACGCCGGAGCAGGCGAGCGACCTCTACATCACCGACGGGTCGATCGACGACTACCTCTGGGGCACGCACAAGATCTTCTCGTACACCTTCGAGATGTACCCGTCGTCCAGCTCCGGCGGCGGCTTCTACCCGCCCGACGAGGTCATCGAGCGGGAGACCTCGCGCAACCGGGACGCGGTGCTGCAACTGCTGGAGAACTCGGACTGCATGTACCGGTCCATCGGGAAGCAGGCGCAGTACTGCTAGGGAGTCTCGTCCTCGAAGTACGCGTCCATGACCGCGTCCAGCTCCTGGTCCCACTTCTCGAAGCTCGACCTCGACGCCGCCTCGATCTCGATCGGGTACCAGCGCAGGTCGGGCGTGTGCACCGTGACGGTGAACCGCTTGCCGAAGCGCGGGGACTCCGTCTCGATCGCGCCGATCTCGTCCCAGCGGAACTCGCAGGACTGGTCGTCGAGGGAGAGGCGGACGCCCTTGTGGTCGGCGACGATCCTCGCGCGACGGTCGGAGGCCTCGAAGACGGGGCCGTCGGGAGCCTCGTCCTCGGCGGCCTCGTCCTCGGCCTCGTCGGTGGGCTCTTCCGCGGGCTCCTCGACGGCGTCCTCCGGAGTCACCTCCGGCTCCTCCGTGGCGGACTCCGCCTCGTCGGAACCGGGTGAGGTGAGCCCGGGGATGAAGGCCGGGTCGAATCCGGCGCCTTCCAGGGGCTGGCTGCTCGAACCTATGCGCTGCTCCACAGCGGGCAGTATGGTCGACGATCCTGTGTCGCACACAGCCGGCCCCTACATCGTTATCGGACGCCTACATGGGGCTACAACACCTACACGAACACACTCAGTACGGCGGCCACCACGAATCCCGCCACCGACAGCACCGTCTCCAGCACGGTCCACGTCCTGAGCGTGTCCCGCTCGCTGATGCCGAAGTACTTGGCCACCATCCAGAAGCCGCCGTCGTTGACGTGGGAGGCGAAGATGGAGCCGGCCGAGATCGCCATGATGACGAGGGCGACGAAGGCCTGGGAGTGGTGGCCCTCCGAGAGCAGGGGCGCCACGATGCCCGCGGTCGTCACGATCGCGACGGTCGCCGAGCCCTGGGCGACCCGCAGGACCACCGAGATCAGGTACGACAGCACGATCACCGGCAGGCCGACGTCGTTGAAGGTGTCCGACAGCGCCTGGGCGACCCCGCTGGCCTTCAGGACCGCGCCGAAGACCCCGCCCGCGCCGACGACGAGCAGGATGTTGCCGACCGGCTTGAGGGACGCGGTCGACACCCGCTCCAGCGACCTGCGGGACCAGCCGCGGCGGATGCCGAGCAGGTAGTAGGCGAGGAGCAGCGCGATCGTCAGGGCCACGAAGGGGCTGCCGAAGAACTCGATGACCGAGCGGCCCGTGGAGGGGTCGAAGGCGATCGAGGAGAACGTGGCGGCGAGGATCAGGACCAGGGGCGTGCCGATGATGCCGAGGACCGTGCCGAGCGGGACGGGGTCCTCGCGCGGTACGACGCCCTGCGCCCGCTGCTCCTCGATCACCGCCTGCTTGGCCTCCGCGGCCGCCTCCACCATGTCCTGCGGTACGGCGACGAAGATGCGGCGCCCGACCCAGGCGGAGTACGCCCACGCGGCCAGGACGGCCGGGATGCCGCAGACGATGCCCATCAGGATCACCCAGCCGAGGTCCACGTGGAGCAGACCGGCGGCGGCGACCGGGCCGGGGTGCGGGGGCAGGAAGGCGTGGGTCATGGACAGGCCCGCCAGCAGCGGCAGGCAGTAGAGCAGGATCGACTTGCCGCTGCGCTTGGCCGCCGCGTACACGATCGGCGCGAGCACGAAGATGCCGACGTCGAAGAAGACCGGGATGCCGAAGATGAGTCCGGTGAGGCCCATCGCGAGGGGCGCCCGCTTCTCCCCGAACAGGTTCAGCAGCCGGGACGCCAACACCTCTGCCCCGCCGCTGACTTCGAGGATCGCGCCGAGCATGGTGCCGAGGCCGATGATGATCGCGACATGGCCGAGGATGCCGCCCATCCCGGACTCGATGGTGGACACGGCGTCCGAGCGCTGGACCGTGCCGAAGAGTTCGGTGACCGACAGGCCCGCGAGCAGGCCGACGGCTATGGAGACGCCGAGCAGGGCGACGAAGGGCTGGAGCCGGACCTTGATGATCAGGAAGAGCAGCAGGGCGATACCGAGGGCGGCGACCGTGAGCAGGCCCGCGGTGCCGTCGATGAGGAGGAGCAGGCCACCGGTGTGCGGGGGTGTCTCGGTGGTCGCGGCGAGCGGTAGGGACATGGGGGTCCTCTGGCTAAGAACATGGAGCTTTCGGGCAGGGGGCATCGCGGCACGGCGCCCCGGGGGGGGTGCCGTGCCGTGCAGGACGTGCGGGAGATGCGGGTGGTGCGGTGGTTGCCGGAGCGTCAGCCGAGGACGGCGAGCGCGTCGATCTCGACGAGGAGCCCGGCGGGCAGTCCGACGTAGACCGTCGTACGGGCGGCCGGGGGCGCGGTGAGGCCCTGCTCCTCGAAGTAGGTGTTGTAGATCGCGTTCATCTCGGCGAAGTGGTCCACGTCCGTCAGGTAGACGCGGATCATCATCACGTCGTCCCAGGAGGCGCCGCCCTCCTCCAGGATCGCCTTGACGTTGGCGAGGGTCTGGAGGGTCTGTTCGCGCAGGGTGGGCCCGGCGGGCGTCGGCGGCCTGCCCTCCTCGGCCGGCAGGAAGCCGACCTGCCCGGCGACCTGGAGGATGTTGCCCTTGCGCACCCCGTGGGAGAACTTGGCGGGCGGTGTGGTGTGGGTCTCGGGGGTGAGCGCGATCTTGTCCGTCATACGGGGTCCTTGGGGTCCTTGGCGGTTGTTCTGCCGGAGTACTCGCCGCTGATGGCATCGGCCGTGCGGCGGACCTGCGGAAGCAGGGTGAGGAGTTCCTCGGCGGTGACGACGACGTTCGGCGCGGAGACCGACATCGCGGCGACGACCCTGCCGTCGGCGCCGCGGACCGGGGCCGCGACGCAGTTGATGGATTCCTCGTGGCCACCGAGGTCGGTGGCCCAGCCCTGTTCGCGCACGCGCTCCAACTCCTTGAGGAAGGCCGGGGCATTGGGTGTCGAACGGGCCGTGTACAGGGGGTAGTCGAGCTTGTCGGCGAGGGCGCGGCGCTCGGCCTCGGGCAGGTCGGCGAGCAGCAGCTTGGCGACGGCGGCGACGGTGATGGCGACCGGCTTGCCGATCCGCGAGTACATCCGCACCGGGTAGCGGCTCTCGACCTTGTCGATGTAGAGCACCTCGTCCTCCTCGTAGACGGCGAGGTGGACGGTGTGACCGCAACTCTCGTTCAGCCGTACTAGGTGGGGGTGGGCGATCTCGCGGATGTCGAGGTTCTCCATCGCCTCCTGGGCGAGCGCGATGAGGCGGGCGCCGAGGCGGTAGCGCTGGTCGGACTGGCGGTAGACCATGCCGTGTTCGTGGAGCGTACGCAGGAGTCGCAGCGCGGTGGACTTGTGGACGCCGAGGCGGTCGGCGACCTGTCCGAGGTCGGCGGGGCCCTCGGCGAGCAGCGGCAGGATGCTCAGTGCTCGGTCGACGGTCTGGCTCATGGGGTGCGTACCTCCTCCGGGGCCCTGTCGGCTTGCGTCCAGCCGGGGCCGAGTCGAAGTGTCCCCCACGTGTCGTCCCCGAGGGCGGCGAGCCGGTCGGCGTGTGCGCGGGAGGGGGGTACGGCGAGGTCGCCGGGGGTGGTG
>NZ_RSAJ01000477.1 GCF_003933965.1 Streptomyces sp. RP5T
CGCCCAAATCGTTCAGCTCCTTCTCCGAGCATGCGACACGCAGCTGCGGGAAGAGGGTCTCCTCCTCCTCGGCGATGTGCGAGCGGACCTCGCTCATCAGCTCGCCGATGAGACGGTCGAACTCCGGGTCGTCCGCCTCGCAGCGCTCCAGGTCCTTCATGAGCTGTTCGGCCGTGGAGTGGTCCTCGATCTCCCGGTCGGCCATGGTGTTCCCGTTGACCAGGTGCTCCCGCACCGCCGGGTAGAGGTACTCCTCCTCCGCGACCGAGTGCCGGATCAGCTCCATGGTGACCTGGTCGGCGTACACCTTCCGGTTCTTCTCACCGGGTGCCAGCGCCTCGATCTTCCCGAACAGTTCCTCGACCTCGTGGTGATCGGTCACCAGCTCGTCGATGACGTTTCCTCCGTGTCCCATGGTCTTCCACCTCCGCCCCCCGGGTGCCCGGGGCCGCACCCCCTATGCCTGGTCACAGGCTTGTCAGCACCTGTGGGGACACCTGCTTGATCAACGTGTCGGTCCAGCGCATCTGGCGCAGGGTCTGCGGGTGGCAGTCGGACGCCAGCTCCAGGAGCCGTTCGTCCCGGGTCGCCCGGGCGACCTGCGCGAGCATCTCCCAGTACAGGGAGTTCTCCGTGGCGGCCAGGTGCAGGGCGCGCAGGTCGTGCAGGAGCAGCAGTCCCTCGGGCCCCTCGCCGGGCGGGGGCGCGGGCCTGTCGTCGTCGAGGCGCAGCCCCTCCGCCGCCGCGAACTCCGCCAGCCGCCCCGCGTGTTCGCGGGACCAGGCGGCGAGGTCGGTGGCGACGTGATGGACCTCGTGTTCCCCGGCATGCCGCTCGGACACGGCCACGAGGTCCCGCTCCAGCCGCCGTTCCCCGTGGTGCAGGGCGCGCAGGGTGTGGGCGATGCCGTCCTTCATGACGTGCCTCCCGGCTCGCTGTCCTGGGTCGCGTACGTCTGCCGCCCGCCCGCTGTGGCCCGCACCGAGCCGGGGACCGACGGAGCCGAGGCCGTGGTGGTGGGGGCCGGCGCGTGCCGTCCGTCCGCGCGCGCGACGAGGGTGAGCGCGGCGGCCGCCGTCTTGAAGAGGGGCTGTTTGGAAGCGGGGTCCCAGTCGGTGATCGTCGTCTCGTTCGCGGCGCGTCCGGGCCCGCCGTTGTCCGGGCCGTCGCCTTCCTTGACGTCCCAGTAGCCGTAGTGGAAGGGCACGAACAGCAGACCCGGCCGGATGCCCGTCACCCGCAGCCGCGCCTCCAGCGCGCCGCGTGGGGTGGCCACCCGGACGAGATCGCCCTCGCCCAGCCCCAGACGCGCCGTGTCCGCGGCGCAGGCCTCCACCCACACCTCGGGCGCGGCCTCGTCGAGCTGTGCGACCCGGCCGGTCTTGGTCCTGGTGTGGAAGTGGTAGAGCGTCCGGCCCGTCGAGAGCTGGAACGGATACCGCTCGTCGGGCATCTCGTGCGGCTCGACGTACGCGGCCGCCTTGAGCACGGCCTTGCCGTCCGGGTTGAGCGAGCGGTACTCCACGGGGTCGACGGAGGCCCCGGTCTCCAGGTCCTTGCCGTAGCTCTCGCAGTCGTCGGGGTGGGCCCAGGTGATGCCGTCCGTGTAGAGCCGCTCGGTGCCCCGCGGGTTCGCCTCGGTGCAGGGCCACTGGATGCCGCCGGCGTCGCGCAGCCGGTCGTAGGTCAGGCCCGTGTAGTCGCAGGGGCGGCCCGCGCTGCACCGCTTCCAGGCCTCGAACGCCTCCTCGGGGTCCTGCCAGCCGATCAGCGGGCCGCCGTCCTTGTCGCGGAAGTCCATGCGGCGCGCGAAGTCGAGGAAGGTGTCCAGGTCGGACCTGGCCTCGCCGGGTGGCTCGACCGCCTTCTCGCACAGGTGGACGGTCCGGTCGGCGTTCGTGATCGTGCCGGTCTTCTCGCCCCAGGTGGCGGCGGGCAGGACGACGTCGGCGAACCGGGCGGTCTCCGTCAGGAACAGGTCCTGTACGACCGTGAAGAGCCCCTCCTGCGCCAGCAGCGCGCGGATCCGGGCCAGTTCGGGCAGGGAGACGGCCGGGTTGGTGCCGCTGATCCAGAGCATCCCGATCGAGCCCTGCTCGGCGTAGCGGAACATCTGCATCGCGTGGGTGGGTGGCGCGAAGTGCGGGATCGTGGACGGTTCCACGTTCCACACCTTCGCCAGGTCGGCCACATGGGCGTCGTTCTGCCAGTTGCGGAAGCCCGGCAGATCGCCGTCGGCACCGCACTCGCGGGTGTTCTCGGCGCTGGGCTGGCCGTTCATCTGGAGCACACCCGCGCCCGGGCGGCCCAGCATCCCGCGGATCAGGTGCAGGTTGTTGACCTGCACGGCCGCGGCGGTCGCCTGGTGGGCCTGGTACACGCCCTGGAGGACCGTGGACAGCAGGGCGTCCGTCGTGCCGACGAGCTCGGCCGCCTCGCTGATGCGGGCGGCCGGGACGTCACAGATGGCCGCGGCCCACTCGGGCGTGCAGGACGCGACCTGTTGTGCAAGCTCCTCGAAGCCGACCGTGTGTGCCTCGACGAAGTCGTGGTCGACCCGGTCGTGCCGGATCGTCTCGTGCAGCAGGGCGTCCAGCAGCGCCACGTTGGTGCCGACACGCGGCGCCAGGTGCACCGACGCGTGCCGGGCCACCTGGGTCGGGCGGGGGTCCACGCACAGCAGCCGCGGCGGATCGCCACCCGCCAGCCGGTCCAGGACGCGCGTCCACTGCACGGTCTGCGTCTCGGCCATGTTGTGGCCGAACAGCGCGATCACGTCGGCGTGGTCGAGGTCGTCGAAGCTGCCCGGCTGGCCGTCGCAGCCGAAGGACTCCTTCAGCGCCTCGGCCGCGGTCGCGGTGCACAGCCGGGTGTTGCCGTCGAGATGGTTGGTGCCGACACCCGCGCGGGCGAGCACGGCGAGCGTGTAGTACTCCTCCAGGAACAGCTGGCCGCTGGTGTAGAAACCGATCGAGCCGGGCCCGCGCTCGTCGAGCAGTTCCCGGGTGCGGGCGGCCACCAGCTCCATCGCGGTGTCCCAGTCGGTCTCCACGAGATGCCCCTCGCGCCGCACGAGCGGCCTGGTCAGCCGGTCCGAGGAGGCGTTGGCCTGCCAGCCGAACAGGTCCTTCGGCCCGAGCCTGCCCCGGCTGACGCGGTCCGCCGCCCGGCCCCGTACGCCGGCCATCCGGCCGTCCACGACGGCGATGTCCATGGCGTCACCGCCGGAGTGCAGCAGCGACGCCGCGCCCACCCATCGCTGCACCGTGCCGGGCTCCACGCCCTCCGCGAGGAAGGCGTCCACCCTGGAGGGCCAGGCTTCATGGCGCCGGTACGGCGTCCGCGTGCCCCAGGGATCCGCTATCCGGTCCGCCTTCATGGAGGCCTCCCTGCCGACTCCCGCTGTCCGCTCCTGAGTACCCGTGGCCCCGAGCCGGTAACGGTGTCCCGGGTGTAAGGCGGCCCGCTCGAAGGAACCCGCACCAGGACACAGGCGTACGACATTTCTGGGAGGCCGATGTGACCGACGCCGTGGACGAGGTGCTCGCGCGAGTGCGCGGAGAGGTGGCCGCACGGGCGGATCGGTTGTGGGACATGGCGCGGATGCTGCACTCCGACCCGGAGTACGCCTTCGAGGAGCACCGGGCGGCCGCACTGCTCTGCGGCGAACTCGAATGGGCGGGGTTCAAGGTCCAGCGGGACGTCGCCGGGCTCCCCACCGCCTTCACCGCCCGCTCCGGCACCAGGCCCCGCCCCGCGGTGGCCCTGCTGCTGGAGTACGACGCCCTGCCCGGCCTCGGCCACGCCTGCGGGCACAACCTGATCGCCGCGGCGGGTCTGGGCGCGGCGCTCGCCGCCCGTGCCGTGCTCGACCGGGACGCCGGCACCGTGTGGGCCATCGGCACGCCCGCGGAGGAGGGCGGCGGAGGCAAGGTCACCGAGACCGACGCGGGGGTGTTCGACGACGTCGACGCGGCGCTGATGTTCCACCCCGGCGTGCACAACTGGCAGTGGGCGCCCCTGACCGCGCAGGCCCAGTACCGGGTCGGGTTCCGGGGACGCGCCGCCCACCCGACCGGGAACCCCACCGAGGGCATCGACGCGCTCGCCGCGCTCATCCAGCTGTTCAACACCCTGGCCGTCGTCGGGCGCAGGCTGCCCACGGGCTCGCACGTGCAGGGCATCGTCACGGACGGCGGCACGGCGACCAACATCGTCCCCGAGTACGCCGAGGGCCTGTTCGGGCTGCGCGCGGTGACGACGGCCGCCCTGGAGGACCTGGCCGGGGAGCTGCTGACCTGCGCCCAGGGGGTGGCGCGGGCGACGGGCACGACCGTCACGGTGGAGCGGGCCACGCCGCGCTACGAGCACTTCCGGGACAGCGCGGTGCTGTCGGACCGGTTCGCCCGCCACCTGGCGGAGGCCGGGATCGCGATGACACCGCCCGAACCCGGTGTCTACCTGGGCTCCTCCGACGTCGGCAACGTCAGCGGACGGGTGCCCGCCATCCACCCCTTCGTGGCGATCATGGAGGAGGACGGTTCGGACCACACCCCCGAGTTCGCGGTCGCGGCCGGCTCCGAGCGCGCCCGGCAGGTCATGCTCGCGGCGGCGGAGGCGCTGGCCCGCACGGCCGTGGAGGTCCTGCTGCGCCCGGAGCTGAGGGACGCGGCGTGGGAGGACCACGACCGCGCCGCCGCCCGCAGCAGCTGAGGAGTCGTCAGCCGGCGTGCAGGTGGTAGACGTTGAACGCCCGCCGGATCACGGGCTGGGCCACGTTCCGCACCCGCACGCCACCGGCCGTCATCCCGTGCTCCGTGCCCGCGTGGGCGTGTCCGTGCACGCTCAGGTCGGCCCCCGCGGTGTCGATCGCCTCGGCCAGCAGATAGCTGCCGAGGAACGGATAGATCTCCGGCGGCTCACCGGCGAGCGTGTCGGCGACGGGGGAGAAGTGGGTGAGCGCGACCCGCGTCCCGCAGCCCTGCTGCTCCAGTTCCTCCAGTGCGGTGCGCAGCCCGTCCGCGCAGCGCCGGGAGTACCGTACGAACTCCTTCATCAGCGGCTCGCCGAACTCGCCGGCGCTGCGGCCCACGAAGCCGCCGCCGAACCCCTTGGTGCCGGCGATGCCCACGCGCGTGTCGCCGCACTCGACGACCGTGCCCTCGCCCTCCAGCACCCGCACGCCGGCGTCCTCCAGGAGGGCGGCGACCTTCTCGGGCTGCTCGTCGTGGTGGTCGTGGTTGCCGAGGACCGCCACGACCGGCACCGGCAGGTCACGCACCTCCTGGGCCACCACCCGGGCCTCCTCCGGTGTGCCGTGCCGGGTGAGGTCCCCGGCCAGCAGCAGCAGGTCGGCGCAGTCGGACAGGGTGTCGAGGGCGGGACGCAGCACGCCCCGGCTCTCCAGTCCCATGTGGATGTCCCCCACGGCGGCGACGCGGATCACGGCAGCTCCTCCGCATGATCGGGCGTGGCGGTCTCGGCCACCACCACGTCGGTGTGCACGGACAGCCCGGCCAGCTCCTCGCCGACGGTGCGCAGGACGGTCTCCCGGCACTGCGCCGAGGGCACCGTCCCGGAGACCACGACCGCTCCGGCCCGCACCTCGGCGCGGACTCCCAGCTCGCCGAGTTCCTCGGCGGCGAGCCGGTCGCGCAGGTGGGCGACGCGGTACTCGATGTTGGCCTCGCCGGCCTCGCCGACCGCGTTCGGTTCGGGTGGGGACCCGCTCATGACCGCTCCACCCCGCTCCTCGGCTCGATGACCTCCAGCCGTTCCAGGAAGTAGAAGAACGCGTCCGGCATCGGTGCGTCCCCGCAGCCGCGGCGTACGGCGTCCCAGTCGACCTTCTCGCGCAGCGTGCGGGCGATCGGCAGGACTGCGCCGAAGTCGCAGTGGTGCTCGGAGAACGCGGACAGCAGGCTGTGCAGCAGGTCCGTCGGGCTCAGCACGGGCATGAACACCGAGTCCACCGAGAGTTCGTCGGCGCGTGCCAGGAGTTCCGTGGTGACCGGCTGGTGGGCCAGTTCGAAGATCAGGTCGACCTGCTGGCCCATGCAGTCGGCCTTGAGCAGCCAGTCCTCCGGAGGGGTCCGGACCTCCAGACCCGCCTCGCGCAGGGTGTCGGCCACGGACTGCGCGTCCTCGGGGAGGATGGCGAAGTCGACGTCGTGCTGGAGATTCTGGGCGCCGCCGTGCGCGTACACGGCCACGCTGCCCGCGAGCGCGAACGGATGCCCTTCCCGTTTCAGGATCGCGCCGACCTGCTTGGCCGCCTCCAGGATCGCCTGGTTGCGGTCGACAGGCAGACTCGCGGCGAGCGCGTCGGCGGCGCTCCCCGTCGCCAGTCGGAGTCCGGCGGCGCCCCCGTGGCGGTCGACGTCCTCGTCGGCGTGCTGCGTCATCAGTGCCCCCTTCCTGGCC
>NZ_RSAJ01000478.1 GCF_003933965.1 Streptomyces sp. RP5T
AAAGGAACCTCGTCCCAGCTGATGCTGGAGACGGGGTATCAACATATCTGGCGTTGATTTTTGGCACGCTGTTGAGTTCTCAAGGAACGGACGCTTCCTTTGTACTCACCCTCTCGGGCTTTCCTCCGGGCTTTTCCCTTCGGTCTTGCGTTTCCGACTCTATCAGATCCTTTCGGGCCTGATTCCCTGTCGGCGGGGCCTTTCGACATTCGCTACGTTAGCCCATTCCCTCGGCAACTCATAATCGAGTTCCGCGAGTTCGAATTCGGGCGTGCGGGCACGCCGAAATCGCCCCCGCTGAGGGGATGTCGTAGGTAGTGGTTTGGCCGCTCTCGGCTGCTGGCGATCGCCGTAACCGGGTCAAGCGGCTCGGGCCACGTTACGCACCTTCCAAGAGCGAGTCAACTTGAGCGCCGCCTCGGGACATGAGCGCGGTAGGGACTCACCGTCGGGTCGTCGGCGACCCAGAACCGCCAGGGGTGCACGCCTCCGTCGCCGGCCACCCCGGTCCGCGGACCGTTGAGTACCTGGTCGGAGGTGACCGGAGTGCCGGTGAGCACCCTCAGCGGGGTCTCGTCCGGGTCGCACGCGTCCGTGCCGTCCAGGGCCCGGTCCACACCGAGGGCCGTGGCCAGGCGGGCCGGCCCTTTGGCCAGTTCTTTGTCATTTCGGGCCGAGAGTCGACGTTTGCGCGCCAGCTCGGCGCCTTCCAGGATCTCTCCGGCACGCAGCAGGACGGCGCTCGCGCGGCCCTCGGGCCCGCACACCAGGTTCATGCAGAACCACATGCCGTAGGTGAAGTAGACGTACACATGCCCGGGCGGACCGAACATCACGCCGTTGCGGGCCGTGCGACCGCGATAGGCGTGGGAGCCGGGGTCGTTCGGGCCGTCGTACGCCTCCACCTCCGTGAGGCGCACCGTGATCGGGCCGTCCGGGGTCGTGCGGACGAGGGTGCGGCCGAGGAGGTCGGGGGCGACATCCAGTACGGGGCGGTCGAAGAACTCTCGTGGCAGTGGCGTACGGTCCGGGGGCGTGATCATGGCGTACGAGCGTAGTCCAGACGGGTGTGTGCCAAGGGGTGGTCAAGGGTCCGTCCGCTTGCCAGGGTGAGGGCGCGGAACCGACCACGGCCGGATCGCGTTTGTAGGGATCAGGAATCCGCGCGTTCTAAGAGGAGAGACATGGCGTTCAAGAAGCTGCTCGCGAGCCTGGGGGCCGGTGGGGCTTCGGTGGAGACGGTGCTGACCGAGGTCAACGTCGTCCCCGGTGGTGTCGTCCAGGGCGAGGTGCGGATCCAGGGCGGGTCCGTCGACCAGGAGATCGAGGGGCTGTCGGTCGGGCTCCAGGCCAAGGTCGAGGTCGAGAGCGGCGACCAGGAGTACAAGCAGGACATCGAGTTCACGAAGGTCTCGCTCGGCGGTGCCTTCACGCTCCGGTCGGGTGCGGTGCACGCGGTGCCGTTCGGCCTGGAGATCCCCTGGGAGACGCCGATCACGATGATCGACGGTCAGGCCCTGCGTGGCATGAACGTCGGTGTGACGACCGAGCTGGCGATCGCGCGTGCCGTGGACTCCGGTGACCTCGATCCCGTCAACGTGCACCCGCTGCCGGCGCAGAAGGCGATCCTGGACGCGTTCATGCAGCTGGGCTTCCGCTTCAAGAACGCGGACCTGGAGCGCGGGCACATCCGTGGGACGCGGCAGCAGCTGCCGTTCTACCAGGAGATCGAGTTCTTCCCGCCGCAGCAGTACCGCGGGCTCAACCAGGTCGAGTTGAGCTTCGTCGCGGACGGCCACGCGATGGACGTCGTACTGGAGATGGACAAGAAGCCCGGGCTGTTCAGCGAGGGCAGTGACACCTTCCGGTCCTTCCAGGTGGGTCTGCACGACTACCAGGGCACCGACTGGGCCGCCTACTTGAACCAGTGGCTGTCCGAGGTCGGCAGCAAGCGCAACTGGTTCTAGGCTCGGAACTGCTGATTCCGGTAATCGATCAGGAGGTACCGAGGTGACCGAGCTCAAGCGGCGGCCGCTCCCCCATGACTTCCACCCGCCCGTGTCGTCGTTCACGGTGACGAGCGAGGACGTGCAGGAGGGCGGCACGCTCAAGGACGCTCAGGTCTACGCGGCCGGCAACACCTCGCCGCAGTTGCGCTGGGAGGGCTTCCCGCCGGAGACCAAGAGCTTCGCCGTGACCTGCTACGACCCCGACGCGCCCACGGGCAGCGGGTTCTGGCACTGGGTCGTGTTCGACATTCCGGCCTCGGTGACCGAGCTGCCGGTCGGTGCGGGCAGCGGGAAGTTCGAGGGGCTGCCCAAGGGTGCCGTACATGCGCGGAACGACTACGGGACGAAGGACTTCGGCGGGGCCGCCCCGCCGGCCGGGGACGGACCGCACCGGTATGTCTTCACCGTGTACGCCGTGGATCAGGAGAAGCTCGGGCCCGATGCCGAGGCGTCGCCTGCCGCCGTCGGCTTCAACCTGCGCTTCCACACGATCGCGCGCGCTCAGTTGATCAGTGAGTACGAGGTGCTCGCCGAAGACTGACGTTCATTGAGCGTTTGCCCGCCCCTGGTCTTGGAATTGATCAGGGGCGGGCACTTTTTTATTGCGTTGTCCATCTCGGCGTGCCCGGCCAGAGTTGATCCAAGCCCAAGCCCGCCAGGGGTGGGCCGGTGCACATGGGAGGTGGGCTGACATGCGGGACACGCTGGTACTGAACGCGAGCTTCGAGCCGCTGTCGACGGTGACGTTGAACCGAGCCGTCGTTCTGGTGCTGCAGGACAAGGCCGTCGTCGAGCAGTCCCACCCCGAACTGCGCATGCGCGGAGCCGCGGTCGACATACCGGCGCCCCGGGTGATCAGGCTGTGCAGGTATGTTCGGGTGCCCTTCCGAAGACAAGCCCCGTGGTCGCGGCGGGGTGTTCTGGTGCGTGACCGGCACAGGTGCGCGTACTGCGGGCGTCGGGCGACGACCGTGGACCACGTGGTGCCGCGGTCGCAGGGTGGTCAGGACACGTGGCTGAATACGGTGGCCTCCTGCGCGGAGGACAACCACCGCAAGGCGAACCGGACTCCGGCGGAGGCGGGGATGCCGTTGCTGCGGCAGCCGTTCGAGCCGACTCCGGCGGACGCGATGCTGTTGTCCTTGGGCCACGAGGACTTCTCCGCGCTGCCGGAGTGGTTGGCTGTAGAAGCCGCCTGACCAGCTGCCGGGAACTGCTCGGTTGCGGGTGCGGGTTCGTCGTGGCTGGTCGCGCAGTTCCCCGCGCCCCTGAGTGCGCCAGGGCCCGCCTTCTCAAGAAGGCGGGCCCTGCTGTCGTACGGAAATGCCTACGTCAGTCGATCTTCGGGGTTTCCCGGCGTTCCGAGCCGGAGTTGCCGCCGTTCGAGCCGCCGCCCATGCCGCCGAAGTTGCCCATGGCGCCGGAGAGGCCCTTGAGGGCGTCGCCGATCTCGCTGGGGACGATCCAGAGCTTGTTGGCGTCGCCCTCGGCGATCTTGGGGAGCATCTGGAGGTACTGGTAGGAGAGGAGCTTCTGGTCCGGGTCGCCGGCGTGGATCGCCTCGAAGACCGTACGGACCGCCTGGGCTTCGCCTTCCGCGCGCAGGGCGGCCGCCTTGGCCTCACCCTCGGCGCGCAGGATCTGGGACTGCTTCTCACCCTCGGCGGTGAGGATCGCGGCCTGACGGGTACCTTCGGCGGTCAGGATCGCGGCGCGCTTGTCACGGTCGGCGCGCATCTGCTTCTCCATCGAGTCCTGGATGGAGGTGGGCGGTTCGATCGCCTTGAGCTCGACGCGGTTGACGCGGATGCCCCACTTGCCCGTCGCCTCGTCGAGGACGCCGCGCAGGGCCGCGTTGATCTCCTCGCGGGAGGTCAGGGTCCGCTCCAGGTCCATGCCGCCGATGATGTTGCGGAGCGTGGTGACGGTGAGCTGCTCGATGGCCTGGATGTAGCTGGCGACCTCGTAGGTCGCGGCGCGGGCGTCGGTCACCTGGTAGTAGATGACGGTATCGATGTTCACGACCAGGTTGTCCTGGGTGATCACCGGCTGGGGCGGGAACGGCACGACCTGTTCACGCAGGTCGATGCGGTTGCGGATGGTGTCTATGAACGGGACGACGATGTTGAGTCCCGCGTTGAGTGTCCGCGTGTAGCGGCCGAAGCGCTCCACGATGGCCGCACTGGCCTGTGGGATGACCTGGATCGTCTTGATCAGGGCGATGAAGACCAACACCACCAGGATGATCAAGACGATGATGACCGGTTCCATCGTGCTCCCCGTGCCCTTCTCCGCCTCGGCGTTTTCGGAAGATCTTATGCTTGTTGAAGATCTTGCTGGTCGAGTCTGACAGACCGTCGTGCAACTCGTGGTGCGTTCGGTTCAGTTGCATCCTGCGAGGTCACATGACGATCGCGGTCGCTCCCTCGATGTCCACGACATCCACTTCCTGGCCTACGTCGTAGACCCGGCCGGTGTCGAGAGCGCGGGCCGACCAGACCTCTCCGGCGAGCTTGATCCGGCCGCCCGTGCTGTCGACGCGCTCCAGGACGACGGCTTGCTTGCCCTTCAACGCGTCGACGCCCGTGACGAGTTGGGGCCGCTGGGAACGGTGCCGGGTGGCGATGGGCCGTACGACGGCGATGAGGGCCACCGAGACGACGACGAAGACGAGTACCTGGACGACGATGTCGCCGCCGAGTCCGGCCGCCACCGCGGCGGCGACTGCGCCCGCCGCGAGCATGCCGAATTCCGGCATCGCGGTCACCACGAGCGGGATTCCGAGCGCTGCCGCGCCGACGAGCCACCACACCCATGCGTCGATGTCGTTCACACGGTCATGGTAGGTCCCGGGGTACTCCCTCGGACAGGGCGCGATGGGGCGGGAAGGGGCTTCTTACCCTTGTTTTCGCGGGGACTTCACGTGATCACGACAGGGGAAGGCCCTGCGCGGTCCAGCGCTCGCCGACCTGCTCGACGACGAGCGGGAGGCCGAAGCACATGGAGAGATTGCGGGAGGTGAGTTCGAGCTCCAGGGGGCCGGCGGCGAGCACCTTGCCCTGACGGATCATGAGGACATGGGTGAAGCCGGGGGCGATCTCCTCGACATGGTGGGTGACCATGAGCATCGAGGGGGCGATCGGGTCGCGGGCGAGCCGGCCGAGGCGGCGGACCAGGTCCTCGCGGCCGCCGAGGTCGAGACCGGCGGCGGGCTCGTCGAGCAGGAGGAGCTCGGGGTCGGTCATCAGGGCGCGGGCGATGAGGGTGCGCTTGCGCTCGCCCTCGGAGAGGGTGCCGAACTTGCGGTCCAGGTAGTCGCTCATGCCGAGGCGGTCGAGGAAGGCGCGGGCGCGCTGCTCGTCGATGTCCTCGTACTCCTCCTGCCAGCCGGCGGTCATGCCGTACGCGGCCGTCAGCACGGTCTCCAGGACGGTCTGGCGCTTGGGGAGCTTGTCGGCCATGGCGATGCCGGCCATGCCGATGCGGGGGCGCAGTTCGAAGACGTCGGTGCCGGGCTTGCCGAGGGTCTCGCCGAGGATGGTGGCGGTGCCCTTGCTGGGGTAGAGGTAGCTGGACGCGAGGTTCAGAAGCGTGGTCTTGCCGGCGCCGTTGGGACCGAGGATGACCCAGCGCTCGCCCTCCTTCACCGACCAGGAGACCTGGTCCACCAGAGCCCGGTCCTCACGGACCACGGATACGTCCTGAAGCTCCAGAACATCGCTCATGAGCGCGTTGTCTCCCCTTGCAGTGTGACCGGTGTCGGCGTCTCGGCTGGCGCGTGCGCGCTTTTGGGCGCAGCCCTCGATGAAATCTACGCCACCGGTCGGCCGCTCCCGTCCAGCGGTCCGGTCCTTAGGCTGGGGGGCATGCTCTCGGAACCGCGCTCTGGACGCCTTGCCGCTTGGGGAAACGGCCTTTTGGCCGGACTTGTCTCGCCGGACGACGCCGTACTGGCGATCGTCGGTGACGATGCCGTGCACCGGGTGGAGGGGCTGCCGGGCGAGACGGCGGCCGTCGGTCTCACCCTGGCGCTCGGGCGGCTGAGGTCGCTCGGAGTCACCGGCCTGCGGGTCGCGCTGCCCGCGCCGGGGCATCCGCTGGGGTTGAGCGGGCCGCCGGAGTTCAACGCGCGGGCGTTGGAGGCGGAGGAGGCGGTGGTCTGTCACGGTGCCGCGCTGGGCCTGGTGCCGGAGGTGTACGAGGCCGGGCCCGCGGGTGATGTGCATGTCGAGGTGGTGTGGCAGGTGCTGCCGGTGCGGGAGGCTCCGCCGGCGGACGTGCCCTCGTTGGGCGAGGCCGAGCGGGAGCTCGCGGAGGCCCTGCGGGAGGCGACGGAGGTGTTGTCGCGGCTGGACGTGGCCGCGTCGGGGCCGGTGGCGGAGGCGGCGATCGGGGCGTACCGGGCTCGGGC
>NZ_RSAJ01000479.1 GCF_003933965.1 Streptomyces sp. RP5T
CCTCTATGTCCTCCGTGCCTGCCAGCTTGCCGAAGTCGTGGTCCGGTGGGGTGGGGGGTGCGGCCACGTCCAGGCCGTAGTGGTGGTAGAGCTGGAGTTCCTGCTCGGGGGAGAGGTGGCGGCCGACCCCGAAGTCCGGGGCGTCCTTGATGAGGGTGCGGTCGAAGGGGACGTGCAGGGTGCCCTCGACCAGTTCGCTGGGCTCCAGGGGGACGAAGGCGTCCCGGGAGAAGAGGCCGGTGCGTATGGCGGCCCACTCCGGTACCCCCGTCGCGTCGTCGAGGTAGACCTCGTCGACGGTGCCGATCTTGGTGCCGTTGCGGTCGAACGCCTTGCGGCCGATCAGGTTGCGCGGATCGATGTCGGTCAGCACGTGCCCTCCACTTGGTCGCAACTCATCCGAAGCGGTCGTAAGCACTACGAAAGAGCACTTCGGGGCGTGCGGCCACTCGAAGACGCGTGCGGGGACCTCGCTGGTAGGCTTGCGAACGGCTGCTGACCCCGTGCGGGAGAGTCCTCCGGACACCACCGGAGGCGCCGAAGGAGCAAATCCTCCCCGGAATCTCTCAGGCTCACGTACCGCTCGGACGAGGTCACTCTGGAAAGCAGGGCGGGTGTCGACGGCTTCCGCTCTCACCGACGGTGAAAGCCGGCGGCCTTCGGGCGGCCGGTGAAGCTCTCAGGTCGAGATGACAGAGGGGGAGGCCGTCGGGGTACCCGCGCCGGGGTACCCCTCGAAGGTCGCGTCAGACCAGGAGGCCTCCGCAATGACCGCCCACCGCATTCCGCTCGCAGAGCTCGAGCAGGGGATCCCGTTCGAGCAGCGTCACATCGGTCCGGATCATGAAGCCCGGGCCAAGATGCTCGCTCAGGTCGGGTACGGCTCGCTCGACGAGCTGACCGCCGCCGCCGTTCCGGACGTGATCAAGAACGCCGATGCGCTGGAACTGCCCGGTGCGCGCACCGAGGCCGAGGTGCTGGCCGAGCTGCGGTCCCTGGCCGACCGGAACCAGGTGCTCGACTCCATGATCGGGCTCGGGTACTACGGCACCTTCACCCCGCCGGTCATCCTGCGCAACGTCATGGAGAACCCGGCTTGGTACACGGCCTACACGCCGTACCAGCCGGAGATCTCGCAGGGACGGCTGGAGGCCCTGCTCAACTTCCAGACCATGGTCGCGGACCTCACCGGGCTGCCGACCTCGGGTGCCTCGCTGCTCGACGAGGGGACCGCGGCGGCCGAGGCCATGGCGCTGTCCCGCCGGATGGGGAAGAACAAGAAGGGTCTCTTCCTCGTCGACGCCGACGTGCTGCCGCAGACCATCGCCGTGATCGAGACCCGTGCCGAGCCGACCGGCCTGGAGGTCGTGGTCGCCGACCTCAGCGACGGCATCCCGGCCGGGATCGCGGAGCGTGAGATCAACGGCGTGCTGGTCCAGTACCCCGGCGCCTCCGGTGTCGTACGGGACATCAAGCCGCTCATCGACCAGGCTCACGAGCTCGGCGCGCTCGTGACCGTGGCCGCCGATCTGCTCGCGCTGACCCTGCTGAGGTCGCCGGGTGAGCTCGGGGCGGACATCGCGGTCGGGACCACGCAGCGGTTCGGTGTGCCGATGGGCTTCGGCGGCCCGCACGCCGGCTACATGGCCGTCCAGGAGAAGTTCGCCAGGAGCCTGCCCGGGCGGCTCGTGGGCGTGTCCGTGGACGCCGACGGCAACAAGGCCTACCGGCTCGCTCTGCAGACCCGTGAGCAGCACATCCGCCGGGAGAAGGCGACCAGCAACATCTGCACCGCGCAGGTGCTGCTCGCGGTCATGGCCGGGATGTACGCCGTCTACCACGGGCCCGACGGGCTCAAGGGCATCGCGCGGCGGACGCACCGGTACGCGAACATCCTCGCCGCGGGGCTGACGGCCGGCGGTGTCGAGGTCGTGCACGGGGCCTACTTCGACACGCTGACCGTGCGGGTGCCGGGGAAGGCCGCCGAGGTCGTCGCCGCGGCACGGCGGAACGGCGTCAACGTGCACCTCGTCGACGCCGACCAGGTGTCCGTCGCGTGCGACGAGACGACCGCGCGGGCCCAGGTGGCCGCCGTGTGGAACGCCTTCGGGGTCGAGGCCGACATCGAGGCGCTGGACGCGGCCACCGAGGAGGCGCTGCCCGACGCGCTGCTGCGCGGCGACGACTTCCTCACCCACCCCGTCTTCCACCAGCACCGCTCCGAGACCGCGATGCTGCGCTACCTGCGCCGGCTCGCCGACCGCGACTACGCGCTCGACCGCGGCATGATCCCGCTGGGCTCCTGCACCATGAAGCTCAACGCGACCACCGAGATGGAGCCGGTCACCTGGCCCGAGTTCGGGCAGCTGCACCCCTTCGCGCCCGCCGAGCAGGCCCAGGGCTATCTGACGCTCATCCAGGAGCTGGAGGAGCGGCTCGCCGAGGTCACCGGGTACGACAAGGTGTCGCTCCAGCCGAACGCCGGTTCGCAGGGCGAGCTGGCCGGGCTGCTCGCCGTCCGCGGGTACCACCGGGCCAACGGGGACGAGCAGCGGACCGTGTGCCTGATCCCTTCGTCGGCGCACGGCACCAATGCCGCCAGTGCCGTGATGGCGGGCATGAAGGTCGTCGTCGTGAAGACCGCCGGGGACGGCGAGATCGACGTCGAGGACCTGCGGTCCAAGATCGAGCAGCACCGGGACGAGCTGGCCGTGCTGATGATCACGTACCCCTCGACGCACGGGGTGTTCGAGGAGCACGTCGCCGACATCTGCGCGCAGGTGCACGAGGCGGGCGGGCAGGTCTACGTCGACGGGGCCAACCTCAACGCGCTGGTGGGGCTGGCCAAGCCCGGGCACTTCGGCGGTGACGTCTCGCACCTGAACCTGCACAAGACCTTCTGCATCCCGCACGGCGGCGGTGGTCCGGGGGTGGGTCCGGTCGGCGTGCGCTCGCACCTGGCGCCGTATCTGCCGAACCACCCGATGCAGCCCGCGGCCGGCCCGGCGACGGGCGTCGGGCCCATCTCGGCGGCGCCCTGGGGCTCCGCGGGGATCCTGCCGATCTCGTGGGCGTACGTCCGCCTCATGGGCGGTGAGGGGCTCAAGCGGGCCACGCAGGTGGCGGTGCTCTCCGCCAACTACATCGCCAAGCGGCTGGAGCCGCACTACCCCGTGCTCTACACCGGACCCGGCGGGCTGGTCGCGCACGAGTGCATCATCGATCTGCGTCCGCTGACCAAGGCGACCGGGGTGAGCGTCGACGACGTGGCCAAGCGGCTCATCGACTACGGCTTCCACGCGCCGACCATGTCGTTCCCGGTGGCCGGGACGCTGATGATCGAGCCGACGGAGTCCGAGGACCTGAACGAACTCGACCGCTTCTGCGAGGCGATGATCGCCATTCGCGCCGAGATGGAGAAGGTCGGCGCCGGGGAGTGGGACGCGGAGGACAACCCGCTGCGGAACGCTCCGCACACCGCCGGGGCGCTCGGTGGGGAGTGGGAGCACGCGTACACGCGCGAGGAGGCCGTCTTCCCGGGCGGTGTGTCGGTCGCGGACAAGTACTGGCCGCCGGTGCGGCGCATCGACCAGGCGTTCGGTGACCGGAACCTGGTGTGCTCGTGCCCGCCCCTGGACGCCTACGAGGACTGAGCCGATGGGAGAAAGGCCCCGCTGAGGCGGGGCCCTTCTCCGTTCTCGGGGTCCTTTCCGTTCCGCCCTAGGCGGTCGCCAGGGAGACCTCGGTCGACTTGATCAGGGCGACGACCGGGGCGCCGACGGCCAGGGACAGTTCGGTCGCGGAGTCGGCGGTGATCGCTGAGGTGAGTTCGCCTCCCTCGACGGCGATCCGCACGGTGGCCATGGCGGCGCCGCTCGTCACGGCGGTGACCGTGCCGGGGAGCTGGTTGCGGATGGACACGCCGCGGAGCGGGGCGGTGGCCAGGGAGACCTCGGTCGACTTCACCAGGGCGCGGACGGGCGAACCCTGGGTGAGGCCGAGGTCCGCCATGGCGTCGAGGGTGATGGCGGCCGTGAGGTCCTGTCCGCCGTCGAGGCGGATCCTGACCGTCGCCATGGCCTCTCCCGGGGTGACGGTGGTGACGGTGCCGGGGAGCTGGTTGCGGATGCTCAGGGTCATGGGCATCAACCTAGGGCCGCGGGCGGGTTTCGCTCGGTATGTGCGGATCAGCCGGTGTGGACGCGGGGGCGGCGGGCGCGGTCGGGTTCCGCCTCGCGCAGCACCTCCCGGGTGACGGGGGCGACCTCGCCCTGGCCGAAGAGGAAGAAGCGCAGGAAGTTGTGGAAGGGGCTGCCCTCGGTCCACTCGAAGTAGATGTGGGGGGTGCAGCCGGTGAGGTCGCGGACATGCAGGAGGAGGGCGGCCAGGGCGTTCGGGATGGAGGAGGACTCCAGGGTCAGGACGCGGTAGCGATCGTGAAGGACCTCGCCGCGCACGGTGAGGCTCGCCTCGAACTCGGAGGGGTCCAGGACGGTCACCTCGACGAAGACGAAGTCCTCGCCCGGGATGTCGTTGTCGGCGCGGATCTGCTCGATCTTGTCGCGGTACTCGGCCTTGTCGCGGCTGTCGGGTTCGTTGGCGATGAACCGGATCTTGCGGCTGGCGATGTCCCGGATGAAACGTTCCGCCATCTCGTCCAGCGTCACGCTGGTCACGCGGAGCTCGAAGGCGCGGGCCAGGCGGGAGAGGAAGGAGACCAGGATGATGCCGGCGATGAAGCAGGCGCCGATCTTCACGCCGTCGGGGCGCTCGATGACGTTCGCGACGGTGACGTAGAGGAACACCGCCGAGATGATCGCGAAGCCGATCGTCCAGCCCCGCTGGCCGGCCTTGCGGGCCGCGATGGTCACCGCGATCGCCGCCGAGCTGATGAGGACCAGGACGCCGGTGGCGTAGGCCCCGCCCTGGGCGTCGACGTCGGCGTCGAAGATCCAGGTGACCAGGAAGCCGATGAGGGTGAAGACGATGACCATCGGGCGGACGGCGCGGGCCCAGTGCGGGGCCATGCCGTAACGGGGCAGGTAGCGCGGCATCAGGTTGAGCAGGCCGGCCATGGCCGAGGCGCCCGCGAACCACAGGATGGCGATGGTGGAGGCGTCGTAGACGGTGCCGAAGGCGTTGCCGAGGTACTCGTGGGCCAGGTAGGCGAGCGCGCGGCCGTTGGCCGGGCCGCCCGACTGGAAGTCCTTCTCCGGGATCAGGAGGGTGGTGATGAAGCTGGTGGCGATCAGGAACACGCTCATGATGACGGCGGCGGCGGTCAGCAGCTTCTTGGTGTCGCGGATACGGCCCCCGGGGTGCGCCTCCGTGTCGCCCTCGTCGCCCTTGACGTGCGGCATGACGGCGACGCCCGTCTCGAAACCGGACAGGCCGAGCGCGAGCTTGGGGAAGACCAGCAGGGCCACCCCGACCATGGCGAACACGTTGCCGTGCTCGGCGGTCAGGGCGCTGGACCAGTCGGTGATGACATGGCCCGCGGTGATGACGTGCCACAGCCCGACGAACACCACGACCACGTTGAGGGAGAGGTAGACGCCGACCAGGGCGACCGCCACACCCACGGCCTCCAGGAAGCCCTTGAGGAAGACCGCGCCGAGCAGGGCGACCAGGACGAGCGTGATCAGCATCTGCTGGTTGTGCAGGGCGCCGGTGAGATGGGGGTTCTCGACCAGGTGCGTGGACGCGTCGGCCGCGGAGAGCGTGATGGTGATCAGGAAGTCGGTGGCGGCGAAGCCGAGCAGGGTCAGGACGAAGAGTTTGCCCTGCCAGAAGGACAGGAGACGCTCCAGCATGGCGATGGAACCCTCGCCGTGGGGGCTTTCCTCGGCCACGCGGCGGTAGACGGGCAGGGCGCCGACCAGGGTGACCAGGACGAGGACGATGGTGGCGACGGGGGAGAGCAGACCGGCCGCCAGGGCGGCGATGCCGGGCTGGTAGCCGAGCGTGGAGAAGTAGTCCACGCCGGTCAGGCACATCACCCGCCACCACCGCTGGCCCCGGTGCGGAGGCTCGGGTTCCGCGTGCGGGCCCACGTGGCCGCCGCCCTTGCCCATGTCCGACAGACCCTCCAGCATCCAGGAGCGCAGACGCCCCGGGGCAGGGTGCTCTGTGGTGACCATCGGGGGTGCTCCTCGGTGCGGCTCGGCTCGAATGCGGCCGCCCGTCCGACGGCGGCACCAGCGTAAGCGGAGAGTGACGCTCGGGCCCGCGCATGGCGGGCTCCGGGGCGTCAAACTTCCGTTAAGACTGCGCCTGCCGACGTCAAAGGTGCGTGATCGGCGGGTTGAGGAGGTCGTACATCCCGCTCGGGCCGACGGGACGAGGTGGCGGCCCCGGTGAACACGCAGCGTCATGAACGGGGCGGGGTGAGGG
>NZ_RSAJ01000047.1 GCF_003933965.1 Streptomyces sp. RP5T
CCCGTACGCCGTCCAGGCCAGCGCGAGGTCCTGCCAGGGCATGCCCACGGGGGCGTAGACCGTGCGGTCCGTGTCGTGGGTGCGGCCGGGATGCGCGGAGCGCGCGATCTCACCCAGGGTCGCGTCCGCGGGCCTCAACACGCCCACGCGGGAGACCAGTTCGCGATCGTCGACCACCAGCAGCGCCGCGTCCAGGAGATCGGCGGCCAGTTCCGCCTTGCCCGGCTCGTCCACGCCGAGGCTCGTGAAGTGCTGGCCCGGCCTGGTGTCGTCGAGGTGCAGCAGCGGTTCCCGGGACCAGGTCGCCGCCAGGACGATGTCGGCGGCCCCGGCGACCTCCGCGGCACTGCTCAGCGCACGGCCCCCGTGCCGCGCGGCGAACTCGGCGGCGCGGTCGGCGGACGTGTCCTGGACGACGAGGGCGCTGCGGGGTCGTAGCTCTGCAAGGCCCCGCACCATCAACTCGGCCTGTGCACCTGCCCCGATCACGCCGACGACGTCTCCCCGGCCGGCCAGCAGATGCGTGCCCAGGGCCGCCGCGAGCCCCGTCCGCCACGCCGTGACGGTCGCCGAGTCCAGCAGGGCGAGCAGCTCCCCGTCGGTGCCGCTGTGCAGGCAGATGACCCCGCGCAGCGCGGGCCGGGCGGCGGGGAACTTGGCGTTGACCTTCACCGTGTAGGCGGGGACGCCGGGGAGGAGGCCCGGGATCAGGGCGGTCGCCGTGCCGGGGAACGGGAGGTCCGTGCGCACCCGTTGCCCCGCGATCGGCACGCCGTCCGCGGTGCGGAAGCCGTCCCGCAGGACGTCGAGACAGGCTGCCGGTTCCAGGACCGTCTCCAGGTCGCTGCGCGTGAGAAGAAGAGTCACCCGCCCATGATCGGTCAGTGGTGGTGCGCGGCCCCTTGCCCGGTGGACTGCCCGGTGGACTGCTCGGTGGACCGCCGGGTGTGCTCGTGCGGTTCGTAGCCGGGGATCGTGCCGTCGGTCTTCCTCACCAGGAACAGGCCGACCATCCCCATGTCGGAGTGGCTCTGCACATGGCAGTGGTACATCCACGCGCCCGCCCCGACACCCTCTCCGGCGATCACCTGGAAGCCGAAGGAGTCCGCCGGGCCCACGATCTTGTTGTCGATGACCTGGCTCGGATCGTCGGGGCCGGTGAGCATGCCGGTGCGGTTGTCCGCCCAGCGGTGACCGTGCATGTGGAAGGTGTGGTAGTACTCGCCGTGCGTGATCATCACGAACTCGACCCGATCGCCCACCGTGGCCTCGAAGTTGGGCCCCGAGTGCGCCGGCTTGTTGTTGATGAGCATGTCGTTGAAGACGATCGTGTGGGTCGCGTCCGGGAGGATGTCGCCCTTGCGGCGGACGATCACCGGGCCGTAGAGGCCCTTGCGGATGCCGGTGGTTCCGTGTTCGGTGCCGACCACGTGGTCGTGGTAGTGCCAGTAACCCGCGCTGCCCGCCCGCCAGGTGCCGTCGCTGCGGCGGCCCGGCGTGTGGGTGCGCCAGGTGTAGGTGCGGGTCCCGCCCGGTTCGACGTCGCTGTGGTTCAGCTTCGTGCCGTCGCTGGAGATCTCGTAGTCCAGGCCGTGGACGTGCAGGCTCGCCCGGACGTCCATGGTGTTCTCGAACTCGATGTGCAGGGTGTCGCCCTCGTTGAGCTCGATGAGCGGTCCGGGGACGGTCGCCCTGCCCTTCTCCAGCCCGTAGCCCATCTGTCCGTCGGCCAGCTTCTCGGCGTACAGCTTGATCCGCCTGACCTCGCCGCCACCCGGCGCGGCCTGTGCCGGACCCGCGTCACCGCGGGCCTCCGGCGCCATCGACAACGATGTCGCGACCGCGGCGCCGCCGAGCAGCACCCGCCGGTTGAAGCCACGTCTGTCCAGTGCGCCCATGCAGAACTCCCCACCGTGATACGGGTTGCGCCAAGACGTACCTGTGATGAACCGGTGAGACGGTACCGGTCGCCCGGCCGTTTATCCACACTCAGGACAAAGTTCGTCCGATCCCGGTCATAGGTATTGGCGAGGGAGGCAAAGGGGTCTAGCTTCCATGGCGCTGTTGCTGTGACCGAGGAGGTGCCCATGCACTTACGAGGGTTGAGCGCGAGAAGCGGAGGAAGCGCGAGGAGACGGGTCTGGACGGCCACCGTGACCGCGGGGGTCGTCGCCGCCGGGCTGATGTCCGGACCGGCCGCGGGGGCCCTCCCCGCCCCCGACCCGTCCGCGACAACGATGTCCGTCAAGTCGCCACCGGGCGGCGGGGACGTACGGGTGCTGGTCTTCTACGGGTCCGCGGCGGGCGGCGAGGAGTCGCCCGTCGTCAACGCCGGCATCGCGGCCATCGAGAGGATCGGGCTGTCCGGTCCGGTCGACCAGCGGTTCGAGACCGAGGCCACCGACGACGCGAGGGTGTTCACCGACGAGAAGGCGCTCGGCGGTTACAACGTGATCGTCTTCCTGACCGGTGGCGGCGATGTCCTCGACCCGGAGCAGGAAGCGGGCCTGGAGGCCTACATGGAGGCGGGCGGCGGTTTCGTCGGCATCCATGACGCGGCGCGCGCCGAGCCGTACTCCGACTGGTTCACCGGCCTGGTGGGCGCCCGTCCGGCGGCCTCAAGCCCGACGGCCGTGCAGCGCGCCACCGTCGAGGTGGGCGACCGGCAGCATCCGGCGACCAAGGACCTGCCGGTGCAGTGGAAGCGCCCCGACCAGTGGTTCAACTGGACGAAGAACCCCTCCGGTGACGTGCACACCGTGGCCCGGGTGCGCGAGTCGACCTACCAGCCCGGAGCGAGCGCCAACGGCTGGGACCACCCGGTGAGCTGGTGCCGGGACTACGACGGCGGCCGGTCCTTCTACACCGGCATGGGCGGCACGGTGTCCTCGTACGACGAGACCGACTTCCGCGCCCACCTGCGCGGCGCGCTGCTGTGGACCTCGCGTCTCGTGCGGGCCGACTGCAAGGCGACGATCAACGGCAACTACAAGGCGGAGCGCCTCACCCAGCCCAACCAGCCGGGGCAGAACGACCAGATCGGCGAACCGCACGGCCTGGTCACCGCTCCCGACGGGCGGGTCCTGTACATCGGCCGGGGCGGCGCCGACTCCTCCCAGCCGGTGATCACCGACTGGAACAACCCCGACATCGGCAAGGGCAGGGGCGAGATCCACGTCTACGACCCGCGGACCAGGAAGGTCACCCTCGCGGGCGCGTTGACCGTGTTCGGCAACAAGGGCGGCGGCGACGAGCTGGTCAAGGTCGAGGAGGGGCTGCTCGGGATCGAGCTGGACCCGCGCTTCGAGGAGAACGGCTGGGTGTACCTGCACTACACCCCGCACTCACGGCTCAACCGCGACACCCAGACGGCCGAGCGCCGGGTCTCGCGCTTCACCCTCGATCTCGCCACGAACAAGCTGGACCTGAACAGCGAGAAGGTGCTGCTCAAGTGGCCGGTCCAGGTGCACAGTTGCTGCCACGCGGGCGGCGGGATGTCCTGGGACTCCAGGGGCAACCTGTACATCGCCACCGGTGACAACAACTCCAGCGGCTTCAGCGGCGGTTACTCGGGCAACAACCCGCAGCCGAACTACAAGGGCGTGTCCTTCGCGGACGCCCGCCGCACCGCCGGCAACACCAACAACCTCAACGGCAAGATCCTGCGCATCCACCCGGAGGCCGACGGGACGTACACCCTGCCCGAGGGGAACCTCTTCACCGGCAAGGAGACCGACGAGGGCGGCGGCAAGACCCGCGGCGAGATCTACGTCATGGGGGTCAGGAACCCGGCCCGCATCTTCGTCGACAAGAAGACCGACGTCCTGTACGCCGGCTGGGTCGGCCCGGACGCGAGCGCGCCCTCGACGACCTGGGGCCCGGCCAAGTACGACACCTTCGCCGTCATCACCAAGGCGAGCAACCGGGGCTGGCCGTACTGCATGGGCAACAAGCAGCCCTACCGCGACCGCAATCTGCCGAACCCGGACCAGCCGCTGGGCTGGTACGACTGCGACCACCCGAAGAACGAGTCGCCCAACAACGACGGTCTCGTCAACCTCCCGCCGGTCACCGGCAACAACATCTGGTACTCGCCGCAGGGCGGTGCCCCGGACTACCCGCGCAACGCGAGCGGCATCCCGTCCTACAAGCAGGAGGAGGCCAGGTACCTGCTGCCGTGGCTCAAGGGCGGCGGCCAGGCGGCGATGAACGGTCCCGTCTACCGCTACGACACCGCCGCGGCCGACAGCACCGTCAAGTGGCCCTCCTACTGGGACGGCAAGTGGTTCGTCGGCGACTTCTACGACGCCGACCAGCCGCGCAACGCGGTCATCACCGATCCGAAGAACCACGGCGAGGGCGGACTGCCCGTGCACTCCGAGTCGCTGAAGAAGATCGTGCCGATCGGCAACGACGGCATCAAGAACCTCATGGACTGGAAGTTCGGCCCGGACGGTGCGCTGTACGTCCTCGACTACGGGCGCGGGTTCTTCACCTCGGACGCCAAGTCGGCGCTGTGGCGGGTCACTTACCAGGGCGGCGGACCGACCCCGGCCGCCGGACAGCTGGCGAGAGGAGGGCAGTGATGCATCCCCGTAGAGCTCTGACCGTCGTGCTGGCCGCCCTGCTGATGGTGCTCGGCCTCCAGGCGACGTCCCAGGCGCGGCCCGGCACGAGCGCCCCGGCGGCGGCCCAGACACTCACCTGGACCGCCGGCGACGACATCACCAAGTACGGCTCCGCCCCGGCGACCGCCGTCGCGGGCACGGCCACGATCGTCTTCGAGAACAGCACGGCCACCGGCAACACCACCGGCATGCCGCACACGCTGACCTTCGTGACCAGCGACCCCGAGTTCAACAACGACGTCGAACTCAACATCCTCGCCAACCCGAACGACGACACGGGCGGCCGTCACACCGCCGAGGTCACGCTCACCCCGGGCCGGTACTTCTACCACTGCACGATCCCGGGCCACGGCCAGATGCAGGGCATCCTCGTGGTGAGCGAGGGCAGCGGCGAGGACACCACCGCGCCCTCGGCCTCGGCCCGGGTGAGCGGCACGCAGAACGCGCAGGGCCAGTACGTCGGTTCGGCGAGCGTGGCCGTCACCGCGACCGACGAGGCCGGCGGCTCCGGCGTCGAGCGGATCGAGTACGCGGTCGGGGACACGGGGGCCTGGCAGCCGTACACCGCCCCGGTCGTCGTCGACCAGGCCGGCGACCACACGGTCCGCTACCGGGCCGTCGACAAGGCGGGCAACGTCTCCGCCGAGAAGAGCGTCGCCTTCACGGTCGTCCCGCCGCCCTCCGACGACACCGCACCGCCGGAGACCTCGGCGACGGTGAGCGGGCAGCAGAATCCCGACGGGACGTACGTCGACATGGCGACGGTGACCGTGTCGGCCTCCGACACCGGATCCGGGGTCGACACCATCGAGTACGCGGTGAACGACGGGAGTTGGCAGCCGTACACCATGCCCGTGATGGTGCACCAGGTCGGCTCCCACACCGTGCGCTACCGGGCGACCGACAAGGCGGGCAACGTGGCCGCCGAGAAGAGCGTGCGGTTCACGGTGGTCGCGGCGGCCCCGCAGGACACGACACCGCCGGTGACCGGTGTGACCGTGGACGGCACACGGAACTCCGACGGGGCGTACGTGGGCAACGCCAGGGTGACCGTGGGCGCCACGGACGAGGGCGGTTCGGGTGTCGCCGGGATCGAGTACTCGATCGACGCCGGCCCCTACCTCGCGTACACCGCCCCCGTGGTCGTCGACCGGGCGGGCACCCACACCCTGGCGTACCGGGCGACGGACAAGGCGGGCAACACCTCGGCCGCCCGCACGGTGACCTTCACTGTGGTTTCCGGCCAGGTCCCGGCACCCAACTGCGCCGAGCTGGACGAGCGGTTGACGGTGATCGTCGGCACGGTCGACTCCGGGGTGCCGAACCGGATCACCAACAGCCGTTGCCGGATCAACGAGTTGATCGAGGACGAGAAGGAGTGGACGTCCCACGCGCTGTTCCTCAAGCACGTGAAGACGGTCCTCGACAAGCTCTTCAAGGAGGGGGTCCTCGACGAGCGCGAGTACGACGCGATCGACGCGGCGGCCCGTGAGTCCGGGATCGGCAAACCCGGGCAGACCGGGGGCTACCGCACGATCCTCGACGGCAGCGCGGCCTCCTTCGCCAAGTGGCAGCAGGTGGGCGGCGGTTCGTTCGCACCGAACGGCGACGGGTCGATCACGTCCGGCACCACGAAGGACGGCCTCGGCATGCTGTGGTTCCCGGAGCGCAAGTACGGCGACTTCTCGCTCAAGCTCCAGTGGCGGGACGACGCCCCGGGCACCGGGAACGCCAACTCCGGTGTGTTCGTGCGGTTCCCGTGGGTCCACGACCACCCGGAGGAGCCCCGCCCCGAGTGGGCCGCCATCAAGTACGGCCACGAGGTGCAGGTCTTCGACCGGCCCGACGGCGACATGTACAAGACCGGGTCGATCTACGGCTTCGACCGGGTGGGGCTCGCCGGGGCGGGCGTCACCCAGAAGGGTACGTGGAACGACTACGAGATCCGGGTGGTCGACCAGCACTACTCGGTCTACCGCAACGGCGTGCTGATCAACGAGTTCGACAACATCGGCGGCCAGGACTTCTATCCGGCCCGCTCGGACGACCCGGGCACGGACGGACGGCGGTTCTCCTCCGGCTACATCGGACTCCAGGTGCACAGCACGACGGACGTGGTGTCGTACCGGGACGTGCGGATCAAGGAGCTGTAGGGCCGGGCCTCCTGGCACGGCTCGGCTGTACCCGCCTGGGCTCCCCCGGCATCTTCGGATACTCGGGCGGGTACGGCAGATCGCCCAGGCCGTGGTCGTGCTCGTCCCGGCGGGCCAGCTCCAGCAGGGGCTCCAGCGAGAAGGCGTGATCGTCCATGTCCGCGTGCACGTCGCCGAGTTCGGCGTAGCGCGCGGGCATGGTCGCGAGGTCGAAGTCCTGCGGGTGCGCCTCGCCGACCTCCTCCCAGCGCAAGGGGGCGGAGACCGGGGCGTGCGGACGCGGCCGTACCGAGTAGGCGGAGGCGATCGTGCGGTCGCGGGCCGTCTGGTTGTAGTCGATGAAGATGCGCTCTCCCCGCTCCTCCTTCCACCATTTGATGGTCACGTGTTCCGGCATCCGGCGTTCCATCTCGCGGCCCACCGCGATCGCGGCCCGCCGGACCTGGGTGAAGGTCCAGCGCGGTTCGATGGGCACGAAGACGTGCAGGCCGCGGCCGCCGGACGTCTTGGGCCAGCCGCGCAGGCCGCCGAACTCCTCCAGCACCGACCGCAGTTCATGTGCCGCGCGCACGGCGTCGTCGTAGTCCGTGCCGGGTTGCGGGTCGAGGTCGATGCGGAGTTCGTCGGGCCGGTCGACGTCGTCGCGGCGGACCGGCCAGGGGTGGAAGGTGAGGGTGCCGTACTGGGCGGCCCACACCACGGCGGCCTCCTCGGTGGGGCACATCTCGTCGGCGCTGCGGCCGCTGGGGAAGGTGATGTGGGCGGTCGGGATCCAGTCGGGCATGTTCTTGGGCGCCCGCTTCTGGAAGAAACTCTCGCCGGTCACGCCCTCCGGGTAGCGCTCCAGGGTGGTGGGGCGGTTGCGCAGGGCACGCAGGATGCCGGGGGCGACCACCTGGTAGTAGCGGGCGAGGTCCAGCTTGGTGAAACCGCGCTCCGGGAAGAAGATCTTGTCCGGGCTGGACAGCCGTACGGTCCGGCCGCCTGTCTCCAGTTCCACCGCGTCACCCATGCGAGCCACGGTAAGGGAGCTGGGCATATCAGGCATTTCGAGGCTTGCGCGTGCAGAATCGGACCATGGATCTGCCGGTGATGCCCCCCGTGAAGCCCATGCTCGCCAAGTCGGTGGCGAAGATCCCGCCGGACATGCACTACGAAGCCAAGTGGGACGGCTTCCGGGCCATCGTGTTCCGGGACGGGGCGGAGGTCGAGCTGGGCAGCCGTACCGGCAAGACGCTGACCAGGTACTTTCCCGAACTGGTGGAGGCACTGCGGGAACGGCTGCCGGAGCGCTGCGTGATGGACGGGGAGATCGTGATCGCGCGGGAGGGGCACCTCGACTTCGACGCGCTGAGCGAGCGGATCCACCCGGCCGCCTCCCGGGTGCGCACGCTGGCGGAGCGGACGCCGGCCTCCTTCGTGGCCTTCGACCTGCTGGCCCTCCAGGACGAGTCCCTGCTGGACGTTCCCCTGACCGACCGCAGGAAGCTGCTCACGGCGGCTCTGTCCGGAGTCACGGCCCCGGTGCATCTCGCACCGGCCACCACGGACATCGAGGTGGCCCGGCAGTGGTTCGAGGAGTACGAGGGCGCGGGCCTGGACGGGGTCATCGCCAAGCCGCTCACCCTGCGGTATCTCCAGGACGAGCGGGCCATGTTCAAGATCAAGCACGAGCGCACGGCGGACGTGGTGGTCGCGGGCTACCGGCTGCACAAGAGCGGTCCGGTCGTCGGTTCCCTGCTGCTGGGCCTCCACGACGACCGGGGCGCGCTCCAGCACGTCGGCGTGTCGGCGGCCTTCCCCATGAAGCGGCGCGCCGAGCTGATCGAGGAACTGGAGCCGCTGCGGATGGCGGACGTGTCCGGGCACCCGTGGGCGGCCTGGGCGGAGGAGGCCGCCCACGAGAGCGCCCGGCTGCCGGGGGCGCCGAGCCGCTGGTCGGGCAAGAAGGACCTGTCCTGGGTGCCGCTGAGGCCGGAGCGGGTGGCGGAGGTGGCGTACGACCACATGGAGAACGGCGTTCGGTTCCGCCACACCGCCCGCTTCCGCCGCTGGCGCCCCGACCGCACGGCCGAGAGCTGCACGTACGCCCAGCTGGAGGAGCCGGTGCGGTACGACCTGGACGAGATCCTGGGCTGAGCGGCGCGCCTTTGCGGCACAGCCAGGACGTCACTGAGGTCAGCGCCCCACAGCGAAGCCCGAACTGCCACCTGCACCAGCCACGCCGGCCGAGCCGAGGCGGTCACCACCACACCGGAGGGGCCGCGAGGCCGGCGCTGGGTCCAGCCCACGCGGGCAGAGCCGGAGCGGCCGGCATCGCGGCCGTGGAGCCCGCACGAGCCGAACCCCCCGGCTGAAGCCAGACCTCGCTGCCCTGGCCGGCCAAACCCCCGAGGCCAGAGCCACACCAGCCGAACCCACGCGGTCACAGACACCCCGGCGAAGCCTCGCGGCCAAGACCAATGCCTGGCTCAGCTCACGGGGGTAGGGCGACAGCGGCCTGGTCGCGGCCCTGATGCCCGCGCCAGCCAAACCCCGAGGCCAGACCCACATCAGCCGAGCCAACGCGGCCGTAACCACACCAGCCGAGCCGGCACGGCCGTAACCGCCCTGGCGAAGCCTCGCGGCCAAGACCAGCGCCCGGTCCATCTCACGCGGGCAGAGCCACAGCGGCCGGCCTCGCGGCCTGGTGCCCGCCCAGCCGAGCCGGTACGGGCGCACCCGTACCGGCGGAGCCGCACGGCTCCGAACCGTCGGAGCCAAGCAGCCGTACCGCCGTAGTCAGGCCCGCCCCGGCCCTACCCCTGAGGTCAGGGCCGCATCAGGACCTTGACCGCGCCCTCCCGCTTCTTCTGGAACATCTCGTACGCGTGCGGCGCGTCCGACAGCGGGACGTGGTGGGTCGCGAAGTCGTCGACGCCGAGCGGGTCCTCGTCCGTGAGGTAGGGGATGATCTCGTCGACCCAGCGCCGCACGTTGGCCTGGCCCATCCGGATCTGGATCTGCTTGTCGAACATGGTGAGCAGAGGCAGCGGGTCGGCCATGCCCCCGTAGACGCCGCTGAGGGAGAGCGTGCCGCCGCGGCGGACGAGCTCGATCGCGGTGTGCAGGGCGGCGAGCCGGTCGATGCTGAAGCGTTCGGCGAACGGCCCGCTGAGCTTCCTGGGCAGCAGGGCCGCGGCGTTCTGCGCGAGGCGGGCGGCCGCGCTGCCGTGGGCCTCGGTGCCGACGGCGTCGATCACGGCGTCCGGGCCGCGTCCGTCGGTCTCGTCGCGGATCGCCTGGACCAGCTCCTTCTCGCTGTCGAAGCTCCGGAGGTCGTACGTCTCCACGCCACGCGCGCGGGCCCGGCGCAGCCGTTCGGTCACGAGGTCGACGCCGAAGACGCGCCCGGCGCCGCGCACCTGGGCGACCCGGCAGGCCATGTCCCCGATGGGCCCGAGTCCGAGCACGGCGACGCTGCCGCCCTCGGGGATGTCCGCGTAGGCGACCGCCTGCCAGGCGGTGGGCAGCACGTCGGAGAGGTACACGAAGCGGTCGTCCGGCGGGCCCTCGGGAACCTTGATGGGTCCGAACTGGGCCTGGGGCACGCGCAGGTACTCGGCCTGGGCGCCCGGCACGGAGCCGTACAGGCGCGTGTAGCCGAACAGCGCGGCGCCCATGCCCTCGCCGGTGACCTGGGTGGTCTCGCACTGGGTCGGCAGCCCGGTCATGCACATCCAGCAGCCGCCGCAGGCGATCTGGAAGGGCACGACGACCCGGTCGCCGACGGCGAGATCCGGCACCGCCGCGCCGACCTCCTCGACGATGCCCATGGGTTCGTGCCCGAGGATGTCGCCCGGTGTCATGAACGGGGTGAGCACCTCGTAGAGGTGCAGGTCGGATCCGCACAGCCCGGACGAGGTGATCCGGATGACCGCGTCCGTCGGTTCCTTGATCTTCGGATCGGGCACCTCCTCCACCCGTACGTCCCGCTTGCCCTGCCAGGTCACTGCCTTCATCGCCCGGCACTCCCTCCGTCAGGTCATGTCCCGGTCCTCGGGTAGGCGCCCCGGGTACCCGGGCGAACCCCACCGAACCGCGATCCAGGGCCGATCGGCGTAGTCGGCGCGACTAATCAGAAACAGACGGGTATGGCCACCAATGAACTTATAAGCGCACAATCAAAGGCACGAGACGGGCGGGCACGGTGGGTATGGCGGGCATGGTGGGTAGACAGGGGGCGCGCACGCGAGGCGCCCGTACAGTGGCGGCGCTGCTGACCGCCGCGGGCCTCTTCGCCGCGGGCTGCACCGGACACGGCGGCCCCGGCCCGTCCGACGACGGGCGCGGACGGTCCGGTACGGCCACGCCGGAACCCAGCGGGGAGGGCCGCCACCCCTCGGTGCTCGCCGTGAAGATCGACAACGTACGGGCGGCGCGCCCGCAGACCGGCCTCGACTCCGCGGACGTCGTCTACGCCGAGCAGGTCGAGGGCGGCCTCAGCCGTCTCATGGCGGTGTACGCGACGAAGCTGCCGAAGGCCGTCGGACCCGTGCGCAGCGCCCGGGAGTCGGACCTGGAGCTGCTGCGGCAGTTCCACGATCCGACGCTCGCCTTCTCCGGCGCCCAGGGCAAGCTGATGCCCCTGATCAACCGGGCGCCGCTGGCCGCCCGCACCCCCGAAACGGCCTCCGGCGCCTTCTACCGCGGTGCCGACAAGGCCATCCCGCACAACCTCTTCCTGCGCCCGCAGCGCCTGGTGCCGGTCACCCCGGGCGCCGAAGCGCTGACGACCGGCTTCCGCTACGGCCCGGCACCGGCCGGCGGCACCGCGGACACCTCGGAGACGGTCCGCTACCCGGCCGCCCGCTTCACCTTCACCTGGTCGCAGGAGCGCAAGCGCTGGCTGGTCTCGATGGACGGCGCCCCGGACGTGACGGCCGACGGCAAGCGGCTGACCCCGGCCACGGTGGTCGTGCAGTACGTGAAGATCCGCAGGTCCGCCTTCCACGACTTCCTCGGCAACAACACGCCGTACACGGTGACAGTGGGCTCGGGGAAGGCGAAGGTGCTGCGCGACGGCCGCTCCTTCGACGTCGACTGGAAGCGGCCGAAGGCCACCGACGGCACGGAGTTCACCGGCGAGGACGGCTCCCCGGTGAACTTCGCCGAGGGCCAGGTGTGGGTGGTCTTCGCGAAGGCGTCCTGATCAGCGCTGCGGGACGAGGGGTTCCGCGGGGTTGCGGAGCCCCTCCGCCGCGTCCGCGACCCGGCGGATCAGTTCGAAGAAGCGGAGCTGTTCGTCGTCGGAGAGCGGGGCGAGGAAGACCTGGTTCATCCGGGCGGTGCGCACGGTCAGCTTGCGGTGGGTGCGTACCCCGTCGTCGGTCAGCCGCAGCAGGAAGCGGCGGCCGTCCTGGGGGTCGCGGACCTTGTCGAGCAGTCCGCGCCGGCCGAGCCGGCTGATGACCTCGGCGATGGTGGACCGGTCGAGCCCCACCCGCTCCCCCACCGTGCGCTGGTCGAGCCCCGGCTCGGCGACGAGCGCGTTCAGGACCGCGAACTGGGGCGAGGTGATCTCCTCGGAGACCATCGTGTTCCACAGCAGGTAGTGCGCCTGCTGGAGCCGCCGGGCGAGGTGCCCGGGGTGGGTGGTGAGGTCCACCGCGGCCATGTGCGCTCCCGAGTCAGGTGGGCGGGTGTGTTTGGTTGGTGCACTGAAGAATAGTGAGCCTTGACGCCAGGCTGCCACAGTGGCAGCTTAAGAGAAACCTCGCCGAAATACTCAGTGCACTGAGCAGTGCTCCGAGCAGCAGCATGGGAGAGATGGGGCTACGCGGATGGACAAGGTGGTCGCCACGGCCCGGGAGGCGGTGGCCGATGTGCCGCAGGGCGCGTCGCTCGCGGTGGGCGGTTTCGGGCTGAGCGGTGTGCCGAACGTGCTCATCCAGGCCCTGTACGAGCAGGGCACCGGCGGACTGTCGGTGGTCTCCAACAACTGCGGGGCGATGGAATCCGGGCTCGCGGTCCTGCTCGCCGCCGGGCGGATCGCCCGGGTGACCGGCTCCTACATCGGCGCCAACAAGGAGTTCGCCCGCCAGTACCTGGCCGGTGAGCTGGAGGTCGAGATGATCCCGCAGGGCACGCTCGCCGAGCGCCTGCGGGCGGGCGGCGCCGGCATCCCCGCGTTCTTCACACCGGCCGGCGTGGGCACCCAGGTCGCCGACGGCGGACTGCCCTGGCGCTACGACGGCAAGGGCGGCGTCGCCCTCGCCTCCCCGCCGAAGGAGGTGCGGGAGTTCGACGGCACCGAGTACGTGCTGGAACACGGCATCCGCACCGACTTCGCCCTGGTCCGGGCGGCTAGGGGCGACCGGTACGGCAACCTGGTCTTCAACAAGTCCACGCGGAACTTCAACCCCCTCGCGGCGATGGCCGGCAAGGTGACGATCGCCGAGGTGGAGGAACTCGTGGAGCCCGGTGAGATCGACCCCGACGCGGTGCACCTGCCGGGGATCTTCGTACAGCGGGTACTCGCGCTGACCCCGGAGCAGGCGAGGGACAAGCGGATCGAGCAGCGGACGGTGAGCAGCTGATGGCCTGGAGTCGACAGGAGATGGCCGCGCGGGCGGCCCGGGAGCTCCAGGACGGTCAGTACGTCAACCTCGGCATCGGACTGCCGACGCTGATCCCGAACTACCTCCCCGACGGCGTCGAGGTCGTCCTGGAGTCCGAGAACGGCATCCTGGGCACCGGCCCCTACCCCACCGAGGACCAGGTCGACCCGGACCTGATCAACGCGGGCAAGGAGACCGTCACGGTGCTGCCGGGCGCCTCCTTCTTCGACTCGGCGCTGTCCTTCGGGATGATCCGGGGCGGGCACATCGACGTGGCCGTGCTGGGTGCCATGCAGGTGTCCGAGAGCGGGGACCTGGCCAACTGGGCCATCCCCGGCAAGCTGATCACCGGGATCGGCGGGGCGATGGACCTGGTCCACGGCGCCCGCACGGTCATCGTGGTGATGACGCACACCGCCAAGGACGGCTCGCCCAAGATCCTCACGCAGTGCGCGCTGCCGCTGACCGGCAAGGCGTGCGTGAACCGGATCATCACCGACCTCGGCGTCCTGGACGTCACCGAGGACGGTCTCGTACTGGTCGAGACGGCGCCCGGGGTGGGCGTCGAGGAGATCACCGCCAAGACCGACGCAAAGCTGACCGTCGCGGAGGGCCTCCAGTGAAGAACGTCTACCTCGTCGACGCGGTCCGCACCCCGGTCGGCCGCTACAACGGCGGATTCGCCTCGGTGCGCCCGGACGACCTGGGCGCCCACGCGATCCGTGCGCTGCTGGCCCGTACGCCCGGCCTGGACCCGTCCCGGATCGAGGACGTCTACTTCGGCAACGCCAACGGCGCGGGTGAGGAGAACCGCAACGTGGGCCGGATGGCCGCGCTGCTGGCGGGCCTGCCGACCTCGGTGCCGGGCGTGACCGTGAACCGGCTGTGCGCCTCGGGCCTGGAGGCCGTGATCCAGGCGGCCCGCGCGATCGCCGTCGGGGACGCCTCCGTGGTCGTCGCCGGTGGCGTGGAGTCGATGACCCGGGCGCCGTACGTGCTGCCCAAGTCCGACAAGCCGTTCCCGGCCGGACACGCCGAGCTGTACTCGACCACGCTGGGCTGGCGCATGGTCAACCCGCGGATGGAGCCGCAGTGGACGGTTCCGCTGGGCGAGTCGGCCGAACTGATCGCCGAGAAGCACAAGATCAGCCGTGAGCAGCAGGACGAGTTCGCGCTCTCCTCCCACCGCAAGGCGGCCGCCGCTCAGCAAGAGGGCCTGTTCGACGCCGAGTTGGCGCCCGTGAGCATCCCGCAGCGCAAGGGCGAGCCGGTCGTCCTCGGCGCCGACGAGTGCGTACGGCCCAACGCGTCGCTGGAGGCGATGGCGAAGCTGAAGCCGTCCTTCCGTACGGAGGGCGGCACCGTCACCGCGGGCAACGCCTCTCCGCTCAACGACGGCGCCGCGGCCCTGCTGCTGGTGGACGACGAGGGCCTCGCGGCGACCGGTCGCGAGCCGCTGGCCCGGATCTCCGCGACCGGGGTGAACGCGCTGGACCCGCAGTACTTCGGGCTCGCCCCCGTCGAGGCGGTCAACCGGGCACTGGCCAAGGCGGGCAAGGGGTTTGACGACCTGTCAGTGCTGGAGCTGAACGAGGCGTTCGCCGCCCAGGTGCTCGGATGTGTCGCCGAATGGCCCGAGTTCGACCCGGCGATCCTCAACCCGCAGGGCGGGGCGATCGCCCTCGGCCACCCGCTGGGCGCCTCCGGGGCGCGTCTGGCCGGCACGGTCGCCCACCAACTCGCCCGCAGGGGCGGCGGAGTCGGCGTCGCCACCCTGTGCATCGGCGTCGGCCAGGGTCTCGCTCTCGTCCTCGAACGCTAACGGAACGCAGGAATCCCCATGACTCTCACCCAGCAGGACATCGACCGGGAAATCGCCGCCGAGCACGCCGCCTACGAGAAGCGGCTCGCCGACGGCGCCCCCGTCGAGCACCAGCCGCGCCGCGACTACGCGCCCTACCGCTCCTCGGTGCTGCGGCACCCCAAGCAGCCCCCGATCGGCATCGACGTCTCGCAGGACCCGGAGCTGGTGGAGCTGCACTCGCCCGCCTTCGGGGAACGGGACATCACCGGGATCGACAACGACCTGACCCGGCAGCACAACGGCGAGCCGATCGGCGAGCGGATCACCGTCGAGGGACGGCTCCTGGACCGCAACGGCCGTCCGCTGCGCGGTCAGCTCGTGGAGATCTGGCAGGCGAACTCGGCCGGCCGCTACGCCCACCAGCGCGAGCAGCACGACGCGCCCCTGGACCCGAACTTCACCGGCGTCGGCCGCACCCTGACCGACGACAGCGGCTTCTACCGCTTCACGACGATCCAGCCGGGCCCCTACCCCTGGCGCCAGCACCTCAACGCCTGGCGTCCGGCCCACATCCACTTCTCGATCTTCGGCACGGCGTTCACCCAGCGGCTCGTGACGCAGATGTACTTCCCGAGCGACCCGCTGTTCCCCTACGACCCGATCATCCAGTCGGTCACGGACGACTCGGCTCGCCAGCGGCTCGTCGCGACCTACGACCACAGCCTGTCCGTACCGGAGTTCTCGATGGGCTACCACTGGGACATCGTGCTCGACGGACCGCAGGCCACCTGGATCGAAGAAGGACGCTGACCAGCCATGACGAAGATCGACCCCAGCCGTCCGGAGACCGTGCTGCCGACCCCGTCGCACACGGTCGGCCCCTTCTACGGCCACGCCCTTCCCTTCCCCGGCGGCGGCGACATCGCACCCGTGGGCCACCCGGACACCATCACCCTCCAGGGCTACGTCACCGACGGCGCGGGAGATCCGCTGCCCGACGCCTTCGTGGAGCTGTGGAGCGCCGACCCGGACGGCAACGTCCCCCAGGTCGACGGCTCGATCCGGCGCGACCCCGCGAGCGGGGGCTACCTCGGCCGCAACGGCGTGGAGTTCACCGGCTGGGGCCGGATCCAGACCGACGCCAACGGCCACTGGACCGCGCGGACGCTGCGGCCGGGCGCGCGCGGGCGCAGCGCCCCGTACATCAGCGTGTGCGTCTTCGCGCGCGGGCTGCTCGTGCACCTGTACACGCGGATCTACCTGCCGGACGACGAGGCGGCCCTGACCGCCGACCCGCTGCTGGCCCGGGTGCCCGAGGAGCGGCGCGACACGCTGATCGCGCACCGGCAGGGCGAGGGCACCTACCGTTTCGACATCCGCCTTCAGGGCGAAGGCGAAACGGTCTTCCTGGAGTTCCAGTGAATTCTCCCGATCCGGACACCGGTCTGCTCGCCCCCGGGTGGGCGGGCTCCCCCGCCGCCGCGGCGACCTCCGACGGCGCCCACCTCCAGGCGCTGCTGGACGCGGAGGCCGCACTGACCCGTGCGCAGGCCCGTCTGGGGCTCGCCCCGCGGCAGGCGGCGGACGCGGTCACCGAGGCGGCCGACGCGGCCCGCTTCGACGTACGGTCCCTCGCCGACCGTGCGCGCGGCGGCGGCAACCCCGTCATCCCGCTGGTCGCCGATCTCACGTCGGCGGCCGGGGAGGAACACGGCCCGTACGTGCACCGGGGTGCCACCAGCCAGGACATCCTGGACACGGCGGCGATGCTGGTCGCCTCCCGCACGCTGCACCTCGTCCTCGCCGACCTCGACCGGGTCCAGCAGGCGCTGGCCCGACTGGCCGCCGAGCACCGCGACACGGCGATGCCCGGCCGGACGCTCACCCAGCACGCCGTTCCGACCACGTTCGGCCTCAAAGCGGCCGGGTGGCGGTCGCTGGCCCTGGACGCGCGGGACCGGGTCACCGCCGTACGGGACTCCCTGCCCGTCCAACTAGGCGGCGCGGCCGGGACGCTGGCCGCCTTCACCGTGTACGGCGCCGAGGACACCCGGGCCCTCACGGAGGCGTTCGCCGCGGAGCTCGGGCTCCGGGAACCGGCGCTCCCCTGGCACACCCTGCGCACGCCCGTCGCCGACCTCGCCGGATGTCTCGCCTTCACCGCCGGCGCCCTGGGCAAGATCGCCGCGGATGTGCTGGTGCTCGGCCGCACCGAGATCGCCGAGGTGGCGGAGGGCGGCGGGGGCGGTTCCTCGGCCATGCCGCACAAGGCGAACCCCGTACGGTCCACGCTGATCGCCGCCGCCGCCCGGCGCGCACCGCAGCTCGCGGCCACGCTGTACGGCTCGCTGGCCGCCGAGGACGAGCGGCCGGCCGGCGCCTGGCACGCCGAGTGGGAGCCGCTCAGGGACCTGCTGCGGCTGGTCGGCGGAGCGGCTCGGGACGCCGCCGAACTGGTCGAGGGGCTCCGGGTCCACCCGGACACCATGCGGGACCACCTCGACCTCACCCACGGACTGATCGTCTCCGAGCGGCTGTCCGCCGAGCTGGCACCCGTGCTGGGCCGGGCCCGCGCCAAGGCACTGCTGACGGAACTCGCCGGGCGGACCTGGACCGAAGGAGTCTCGCTCGGTGAACTCCTGTCCCGGGAGCCCGAGTTGAAGAACATCGACCTCGAAGAGATCACCGACCCCGCCCGATACACCGGCTCCGCCGGTGCTCTCACCGACCGTGCTCTGGAGCGACGTTGACCGACCGACTCCTCAACCACCGTGCCGAGGGGCCCGCCTCCGCTCCCCCGCTGCTGCTCGGGCCGTCGCTCGGGACGTCGTACGCCCTGTGGGACAAGGTGGCGCCGGAGCTGTCCCTCACCCACCGGGTGATCCGCTGGGACCTGCCCGGGCACGGCGGTTCGGCCGCCGACCTGATCGGCCCCGGGGCCACCGTCGGTGATCTCGCCGACCTGGTGCTGGCGCTCGCCGACTCGCTCGGCGTCGAACGGTTCGCGTACGCGGGCGTGTCGCTCGGGGGCGCGGTCGGCCTGCACCTGGCGGTGCACCACCCGGAGCGCGTCACCTCGCTGGCGGTGATCTGCTCCTCGGCCCACTTCAACGGCAGCAGGCCGTGGGAGGAGCGGGCCGAGCGGGTCCGCCGGGAGGGGATGGAGTGGTTGCTGGAGAGTGCGAACTCCCGCTGGTTCGCTGGTGGCTTCAGCGTGCCGGAGCTCCTGCGGGACCATGCCGAGGCGGCCGCGGAGGCGTACGCGGCCTGCTGCGACGCCCTCGCCTCCTTCGACCTGCGCGACCGGCTGGCCGGGATCCTCGCCCCGACCCTGCTGATCGCCGGCCGCGAGGACCCGGCGACCCCGCCGCCCCATCTGCGGGAGATCGCCGACGCGGTGCCGCGCGCCACACTCGTCGAACTCCCGGGAGCCTCCCACCTGGCCCCGGCCCAGTGCCCGGAAGCCGTCCTCACCGCAGTGCGCACCCATCTCGACGGAGGCGCCGGGCGGGGCATGGAGGTGCGGCGCGAGGTGCTCGGGGACACGCACGTGGACCGGGCGCAGGCCCGGCAGACGCCGTTCACCGCCCGCTTCCAGGACTTCATCTCACGGTACGCGTGGGGCGAGATCTGGACCGACCCCACGCTCAGCCGCCGCGAGCGCAGCCTGATCACGCTGACGGCGCTGGTCGCGCACGGCCACTACGACGAGCTGGCCATGCATGTGCGGGCGGCGCGGCGCAACGGACTCACGCCGGAGGAGATCGGAGCCGTACTGCTGCAGACCGCCGTGTACTGCGGGGTCCCGGCGGCGAACTCGGCGTTCGCCACGGCCCAGCGGGTGCTGGCGGAGGAGGCGGAAGACTGACCCCGGCAGGGGCAGGCACACGGTACGGCGGTGTGCCTACCGTGCGGGCATGTCGACCATCCTGATCACCGGCGCGACCTCCGGGCTCGGCCGTCACGTCGCCTTCGAACTGGTCCGCTCCGGCCACCTCGTCCTCGCCCACGGCCGTGACGCGGGCCGCACCAGGAGCCTGGTGGCAGAACTGCGGACCGAGGGGGAGGCCGAGGGCTTCGTGGCCGACCTGGCCTCCTTGACCGAGGTGCGCGAGCTGGGCGCGCGGGTCGCCGACGCCCGTCCCGAGCTCGACGTCCTGATCAACAACGCGGGTGTGGGCGCGGGTTCGCCCGGCACGGGCCGGGAGGTGAGCGCGGACGGGCACGAACTGCGGCTGGCGGTCAACTACTTGGCGCCGGTGGTACTGACCCGGTCCCTGCTTCCGGTGCTGCGGGCGAACACCCCGGCCCGCATCGTCAACGTGGGCTCGGCGGGCCAGGAGCCGGTCGACTTCGACGACCCCGAGTTCACCCGCGGCTACGCGGGCTTCGCCGCCTACCGCCGTGCCAAGTTCGCCCTGGCGGCCCACACCTTCGCCCTGGCCGAGGAGTTGGCGGGCACGGGAGTCGCGGTCAACGCCCTGCACCCGGCGACCTTCATGGACACGGCGATGGTCCGCGAGGGCGGCGTCGCCCCGTGGTCGACGGTCGCGGACGGGGCTCCCGGAGTGCTGGCCCTGGCCACCGGGGACCTGGGGACGGGCGGCTGGTTCGACGGGACGCGTCCCGCGCGGGCGCACGAGGGGACGTACGACAAGGAGACGCAGAAGCGCCTCAGGGCCGTCACCGACCAGCTGACGGCGGCCTGAAGGGGCCGCGTCAGCGCAGTCCGCGCCCCGTCTCCAGCACCTCCCTGGCCTGCGTCGCCAAGCCGTCCGCCCCGCACGAACGCGCGAGCGCCAGCCCCCGGTTGAGCTCGGCCACGGACCGCGCCGCGATGCCGTACTCGACCCGGGCCGCCGCGTGCTCGTACTGGCAGGGCGAGGCCTCCAGATACGCGACGGCCTGCGCGGCGAGCCGGACCGCCCGCTGCCCGGTCTCCAGCGCGGCCGCGCACCGCAGCGCCTCACCTATCGCCGTGTCCGTGCCGAGGCGCTCGGCGTGCCGGCGGACCTCCGTGGCCAGCTGGGCGGCCCGCACCGGGTCCTCGACGGCGAGTGCCCGCGCGAGATCGACCGCCCACGGCACCAGCACCGGATTGTGGTGCCCCCGCACCGCGGCCGCTTTCTCCGCGGCGTCCAGTTCGTTGATCCCGTCCTTGGTCCTGCCGACGGCCAGCAGCAGCCGCCCCCGCACGGACCGCGGATCGGGCAGCACGATCGTGGAGGGATACGGCGGCGCGAACCCGTACTGCTCGGCGATCACCCACGCCTCCTCGACATGCCCACGCGCCAGCAGCGTGTCCACGAGGTTGCAGGTCGCCGACCAGTACAGCGGCAGTCCGCGCCCCACCCGCTCGGCGAGCCGCAGCGACTCGCGCAGGCTGGTCTCCGCCTCCCTGAGCCGGCCGCGCCGGCGGTGGTTGAGACCGACGTAGGCATGGGCGAGCGCGAGGTGGCCGCCGCTCCAGCCGGCCGACTCGTAGGTGCGCAGCGCGTCGGTGTACAGGGTCTCGGCGCGGTCGAGCCGGTCCGTGAAGGCGTACGCGCTGGCCAGCATCAGCGGCAGTTCGAGGCCCCACTCGGTGTCGGTCCAGCCGAGGCCGGGCGCGAGGCGTCCGTTGACGAGGGCGCGGTCGCAGACCTCGGCGATCTCGTCGGCACTCTCGCCGCGGGCCATCGCGTCGAAGCCGCGCAGGATGAGCAGGGCCCGCTCGGAGTTGTCCCGGCCGGTGCAGGTGTCTGCCAGGGCGGCGAGGCGCTCGGAGCGGCCCGGGGAGGTGGCCTCGCCGGGGTAGAGCCCCTCCCAGGTGTACTGCACGGCCTGGAGACGGAGTCGGGCCGGGCCCTCCTCGTGCCGGGCGGCCTCCGCCTCGACCGTACGGACCGCCTCCTCCAGCTGGTTGTTGTGCATGAGCGCCTGGGACAGGCGGATCACGGCGTCCACCCGGGCGGCGCCCTCCAGGCCCGGCATGGCGAGCGCGGTCTGGAGGTGGCCTATGGTCCGGGCGGGGGCGGTCAGCAGGGTGGCGCAGCCCAGTTCGAAGAGCACGCGCGCGTGCACCTCGGGTTCCGGGGGCTCCAGCAGGGCGCGCTCCAGGCAGCGGCGGGCGGCGTCGGGAGCGCCGACGAGGAGGTGCTCGCGGGCGGCCTCGCGCAGTTGCTCGACGAGTTCCTCGTCGCCGTCCGGGTGGACCTGGAGCAGGTGCCGGGAGGCGGCCGCGGCGCCGAGACCGGAGTCGGTGACGAGCTGGGCGGCGATGCCGTGCATGGCGGTGCGCAGGGCGTCGGGAATGGAGTCGTAGACGGCGGTGGCGATCAGCGGGTGCACGAACTCCAGCTCGCCGTCGGCCGATCCGGAGTCGGTCAGGATGCGGGCGTTGCGCAGGAGTTCGGCGCACAGCGTCGCCTTGTCCGGCTTCAGGGTGGCGAGTTTGGCCACCAGGCCGACGGAGATGTCGGTGCCGAGGATCGCGGCCGCCCACGCGAACCGGGTGGCGTCGATGCCGAGTTCCTCCAGGCGGGCGACGAGTCCGCCGCCGCGGGCCGAGCGGTTCAGCTCGCGCAGTTCGCTCGCCGAGGCCTCGCTGGGCTCCATCTCGCTGTCGCGGACCTTGGCGAGGAGCTCGACGGTCTCGTACGGGTTGCCGCCGGTGACCGCCCACACCTCGCGGCAGAAGGGGGCGTCCGCGTGCCCGCCCAGGGTGGCGCGGGTCAGGCCCGCGGTGGCTTCCGGGGTGAGGGCGCTCAGGCTGGTGACGGGGTGGCCCGCGGCGCCGGCCACGGCCTCCAGGAGCTGGGCGCTCTCGGTGGTGGCCTCGCCGGGGCGCCGGGCCACCACGACCAGGACGGACAGGTCGTCCAGGCGCTCCGCGAAGGCGGCGAGCCAGCGCAGGGTCTCCTGGTCGGCCCAGTGGGCGTCGTCGACCATCAGCACCAGCGGCCAGTCCCGGCGGGCCAGCCGGCGCACCGCGGCGACCAGTCCGTCGCACACGCCCTGCGGATCGGCCTGGCGCTCGCCGGGGTCCGCGATGCCGAGGGCGGGGCCGGCGATGTCGTACCAGTCGCCGAGGTACTCCCGGGCCTCCTCGGGCATCAGCGACAGGAGGGCCGGCTGGAGGAGTTGGCGTACGACGTTGAAGGGGACGGACCTGAGGGTCTCGCCGCCGCGCGCCGACCAGACGGTGCAGCCGCGCGCCTCGGCGAGGCGGCGCGTCGCGTTCAGCAGGGCGGTCTTGCCGAAGCCCGCCTCGCCGCGGATCAGCAGCACGCTGCCCGAGGACGTGCGGCCCGCGCACAGGGAGTCGATCACCGCCTCCACGGCGGCGAGTTCCTCGTCGCGCTCCCACAGCGAGGCCGGGGCGGCCGCAAAGGGCCGTACCTCCGTCATCCCGCTACCTCCCCAAGTCGCCCGAACGACGTACAGATCTCGAGCGTAGCCGTCCCGGTGCGCGAGCGGAGGACGGTCGGGGTACCTGTTGCCTCGACGGGTGACCTGCGGTACAGGGAGGCGACGCGCTATGCCCCTGACCTGCCGTCGACAAACCTGACCAACAGTCAGTAATGGCCCGGGGATGACAAGGAGACGGCGATCCCATGGGTGCACGCCTCTCGTTCCCGGGCCCGTGCGGGAGTGACCGGCGGCGGAGCGAAGGTGCCCGGTGCGCGGTCGGCGGCGCCCGCTTCTGCCCGGGTGGTGGGCAACGCCCTTGTCACCGCCGCCCACCTCGCCACCACCGCGGCTGTGTACGTCCTTCACTGGATCCAGGCCGCCCCCTCTCATCCCTCTTTCACCGAGTGCTCATACGGTGGGGACATGACGCAGGAGACTCCCCCCGGGTGGTACCCCGACCCCGGGCAGACAAGTGACGGTCCCGCCGCCGAGCGCTGGTGGGACGGCAAGGCGTGGACCGAGCGGACCCGGCCCGCCGGATCGGCCGCCGCATGGGGTCCCCCGGAACAGGTCGCGAGCCCCGGGGACGCCGGGCCGTACCCGGGCTATCCGCCGTACCCCGCCGGGCCGCCGGGCGGGTCGCGGCGCGGTCGTACGGGCATAGCCGTGGCGGCCGCGGTCGTGGTGCTGGCGAGCATAGGCGTGGGGGTGTACGCACTGGCCGACAGCGGCAGCGGCGACGGCGGCACCTCCAACTCCCAGGGCCCGGGCGGCCAGGGCGGCCCCGGCGGCACGGGGGGCCGGGGTGGTCCCTTCGGCGGCGACGGAGGCGGTGACGGCGGCGGTGACGGCGGTTCCGAAGGCGCCTCCCCCTCGCCGCGGGGGTCCGAGGCGCCGAGGATCGAGAGCGGTTCGGTGACCGACTCCATCGACGGGATCAGCCTGCCCGTCCCGGACGACTGGTACGGCCAGGAGATCCAGGTCGGCGCGTCCGTGACCTCGAACGACTCCTACGCCTGCCCCGGCGACACCTCGGAGAAGTGCACGAAGGGCGGTGCCTACTCGGCGCCCGCCCTGGCGCTCGGCACCAAGGGCAGCACGGCCGAGGCGGTCGCCAAGGCCGACATCGGGGCGAACGCCGAGCAGTCCTACGGCGGCAAGACCTACGGTTCGATCACCTCGCACGACGTGCTGGAGTCCGGGGCCGTGACCGTGGCCGGACAGAAGGGCTACCGGGTCCGCTGGAAGGCGGTCACCAGCAAGGGCTCCGACGGCTATGTCGAGTCCCTGGCCTTCCCGTCCCCGGCGAACCCGCAGCAGATCGTCGTGGTGCGCTTCGGTGTCGACGTCGAGGAGGGCCAGACCGTGATCGACGACATCACCAAGGGGATCAAGGTGTCGACGGGCGGCGGCAGCGGCCAGCACGTCTGACGGCCGGCCCCCGGACACCGGTCGGCCGGGTGGAGCGCCTCCCCGCTCAGGAGGAACCCCACCCGGCCGGGGGGTGCGCGCCGCCCCCGTCCCCACGGTGCGGCGCGAGCAGGTCACCGTCCAGTCATCCCGTGGACGGCGGCCTGGGTCTCAGGTCAGGCCGAGTGCCGGCAGTACGGCGGCCTCGACGAAGCGGACCAGGTAGTCCGGGTCGGCGTACTCCCCTTCGATGACCGGTCGGGCACGGATGACGCCGAACATCTGGGCGGGGATGTACTCCAGCGCCGGGTGCCCGTCGGCGATCTCACCCCGGTCGACCCCTCGCTGGAGGATGTGCCGCAGGGCGGCGATCTCCGGGTCGATCAGCGCCTCGCGCAGGGCCTGCGCGAGCTCGGCGTCCTGGGTGACGGCATGGCCGAGCGCCTGGAGGAGCTTGGTGTCCTGCGTCGACCACCGGCCCGCGGCCCGGGCGGCCTCCCGCAGGTCCTCGGCGAGCGATCCGGTGTCGATCCCGTCGAACTTCGACCTGCGGCGGGAGCGCAGGGCGGCCACCACGAACTGGGGCTTGGTCTTCCACTGCCGGTAGAGGGTGGACTTGCTGCACCGGGTGCTGGCGGCGACGCCCTCCATGGTCACGGCTTCGTATCCGCATTCGCGGACCTGTTCGAGCACGGCGTCGAAGAACTCCTGCTCACGCTCGGGCGTGATCTTGGAGCGGCGCGAGGCGGCGACCGTCTCCGGTCCGTCCGCGGCCTGCGACGTCATCAGCTCTTCCCTTCCCTCGCTCCGGCGGCCGGGCTGCTGCGCGGCCGCCGCGTTTCATTCCCGGTTTCCAGTGTGTCGTATGTCAATCGATACGCCAGTGTACCGGTACCCGAGCGTATCGGTACACTGGCGTATCGGTACGAAGCCGTATCGATGAGTTCCGGAGTCCGGACGGGTCACCCCCTTGCCCGGAATCCGTACCAGCACCACCGCCAGCGAAAGGGCCGGGGGAATGAATGCCCGCACCGAGCCTTCAGAAGCGGGGCCGAGCGCCACAGCGCGGCCGCCGCTCGTCCGTGAGCTCCTGCTCGTCGTAGGACTCTTCCTCGTCTACAAGTTCGGCCGGCAACTGGTCACGGGCCACACCACCGAGGCCTACCGCAACGCCGGTCGCGTATGGGACTGGGAACGGACCCTGCACCTGCCCGAAGAAGGCTCGGTCCAGGCACTGCTGCTGCACGGCGACACCCTCGCGCACCTCGCCAACACCTACTACGCGACCGTCCACTTCCCGGCCACGGTCGCCTTCCTGGTCTGGCTGTACCTGCGGCGTCCCGCCCACTACGTCTGGGCCCGGCGCGTCCTGGCCACCGTCACCGGCGCCGCCCTGGTGCTGCACCTCGCCTTCCCGCTGGCCCCGCCGCGGATGCTCGCGGCGGCCGGACTGGTCGACACCGCGAAGGTCTACGGCCCCTCGGTCTACGGCCCGCCGCAGACCGACTCCCTCTCCAACCAGTTCGCCGCGATGCCCTCGCTGCACTTCGGCTGGGCCCTGATGGTGGCGATCGGCCTGATCGTGGCGACCCGCTCGCGGTGGCGCCCGCTGTGGCTGCTGCACCCGCTGGTCACCCTGGTCGTCATCGTCGGCACCGCGAACCACTACTGGATGGACGTGATCGTGGCGACGGCCCTGCTCGGCATCGCGCTCGCGGTCGTCGACCTACCGCGGCGCACGGCCACCACCGCGGGCCGGGCGCGGGAGAGGCTCGCCCCGGCCGGGCCCGCCGCCGAGCCCGAGAAGAACGTCCTGGTCGGAGCGGCCCGATGAACGCCACCCTGCTCGCCCTCGCCCTGTCCCTGCTCTCGTCCGTCGCCTACGCGGCCGCCGCCGTCGCCCAGGAGCGCCTCGCCTCCCGCGACCCCGGCTCCGGTGTGCTGCGGATGCTGACCTCGGGCGCCTGGTGGGGGTCGGTCGGGCTCAACGCGGCCGCCGCCCTGCTGCACGTCGTCGCCCTCAAGTACGGCCCCCTGACCGTGGTCCAGCCGCTCGGCGCCCTCACTCTGGTCGCCGCGGTACCACTGGGCGCGCGGATCGCGGGGCGCCGGGTGAGCGTGACGGAGTGGCGGGGCACCGCCTTCACCCTGGCCGGTCTCGCCGCGATCCTGGTGGCGGCGTCGGGGTCCGAGCCCGGCAAGGTGCTCAGCACGTCCGAGGCGCTGGCGGTGGCGGGGGTGACGGCGGCCCTGGTCGGTCTGCTGGCCCGTCCCGGCGCCCGGCCGGGCATACGGCACGCGTCGGCGTCCGGGGTGGCGTCGGGGGTCGCCTCGGCGCTCACCCAGACCGTGACGGTGGCCGCGACGGACCGCTCCGGGTCACTGCTCAGCGTCCAGGTGATCGGCGTGGCCCTGCTCGTCGCGGCCTTCGCCGCGGGCGGACTGCTGCTCTCCCAGACCGCCTACCGTGACGGCCTGGGCGCCCCGCTGGCGGTGGTGACCCTGGCCAACCCGGTGGCCGCCGCGGTGATCGGCCTGTCCCTGCTGGGCGAGAGTCTGCGGGGCGGCGCGGCGGGCGTGCTGCTCGCCCTGGCGGGCGCGGGCCTGGCCGCTCGGGGTGTGGTGCTGCTGACCCGGACGCCCGCGGCACCGGTCGACGAGGACCATCCCGTGGCGGCGGTCCTGGCTCTCGAACCGTCGACCGCGTCCGTGGAAAGGGCACTGCGGGACATGACGGCGCCCCGGCAGTCGGAGCCGGGGCACCTCACACCGCTGTAGGGCGGCTCAGCCGAACCCGCGGGCGTCCTGCTTCAGTGCCGTGTCCACCGTCAGGGCGGTGGCGACGACCAGGCTCAGCAGCGGCTCGGGCAGCTGGTAGTGGATCTGGAGCACGTAGTTGTCCGCGGTGGTGAACATCGTCTTGGCGAGCCCCTCCCACGTCTTGGTGATCCGGGCGACCTCGTTCTCGGTGTGGTCGACGATCGCGAAGTTCCAGGCCCGCCAGTTCTCCGCCTTGATCGCGCCGACCTGCTGCCCATTGACCATCAGCGCGAAGTTGATCTTCCCTATCATGTTCTGCTGGACGATCTCACCGACCGGCGAACCGTCCGGACGCTCCACGATCACCCGCGACTTGAAGATCTTCCCCGGCCGGGTCAGCAGCATGACCGGCTGCCCGTGGGCGTCGCGGATCTCCAGCTTGATCTTCATGAACTGGTCGATGCTGTAGAAGAACCGCACGATCTTCCGGAAGGCGCTCTGCCCGACCTGGCTGACGGCGCCGAGCTGGTTGCCGTGCTGGTCCATGACCTTGTACTCGTTGGTCAGCTCGATCAGCTTGGCCTTCTGGTTCACCACGAGCACCGGCTCGGTGAACAGCGTGCCGCCGCCCGCACCGCCCCCGCTGACCCCGGCCTGCTGCTGCACCTGACGCTGCACGCGCGGGTCGGGGCCGGCCGACTGCTGGGGTATCTGCGGCGCCTGCTGGACCGGCGGGGCCTGCACGGCCTGGGCCTGTCCCGCCCCCTGCTGGTCCTGGTGGGTGTGCTGGGTCCACTGCGCCCCGTCCCAGTAACGGAGAGTCCGGGCAGCTCCGTGCGGATCGGGATACCAGCCTGCAGGTGTGTTCGAATGCGTGGTCACCGGGGCACACTACCCCGGGACCACGGCGATCCGGCCAGGTGGACGACGGCCCCCCGGGCGGCTTTACCTGCTGATGACGGCGGGGTCGCTCACCCCCGGACGCCCGTTCTCGACATGTCCGGCAAATCGCCTGAGGAACGCCGGCTCGGCGTCGGACGTGACCGTGAGGTCGTACCAGCGACGGCTCTTGGCGAGGCCGAAGGTGTGCCGGACGGTGGCGCCGGCCCGCACGGTGAAGGTCCGTGCGGGGCCGCCGTAGCCGTTCGCCACCTTCAGACGGGCCGTCCCCGATCCCTTGTTGGTGAAGGTGAGCTCGACGTCGTCGCCGGTGTGGCGGGCGGTGACCTCGGGACCGGCGCTCCCGTTCGGCCCCTTGAAGACGCGCAGGAAGCCCGCCGGACCGTGCACGCTCAGGTCGTACGAGCCCTTGGAGTACGCCGAGTTCCAGGTGTCCGCGACGCTCTTGCCGGCCTCGGTGGTGTAACTCCAGGGCCCGTCCGTGCGGTTGCCGGAGGTCACCAGGAAGGCGGCGGCGGCCTGGGCGCCGGAGGCGAAGGTGAGGGTGAACCTGCCGTTCTTCGCGTCGACCGAACCGTCCACGCGCGGGGCGTACTTGAGCGAGCGGGCCGGGCGCCGGCCGGGCTCCTGCTTCGGCAGGGC
>NZ_RSAJ01000480.1 GCF_003933965.1 Streptomyces sp. RP5T
GGCTCCAAGGGGAGGTGGGGGGTGGAGAGTTGGTCCGGACCTGATTGTTAGGAACGTTTCCTACCAGTGCGGGAGGCGATCAGTAACCCACTGCGCGAGAACTTCGTAGGTTCGAACGAACGACGGTCAGTGATACGGAAGTTCGACCGACCGGGAGACGGCGGCGGCTAGCTCGGCGGGACGTCCTTTACGAAGACGAGGCCGTCGAGGCCCGCCAGATGGCCCGGGTCGAGCGGGGCGTAGCCGAACCACGGGGACACGCGCGGCTCCGGCGGTGTGTCGCCGAGCGCGAGGGCCAGGCGCCGGGAGTCGAAGAGGCAGTGGTCCTGCGGGAGTTCGTACAAGAGACCCTCGACGGTGCCCTTCGGCGGTGTGTCCACGCCCTGATGACGGATCGTGCCGAGGGCTGTGGCCACGAAGGCGTACTCCTCACCGAGCCGGGCGCTCACCAGCGCGCCGGCGCTCCACCACTCCACCCGCCCCTCCCACATCCGCATCGAGCTCTGCTCGCGCTGCAGATGGGAGTTGTGGGCATGGACGAGGACCGGGCCCCGGGCGGCGAGGGCGAGGAGGTTGTGGGCCATCATCGCGTCGCGCAGCGCGCACAGGCGGGTCATGCGGGCCGGTGAGGTGTCCGCCGTCGCGTGGTGGTAGCGCAGCAGACCGGTCGCCGTACGGCCGTACAGGCAGGCGCGTTCCCAGACGTCCCGCGAGGTCGCCGCGATGAGGTGGGGGGTCTGCGCGTCCAGCAGTGTCACCAGTTCGTCGGCCAGCAGCCGCAGCCGGTCCGCCTCGGCCGACCGACCCACCGACCGGGCAGGATCCGTCATCACGGCGGGGTCGGTCCAGCGCTCGTCGTCGCCCAGCAGGTGGTCGAGCGTCCGCGCGCCGCACGGGAGCAGGTTCTCGTCCACGTGGTCCGCGAGGTGGCCGTGGAGCGTGGTGAGGGCCTGGCGGGGGCTCTCCGCGCCGGTGATCTCCAGCGGGCCGTCGAAACCGGCGAAGCGGACCCGCTCGGACGCGGGCAGGCCGTCGTTGTGGGCGCGCATCCAGCGCACGAGTTCGCGGTTGGCCGTGGAGGCCCCCCAGCCGTGGCTGAAGCCGTGCTCCATGACCTCGTCGAGGGTGCCTGTCCCCGAGGTGACGTAGTCGTCCACCGTCAGGCCCCTGAGGCAGTCGCTCTCCAGCGCGATCGTGCGGTAGCCGTCCTGCTCCACGAGCTGCCGGAAGAGCTCGTTGCGCAGGTCGAGCAGCGTGTCCTCACCGTGCGTGGGCTCGCCCAGGGCGAGCAGCCGGGGCCGGGACGGGAGCAGCCCCATGAGGGCGGCAGCGTCGACGGCATGGGCGGTGTCCTTGATGTCGGTCGCCATGCCTTCAACGCTATCGTTGAACCTTCGGTGGAGACTTTTCCGCGATATGGTCACCGCCGTGGGGAAAAAGCTTCAAACCGAGCGGCGTCTACGGCCGGTGGACCTGGCGCGCGGACACGGGCTGTCCACCCAGGCGGTGCGCAACTACGAGGAGGCCGGCATCCTTCCGCCCGCCGCCCGGACGCCTCACGGCTACCGCGTCTACACGCCCCTGCACGCCGGAGCCCTGCGCGCGTTCCTCGCCCTGCTGCCCGGCCACGGCCACCGGACGGCCTCGGCGGTCATGCGAGCGGTGAACGAGGGCGCGGACGAGGACGCGTTCCGTCTCATCGACGAGAGCCACGCCGAGCTCCTCGACGACCGGCGCACCCTCCAGGCCGTGGAGCGGGCCCTGCGCGACCTGGACCCCTCCGCGGTGGCCGAGGCGGTCCGCGGAACAGGGGGTGGCGGCAGGTTCATCGGGCCCCTGGCCGGCAGTCTGGGGATCGGGCCCGCGACGCTGCGCGCATGGGAGCGCGCCGGGCTGGTGCGGCCGCGGCGTGACCCGCTGACCGGATATCGCGTCTACGACGAGGCCGCCGTACGGGAGGCACGGCTGACCCGTCAGCTGCGGCGGGGCGGCCATCCGCTGGAGCAGATCGCCCCGCTGATCGCCCAGGTGCGGGAGGCCGGCGGACTGGAGCCGCTGGAGGACACGCTGCGCGACTGGCACGGCCGGCTCTCCGCCCGCGGCCGGGCGATGCTGGCCGGGGCAGCGGGGCTGGAGGCGTACCTCCGCGAGCGCGGATGAGGTCCCGTCGCCGACCGGACGGGCCGGGGACGGTTCCTCTCCCGCCCGCGGCCGGGCGGGAGGTCAGAAGTGGCGCGGCAGACGGACGACCTGGACGAAGAAGTCGTCGATCTGACGGACCGCGGCGATGAACTGGTCCAGGTCCACCGGCTTGGTGACGTACGCGTTGGCGTGCAGCTTGTAGCTGCGCAGGATGTCCTCCTCGGCCGCGGAGGTGGTGAGGACGACGACCGGGATGTGGGCCAGCTCCGGGTCGGACTTGATCTTCTCCAGGACCTGACGGCCGTCGTACTTGGGGAGGTTGAGGTCCAGCAGGATGAGATCGGGCTGCGGAGCCTCGGTGTGGTCGCCGCGCCGGTAGAGGAAGTCCAGCGCCTCCTCGCCGTCCCGGACCACGTGGAGCGTGTTGCCGATCTTGTTGTCCTCGAACGCCTCACGGGTCATCAGCTCGTCGCCGGGGTCGTCCTCGACGAGGAGCACGTCAATGGGGCTGGCGGCGGGGGTGGTCATGTCAGAACCTTTTCCTCGGTGCCGATTCCGGACGCCTCCGGGCTCTCGGCGAGGGACGGAAGGGTGAAGCAGAATCGCGTGCCGTCCGTGTGGGTGGTGTCGATCCAGATCTTGCCACCATGTTGCTCCACGATCTTCTTGCACAGTGCGAGACCGATGCCCGTACCACCGTAGGCGTCCCGGCCGTGCAGCCGCTGGAAGATGACGAAGACCTTCTCCGTGAACTGCTCGGGGATGCCGATGCCGTTGTCCGTGACGGACACGAGCAGGCTGTCGGGCTCCTCGGGGTCCGTGCCGCAGGCGATGGACACGTGCGGGGCGCGGTCGGGGTGGCGGAACTTCAGGGCGTTGCCCACCAGGTTCTGCCAGAGCATGGCCAGCAGGGTCGGGTCCCCGACGACCTCGGGCAGCCGGTCCGGGCGGTCGACGCGGGCGCCGGACTCCTCGACGGCCGTCCCGAGGTTGGCCAGTGCCCTGTCCAGCGCCTGGTCGAGGCCGACGGGCACCCGGGCGTCGTTGACCCGCCCGACCCTGGAGAAGGTCAGCAGGTCGTTGATGAGGACCTGCATGCGCCGGGCCCCGTCGACGGCGAAGTCGACGTACTGCCGGCCGCGGTCGTCGAGGACGTCGCCGTAACGCTTCTCCAGCAGCTGGCAGAACGAGGCGACCTTGCGCAGCGGCTCCTGCAGATCGTGCGAGGCGACGTAGGCGAACTGCTCCAGTTCCGCGTTGGAGCGGCGCAGTTCCTCGGCCTGGGCGTCCAGGTCGGCGGCCTGCCGGGCCAGTTCCTGCTGGTGTGCGCGGGACGCCTCGAGTTCGGCCACCACATGCCAGCGCATGCCCTCGACGGCATTGGCCACCGCGGTCAGATCGGCCGGGCCGACGCCGGTGATGACGTGCGAGAAGTCGCCGCCCGCCACCCGCCTGGACGCGGTGGTCAGTGCCGCCAGCGGGCGGGTCACCAGCACCCGGACCAGGACCGCGCAGGCCACGCCCGCCAGCAGGAAGGCCACGACCATGCCCGCCAGGATCGAATCGCGCACGTTGCGTTCATGGGTGAGATGGGAGCGGCCCTCGTCCACCGCCGTCGCCAGGTCGGCGTTCTGCCGGCTCCACAGGGCGCGCAGCCGGTCGAACTCCTTCTTGCCCTGGTCGGCCTTCCGCTGGTCCAGCGGCTTCGGCCGGCCGGGCGTGACCGAGGCCGCGAGGGGTTCCGCGTAGGTGCGGCGCCATTCGCCGGCCTGGGTCTCGATCGCCTTGAGATCCGCCAGCAGTTCGGGCCGGTCAGCGAGGAACCGGCGCAAGCGGGCGGCCGAACTCGCCTCGTCCCGCTTGCCCTGGGTGTACGGGGTGAGGAACTGCCGGTCGGCGGCGATCGCGTAACCGCGCACGCCCGTCTCCTGGTTGGCCAGTGCCGCCTGGAGCCGGTACGCCTCGGTCTGGGCGGGCTGGACGCGCCGCAGGAGCTGGTCGGTCACCTCCGCGGTCCGGCCGAGCAGGGTGGCGCCGACCACGCTGCCGACCACCACCAGCAGCGTCATGAGGGCCAGCAGCAGATAGAACCACCCCTGCACCGTCAGCCGGCGCCCGCTCCACACCGCGCCCGTCCCTCGTCTCACCATGCGGTCCGACACCGTGCTCCCACTCACTCAGTTCCAGTTCAGATGGACGACAGCCACGTCGTCGGCCAGGCCCCCCCGCGCCTCGGCGAGGCTCTCGGCCTTCTCTATCAGCCGGTCCACGAAGGGCTCCGGCTCCAGTGGCGCCGCCTCCCGGGCCAGCGCCAGCAGTCCTTCCTCGCCGAGGCGTTCGGTGCCCCGGTTCACATGTCCCTCGAAGAGGCCGTCGGTGAAGAGCACCACCGACGTGCCCGCCGGTACGGGCAGCTCCGCCGTCGGCCACGTCGCGCCGCCGGGGACCATGCCCAGGGCGGGTCCGCCGGGTACCTCCACCCACTCCACGTCCGTCCCGGTGCGCCGGAGCAGGCCGTGGTGGCCGGCGCGTACGACGTGGGCCTGTTGCTCTCCGGGGACGGCGGCCAGGGTCACGAGGGTCGCGAAGACCTCGTCGCGGGCCCGTTCGGCCATCAGCAGCTCCTCCAGGCGGGCCATCTGCTGTGCGCCGGTGATGCCGCTGAGGACGAGGGTGCGCCAGGCGATCCGCAGGGCGACTCCCAGGGCCGCCTCGTCGGGGCCGTGCCCGGAGACGTCCCCGATGAGGGCGTGGAGGGTGCCGTCGGCGCTCTGGACGATGTCGTAGAAGTCGCCGCCCAGCAGGGTCTGCGCGCGTCCGGGCCGGTAGCGGGCCACGACCTGGACGCCTTCGGCGCGCAGCAGGGGCCGGGGCAGCAGGCCGCGCTCCAGGCGGGCGTTCTCCTGTGCCTGGAGCGCGCCGGCCTGCAGGGCCACCGCCGCCTGCTCGGTCTGCTTGCGCTGGATCGCGTAGCGCACGGCCCGCCCGAACAGCTCGGGCTCCACCCGGCCCTTGACCAGGTAGTCCTGTGCGCCGGCCGCGACCGCGGCCAGGCCGGTCTGCTCCTCGGCGAGCCCGGTGAGGACCACGATGGCGACCTGCTCGGCCAGCCCCTTGACCAGGGAGAGCGCTTCGAGTCCCTGGGCGTCCGGCAGGTGCAGGTCGAGCAGGACGCAGTCGGGTGTCTCGGTGGCCAGTGCCTCGGCGGCCTCGGTCATGGACCGCACCCATCGCAGCCGCATCTTCACGGTGCTGTCGACGACGAGTTCCTCCACGAGCAACGCGTCGCCGGGATCGTCCTCCACGAGGAGAACCGACGGCTCCCAGTGCTCCCATGCCGCCGTCCCGGCACCGGCTGCCGCCGTGGACACCAGTTCGGCAGCCTCAGTCCCCGAGAACACTCTCGTCCCGGCCTCCCCACTCCGTACAGGTCGCTCGTCACCGGCCGTCGCCCGGAACGACGGCGGGATCACGGTCAGAGCGATGTTCCGATCTTCACCCGGCGCCCACGACCGTAGGACAGCACGTCCACCCGTGGGCCGGTCCCCGGGCGGGCTCTGTGGCCGCCCCGGCAGTCCGGATCCTCGTAGCCGATGTCTCACTCCCTGGTCGGTTCCGCGCGGGGCCCAGGGGGGACGGCCAGGAGGCCGTCGGTGTCACACGGAGCACGGCCGGGCCAGGGGCTGCCCTGTGCGAGGCACGCCCTCTCCCGCTCCGCCGTGCCCGTGCCGGTCTTCACCGACGTCGTCATCGTCCGCCCATCCCAGGATTCCGGTGTTCTGGCCGCGTTTACCCGCGACGAGCGTGACCATGCAGGTTCGGTTCCAGAAAATCACCTCGGACCACACGCCTCGTCCACATCCGGAGTCCTTCCTCCGCCCCCCGGTTCCGATCGACCTTACGGGGAACCGGGTAGGACGTCAGAAAGGAGTCCCCGTGACCACCTATGTCATCACCGTCCCCGGCACGTTCCTGCGGGGCGTGCCCGACAGCGTCCGCTCGGACATCGGACGACGGCTTCGGCCCCAGGACCCCAGGAACACCGAGCTCGGGGAGAGCGAGGAGCTGAGCGTCCTGACCACCGAGGAGGACGGCATGTTCGCCGCCCGGGTCGAGGTCGAGGCACCCGACCGGCTGCAGGCCGAGGCCGAAGCGGTACGGCTGGTCTCCCGGGCGCTGCGTGACAGCGGCCTGGCGGAGGAGGAGGCCCCGCTCGGGCCCGCCGTGGTCACCGGTATCGAC
>NZ_RSAJ01000481.1 GCF_003933965.1 Streptomyces sp. RP5T
GTGGGGGAGCGGGGGCTGACCGCGGAGATCGAGCTGAGGCCCGGCGAGCGGCACGACCTGGTTCTGGAGTGCGCGGTGTCCCCCCTCCCGGCCGAGGCACCGGAGGCGGGGCGGGCCTGGGCCGCCACCGAAGCCGCCTGGCGCGAGACGGTCCCCGCGCTCGACGACACAGTCGCCCCACGTGACGCGCGCCGGGCGTACGCCGTCCTGCGCGGCCTGACCACCCGGGGCGGCGGCATGGTCGCGGCGGCCACCACCAGCCTGCCCGAGCGTGCCGAGGAGGGCCGGAACTACGACTACCGGTACGTGTGGATCCGCGATCAGAGCTACGCGGGCCAGGCCGCCGCCGCAGTCGGCGACCACAGCCTCCTCGACAAGGCCGTCGGGTTCGTCACCGCCCGCCTGCACGCGGACGGGTCCCACCTGGTGCCCGCCTACACCGTGCACGGCGACCCCGTGCCGTCCCAGCGCGCACTCGACCTGCCCGGTTACCCCGGCGGCTTCGACCGGGTCGGCAACCAGGTCCGCGAGCAGTTCCAGCTGGACTGTTTCGGCGAGGCCCTGCTGCTCCTGGCTGCTGCCGAACGCCACGGGCGCCTGGACGAGGGCCATTGGAAGGCCGTGGAGATCGCCGTGCGGGCCGTGGCGGACCAGTGGCGCCAACCCGACGCGGGCATCTGGGAGCTGAGCGAACGGATGTGGACCCACAGCAGGCTCATCTGCGTCGCGGGCCTGCGGGCCGTGGCCGCGGCGGCGCCCCGCCATCCGCTCGCCGAGACCTGCACCTCCCTGGCCGACACGCTCCTCGACGCCACCGCGCGGACCTGCCTGCACCCTGACGGCCACTGGCAGCGCACCCCCGACGACCCCTCCGTGGACGCCGCCCTGCTGCTGCCCGGCGTACGCGGTGCGCTGCCCGCCGCCGATCCGCGCACCCGGGCCACCCTCGCCGCGTGCCGCAGGGAACTGGCCGACGACCACTTCCTGTACCGCTTCCGCCACGACGACCGCCCCCTGGAGGAGGCCGAGGGCGCCTTCCTGCTGTGCGGGTTCGTCATGGCGCTGGCCGAGCACCAGCAGGGCCGGACCGTCGAGGCGTACCGCTGGTTCGAACGCAACAGGGGCGGCTGCGGGGCGTCGGGGCTGTACGCCGAGGAGTTCGACATCGCCCAGCGTCAGCTGCGCGGCAATCTTCCGCAGGCGTTCGTCCACGCACTGCTGCTGGAGGCGGCCGCCCGGCTCGGTGAGTGACCGGGCGCCCGCCTCCAGGGGTTGCGGAGCTGTGTTCTTGTTCGACGGTTGCCGGAAGGCCGGCGCGACAAGGCCCGCGACACGGCCGTGGGCCTCAGCCGCCTCCCGGCCCGCCGCTGCCGAACGAGCCGCTGCTGCCCTCGTCCCAGCGCGGGCGGTCGGCACCCGAACCGGTCCGGGTCGGGCTGTTGCCGTGGTTGGGCAGTTCGTGCGGGGTCAGTCGGGTGTCGCTCCTGGGCACCTCGTCGGGCTCCCGGTGCTCCCTGACCTCACGGACCGGCCCGCCCTCGGGCAGCCTCGGCTGCTCCTCGGGCGTGGGCGGAGGAGACTCGCGGCGCCTGACACGGGAGCCCAGGAAGAAGGCGCCGATCAGCACCGCCACGACCACGACACCCGCCACGATCACTCCGGCCGCGAGGCCGCCCCGGCCCGCGGCCAGGTCCATCCATTCGCTGTTCAGGGCTTGGTTCATGTCACGCGGGTACCCCCGGACCTCCGAGCGACACAGCGACACGATCGTCCCCGCAGTCCGGGAAACCGCCCAGAACTCCGGGTTTGGCCGCCCGGAGCCCGGCTACCCGCCCCGGGTGACGACTTCGACTTCTCAGCAGGAGCTCTTCCAGTTCCTCGAGGACCGCTTCGCGTGTGCTCAGGCCTGCACCGAGTGCGCACGGATCTGCGCGCTGCGTGCGAGCCTGGTCGCTCCCGACGGGCCCGAGGACCAGGAACTCCTGCGCCGCAAGGGCATCATGTGCGCCGAGGTGTGCGACGCCACCTGCCGGGTGCTGTCCGAGGACAACCACCTCGACGAGGCCGGCATCCGCGTCCAGCTGGAGTGGTGCCGGTCGGTGTGCCTGGAGTGCGCGCAGGTCCTGGACCGGCACACCGGCGCCGAGGACGCGGCCAAGGCGTGCCGCGAGTGCGCCCAGGCGTGCACGGACTTCATGGCGACCCTGGTCTGAGCCCGCCCCGGCCCAGGTCTCAGCCCTGCATCCCGCCCAGATCTGAGCCAGCCGCTGGCCCGCCGCCGGCCTGCCGCCGTCCCGGCCCCGGACGCTGCTCCCTCCGCGCACGCCCCTGCCGCGCCGGAGATACCCCTCCTGGCCGTTCCCAATCTCTGGAACACGTTCTACGGTGTGCGCCGTCAGGACCGGTCCCGGGAAGCCTGGAGGCGCCGTGCATCTCGACCACACACCCGAGCAGCAGCGGCTGCGCACCGAACTGCGCGCCTACTTCGCCGACCTGGTCCCCGACAACGCGCACGCCCGCTTCACCGACCGGGACGCCCAGAAGCGCTTCTACCGCGACACCATCCGCCGCCTCGGCACCGATGGCTGGCTCGGCGTCGGCTGGCCCAAGGAGTACGGCGGCCGCGGCCTGACCGCGATGGAACAGTTCATCTTCTTCGACGAGGCCGCCCAGGCCGGAGTACCACTGCCGCTGATGGCCCTCAACACCGTGGGGCCGACGATCATGCAGTACGGCACCGAGGAGCAGAAGTCCTGGTTCCTGCCGCGGATCCTCTCCGGTGAGATCGACTTCGCGATCGGCTACAGCGAGCCCGGCGCGGGCACCGACCTGGCCTCCCTCAAGACGCGCGCGGTACGGGACGGGGACGCGTACGTCGTCAACGGCCACAAGATCTGGACCACCAACGGCGACACCGCCGACTGGGTCTGGCTCGCCGTCCGCACCGACCCCGACGCCCCGCCGCACAAGGGCATCACCATGCTCCTGATGCCGACCACCGACCCCGGCTACTCGTGCACCGTCATCAACACCCTCGCCTCGCACGACACCACGGCCAGCTACTACGAGAACGTCCGCGTCCCCGTCTCCCACCGGGTCGGCGAGGAGAACCAGGGCTGGCGGCTGATCACCAACCAGCTCAACCACGAACGCGTCACCCTCGCCGCCCACGGCACCATGGCGATCCGCGCCCTGCACGACGTGCAGCGCTGGGCCATGGAGACCAAGCTGACCGACGGCCGCCGGGTGATCGACCTGCCGTGGGTGCGCCGCGGCCTGGCCCGGACCCACACCCGCCTCGACGCCCTCAAGCTCCTCAACTGGCGGATGGTGAACGCCGTCCAGGACGGCACCCTCACCCCGCAGGACGCCTCCGCGGTCAAGGTGTACGGCTCCGAGGCCCGCCGGGACGCCTACGCGTGGCTCATGGAGATCGTCGCCGCGGCGGGCGCCCTGAAGGAGGGCTCGGCCGGAGAGGTCCTGCACGGCGAACTGGAGCGCGGCTACCGCTCGGCGGTCATCTTCACCTTCGGCGGCGGCAACAACGAGATCCAGCGGGAGATCATCTCGTGGATCGGCCTGGGTATGCCGCGGGTACGGCGTTAGCCTGCCGACATGACGGCTGACCCGGGGTTGTTCGGTCCCTCGTCCGTGACCTGGCAGATGCACGGCGACCCGATGATGTGGGTCGCCGGCGTCCGCGCGCTCTACCTCCAGGCCCTGCACCCGCGCGCGGTGCGCGGTGTCATGCAGAACTCCACTGCGTTCGATCGTCAAAAGAGCGGCCGGCGCGATGCCTGGGGCCGGCTGATGCGCACCGCCGACTTCGTCGGCACCACGACCTACGGCACCACCGAGGCCGCCGAGAAGGCCGGAGCCCGGGTCCGGAAGATCCACCGGATGCTCGGCGCGACCGACCCCGACACCGGTGAACGCTACGGCGTCGACGAACCCGAACTCCTGCTGTGGGTGCACTGCGCCGAGATCGACTCCTACCTCCACGTCGCCCGCCGCTCCGGGTTCCGCCTCACCGACGAGCAGGCGGACCGCTACCTCGCCGAACACCGGGTCAGCGCCCGCCTGGTGGGCCTCGACCCCGACGCCGTACCGGCGAACCAGGCCGAGATGAGCGCCTACTTCGAGAAGGTGCTCCCGGAGCTCGCCGCCACGCCCGAGGCCCGCGAGGTGGACGACTTCCTGCTCCGGCCGCCGACGCACCCCCTTCTCGTCCCGGCGCGGGAGGTGCTGTGGCGGCGCGTGGCACAGCTGGCGTACGCCGCCCTGCCGCCGTACGCCCACGAGCTGTACGGCAGGGAAGCACCCGAACCCGCCACCGTCACCCGGCGGTTGCGTGCCACCGGCACCCTGCTTCGCGGTGTACCCGCACGGCTGCGCTGGCAACTCCCGCCCAAGCACATCCTGCGTGCGATGGACCGGCTCGGACCGGGCGCCCGGCCCGCCCCGTACAAACTCGGACGACAGGTCGCCATACTGGACGAGTCAGGGGAAGGCGGGGCGAACTTCGACGGGGGCGGTCGCGGGAGATGGGGGACAGCAGGCTCATCCAGGGGCGGTACCGACTGCTCGACCTGATCGGGCGCGGTGGCATGGGCGAGGTGTGGCGGGCCCGCGACGAGTCGCTGGGCCGGCACGTCGCCGTGAAGTGCCTCAAGCCGCTGGGCGGGCAGCACGACCAGACCTTCACCCGGGTGCTGCGCGAGCGGTTCCGGCGCGAGGCCCGGGTGGCCGCCGCGCTCAGCCATCGCGGGGTGACCGTCGTCCATGACTTCGGCGAGTCCGACGGTGTCCTCTACCTGGTGATGGAACTCCTGGAGGGGCGCAACCTCAGCCAGCTCCTGGAGGACAACAAACAGCACCCCCTGCCCGTGGCCGACGTCATCGAGATCGCCGACCAGGTCGCCGCCGCCCTCGCCTACACCCACCAGCAGGGCGTGGTGCACCGCGACCTGAAGCCCGCCAACATCGTCCGCCTCACCGACGGCACCGTGAAGATCTGCGACTTCGGCATAGCCCGGCTCGGCCACGACGTCGACTTCACCTCCCGGCTCACCGGCACCGGAATCGCGATGGGCACCCCGCACTACATGTCGCCGGAGCAGATTGGGGGTTCCGAGGTCGACCAGCGCAGCGACCTGTACTCCCTGGGGTGCGTGCTGTACGAGATCGCCACCGGGGCACCGCCGTTCGACCTGGAGGACGCGTGGGCGATCCTCGTCGGCCACCGCGACACCCCGCCCCGCCCGCCGCGCAGCCACCGCGCCGAACTCCCCGAGTACCTCGACCGGGTCATCCTCGACCTGCTTGCCAAGCAGCCCGAACAACGCCCGCACGACGCACGCGAGGTGGGCCACCGGATCACCCTGGGCCGCACCACACCGGCGTACGTCCCGACCGTGGTGACCCCGCGGCCCGACTTCCGGCCGCTCCCACCGGACCGTCCCCGCGAGAGGCCGCTGCCGTCCTGGACCCGGGGCATGACCACCGGCCACAAGGCCACCGGTGCCGGCCTGGTCACCACACCCCCGGACGCCGGGGCCGCCCTCACCGGCGAGTGGATCGCCCGCCCCGCCACCGGCCGGGTCGAGGAACCCGCGCCGGCCGGGCCGCCCGTCCCGTCCGCGCAGGCCCTGACGGCACTGGCCGGGCGGCACAACGCGGGACTGAGCCTCGGGCGGCTGGGCCGCTGGGCGGAGGCCGGCGAGGTGCACCGCGCGGTCGCCGCCGAGCGTGAGCACCTGCTCGGCCCCGACCACCCCGACACCCTCGCCAGCCACTACGAGGTCGCCTTCACCCTCAGCCGCACCGGCCGCGCGGCCGACGCCCTGCGCGAGTACAAGCACGTGGCCGCCACCAGGACCCGCACCCTGGGCGCCGACCACCCCGACACCCTCGCCGCGCGTCAGGAGATGGCGTACGTCCTCGGCCAGTTGGGCCGCCACTTCGACGCCCACCAGGTCTACAACTCGGTGCTCGCGGCCCGTGAGCGCGAGATGGGTCCCGACCACCCCGACACCCTCCGCTGTCGCCACAACCTCGCCTTCAACCTCTCCAGGCTCGGCCGTCTGGAGGACTCGTACCGCATGGCCCGCGAGGTGGCCGCCGCGCGCGCCCGGGTGCTGGGCGCCGACCACCCCGACACCCTGGTCACCCGCTACGAGGTCGCCTACGCGCTCGGCCAGCTGGGCCGCTGGACGGAGGCCCTGCAGACCTACCACGAGGTCGCCGAGGCCCGCGCCCAGGCGCTCGGCCCCGACCATCCCGACACCCTCGCCGCCCGCTACGAGGTCGGCATCAGCCTCGGCCGCCTCGGACGCAGCGCCGACGCGCTGCGGCTCTACCGCGACCTGATCGAGGACCGTACC
>NZ_RSAJ01000482.1 GCF_003933965.1 Streptomyces sp. RP5T
CTCCAGAACGGCCCGGGGATCCGGCTCCGGACAGCGGCCGGCGAGCGCGTACGACGGCTCAGGACCGGCCCCGTCCCACCCCCAGAAGACCGCCCCGTTCACCGCGACCAGGATCCGCAGCTCGGAGCGGCCGAACCGGACGACACCCCCGCCGGGAGCCGGCTCCGCGTCCTGTACCGGCCCCGGAACCCGCGCGCGCTCGGCTCCCCGCGCCGGCAGCCCCACCGCGTCGATACGCCTCCTGCGCCACGCCGAGCGCACGGTACGCAACCCCTGGGGCGCCCCCGCCGAACCCACAGCCCTTATGGAACGCACCAGGTCACGACCGTTCATGCTGCTCACCCTGCCACTCACCGCCCCACCCGCGCGGGCCGTTCAACTGCCGTTCACCCGTGCCGGGGCCACATCTTCACGACACGGACTATGTGGGGCGCACCCTGGCGTAGAAGTTGATCACATGGCATCGTCCCTGTCAGCCGCGTCACGCGCACACCCCTGGCCCGTGCGCGGGAGACGCACACGACGCGCACAGTCCGGGAGCCCCCATGCCGACCGAGAACCCCCAGCCGCTCTGGCAGCCAGATCCGCAGCGCATCGCCCGGTCCCAGGTCACCAGGTTCCAGGCCTGGGCGGCCGAACACCACGGCGCCCCGGCCGACGGGGGCTACGCGGCACTCCACCGCTGGTCCGTGGACGCGCTGGAGCCGTTCTGGGAGGCCGTCACCCAATGGTTCGACGTACGGTTCTCGACGCCCTACGCGCGCGTGCTCGGCGACCGCTCGATGCCCGGCGCCCAGTGGTTCCCCCGCGCCGCCCTCAACTACGCCGAGCACGCCCTGCGCGCCGCCGAGACCCGCGCCGATGAACCCGCCCTCCTGTACGTCGACGAGACCCATGAACCGGTCCCGGTGACCTGGACCGAGCTGCGCCGCCAGGTCGGCTCCCTGGCCGCCGAGCTGCGCGCCCTCGGCGTCCGGCCCGGCGACCGCGTCAGCGGCTACCTCCCGAACGTCCCGCAGGCCGTCGTCGCCCTCCTCGCCACGGCCGCCGTGGGCGCCGTCTGGACGTCCTGTGCCCCCGACTTCGGCGCCCGCAGCGTCCTGGACCGCTTCCAGCAGGTGGAACCGGTCGTCCTGTTCACCGTCGACGGCTACCGCTACGGCGGCAAGGAGCACGACCGCCGCGAGACGGTCGCCGAACTCCGCCGCGAACTGCCCTCCCTGCGCGCCGTCGTCCACATCCCGCTCCTCGGCACGAGGGCCCCGGAAGGCGCCCTGGAGTGGGACGCGCTCACGCGCGCGGACACGGAACCGGTCTTCGAACAGGTGCCCTTCGCGCACCCTTTGTGGGTGCTCTACTCCTCGGGGACGACGGGCCTGCCCAAAGCGATCGTCCAGTCCCAGGGAGGCATCCTCGTCGAGCACCTCAAACAGCTCGGCCTGCACTGCGACCTGGGCCCCGAGGACCGCTTCTTCTGGTACACCTCCACGGGCTGGATGATGTGGAACTTCCTCGTCTCCGGCCTCCTCACGGGCACGACCGTCGTCCTGTACGACGGCAGCCCCGGCTACCCCGACACGGGAGCCCAGTGGCGGGTCGCCGAACGCACGGGCGCCACCCTCTACGGCACCTCCGCCGCCTACGTCATGGCCTGCCGCAAGGCCGACGTGCACCCGGGACGCGACTTCGACCTCTCCAAGGTGCAGTGCGTGGCCACCACCGGGTCCCCGCTCCCGCCCGACGGCTTCCGCTGGCTGCACGACGAGGTCCGCGAGGACCTGTGGATCGCCTCCGTGAGCGGCGGCACGGACGTGTGCTCGTGCTTCGCGGGAGCCGTACCGACCCTGCCCGTGTACATCGGCGAACTCCAGGCGCCGAGCCTGGGCACCGACCTGCAGTCCTGGGACCCGAGCGGCAAGCCGCTCGTCGACGAGGTCGGCGAGCTCGTCGTCACCAATCCCATGCCCTCCATGCCGATCCACTTCTGGAACGACCCCGACGGCACTCGCTACCACGACAGCTACTTCGACACCTATCCCGGAGTCTGGCGGCACGGCGACTGGATCACCCTCACCTCGCGCGGCTCGGTCGTCATCCACGGCCGCTCCGACTCCACGCTCAACCGCCAGGGCGTCCGCATGGGTTCGGCCGACATCTACGAGGCCGTGGAGCGGCTGCCCGAGATCAAGGAATCCCTCGTCATCGGCATCGAACAGCCCGACGGCGGCTACTGGATGCCGCTGTTCGTACAACTGGCCCCCGGAGCCGTCCTCGACCAGGCCCTCCTCGACCGCATCAAGCGGACCATCCGCGAGACCCTCTCACCCCGCCACGTCCCCGACGAGGTCATCGAGGTCCCCGGCGTCCCGCACACCCTCACCGGAAAGCGCATCGAGGTCCCCGTCAAGCGCCTCCTCCAGGGCACCCCGTTGGAGAAGGCGGTCAACCCGGGCTCCATCGACAACCTCGACCTCCTCCACTTCTACGAGGACCTGGCCCGCAAACGCGCTTGAGCCCGCGCCCCACCCCCGCACACGGCCTCGGACTCCCCAAGCACACCGGCGAATCCGAGGCCGGCCGCGCTCACGCCACGCGCCGTCACTGCGGTCGTCATCAGCCCATCGCCACCGGCCGGGCGGTCCGGAGTCGACTCGCCCCGTCCTCGTTGTCAGTGCCGCCGGTTACTGTGAGTGAGCATTGATCGACTGCGCACAGGGGGAAACATGGCGCACACCGACCACCAGACGATGCGACGCGTCCTGCGCCGCGAAATCGCCGGCACCATCGGCCTGCTCACCGACGAACACGACTTCCGCGCCATGCGGCGCTACCGCAGCTTCACCTTCGACGACCACACGACCTACCTGAAACAGGTCGAGAACCTCCTGAGGACCCGCGCCGCGCAGGGCAGCCACACCGCCGTCGCCCTCTTCGACCCCCAGGAGTACGCCGAGTTCTGCGAGGAGACCGGCCTCGACCCGGACGTCCCGTCCAGCCGCACCCGCTTCACCGCCGAACTCGCCGGCAACGGCCCGACACTCCTGTACGAGGGCCAGCCCCTCACCGACCTCGTGCCGGCCCTCGTGGACGAGGCGGTCCGCCAGGCCACATGGGAGTACGCGACCACACTCCTCGCCCGCCTAGGCCCCTGCGGATCCTGCGGAGAGGACATCGGGCGCGCATCCTTCACCCGCGCCTCGGACCTCCTGCTCCGGGTCCTCGACACCGCGCAGCCCGGCGAACACCACCTGGTCTGCAGCATCACCGGCACACCCGAGACGCTCGTCTCCGTCCTCCACTCCGACGAGAACACCGACGGAGCCGTACAGCTCGACGAGGCCGAGGCCCTCGAATTCACCACGGTCCTCGCCCTCGGCATCGCCACCCGGAGCCCCGGCGGACTCGTGATGCGCACCAGCGCCCCCGGAACCCCGGACCGCATCTACGGCTGGCGCCTGCGCGGCGACGGCCTGGAACCCCTCACCGCCGGAGAGGTCTTCGACGCCTACTGCACCGACATCGACTCCGGCGATCTGATCTCCCCGGAATCGGACGTCGACTACTGCGTACCGCCCGACCTCGGACCGGAAGGACCGTCACCGCGCCACAGCCACTGAAGACAAGGAGGGCGCCCCACCCACAGGTGGAGCGCCCTCCGGAAGCCGTCAGCCGGCGGATCCGGGCCGACTACTCGCCCGACAGCACCGCCTGAGCCGCGTCCCGCGCCTCTTCGGCGCTGTCGGCGGCCCGCGCGGCAGCGGCAGCACGTTCGCACTGCGCGAGCGTGTACTTCGCCAGCGTGGCCCGGACGTAGGGAATGGACGCGGCACCCATGGAGAGGGAGGTGACACCAAGACCGGTCAGCACACAGGCGAGCAACGGGTCGGACGCGGCCTCACCGCAGACGCCACAGCTCTTGCCCTCGGCCTTCGCCGCCTCGGCGGACAGCGCGACCAGGTCGAGCAGCGCGGGCTGCCACGGATCCTGCAACCGGGACACCGCACCCACCTGACGGTCGGCGGCGAAGGTGTACTGCGCGAGGTCGTTGGTCCCCAGCGACAGGAACTCGACCTCCTGCAGAATCGACCGCGCCCGCAGCGCGGCCGAGGGAATCTCCACCATCGCGCCGAACTTCGCCCGCAGCCCGGCCGCACGGCACGCGTCGGCGAACGCCTTGGCGTCGGCACGGTCCGCGACCATCGGGGCCATGACCTCGAGGTAGACCGGCAGCCCCTCGGCAGCCTTCGCGAGCGCCGTCAGCTGAGTACGCAGCACCTCCGGGTGGTCGAGCAGCGTCCGGAGACCACGCACACCCAGCGCCGGGTTCGGCTCGTCGGCAGGCGTCAGGAAGTCCAGCGGCTTGTCCGCACCCGCGTCCAGCACACGGACGACCACACGCCCCTCGGGGAACGCCTCGAGCACCTGTCGGTACGCCTCGACCTGCTTCTCCTCGGACGGAGCGTTCTTGCTGTCGTCGAGGAAGAGAAACTCGGTACGGAAGAGACCGACACCCTCGGCACCGGCCTCGACCGCGGCGGGCACGTCCGCCGGACCACCTACGTTGGCCAGCAACGGCACCTTGTGACCGTCGGCCGTGGCACCCGGGCCCGTCGACGCGGCAAGCGCGGCCTTCCGCTCGGCGGCCGCGGCCTCCAGCTCGGCCTTCTTCTCGTCATTCGGGTTCACGAAGATGTCCCCGGTGCTGCCGTCGACCGCGATGACCGTGCCCTCTGCGAGCTCACCGGCACCCGGCAGCGCCACGACGGCCGGCACACCGAGCGCCCGCGCCAGAATGGCACTGTGACTCGTCGGCCCGCCCTCCTCGGTGACGAAACCGAGCACGAGCGTCGGGTCCAGCAGAGCGGTGTCAGCGGGCGCGAGATCACGCGCCACAAGAACATAGGGCTCGTCACTGTCCGGGATACCCGGCATGGGCACCCCGAGCAGACGGGCGACGATACGGTTCCGCACGTCGTCCAGGTCGGCGACGCGGCCGGCGAGGTACTCACCGGCACCCGCCAGCAGCTCCCGGTACGCGGCGAACGCGTCGTACACGGCACGCTCGGCCGTGCTGCCGACGGCGATACGCCGGTCCACGTCCGCCATCAGCTCGGGATCCTGGGCCATCATGGCCTGCGCCTCGAGCACCGCCTGGGCCTCACCCCCGGCCAGATTGCCGCGCGCCATGAGGTCGGCCGCCACCGCTTCCACGGCCTTGCGCGCGTGCCCCTGTTCACGCTCCGCGTCCTCCGCTGGTATCTGCTTGGCAGGCGGCTCCAGGACCGCCGTTCCCATGTGCCGAACCTCGCCGATCGCCACACCGTGGCTCACGCCGACGCCTCGCAGCGTTGTCTCCATCTCACCCGTCTCCGATAGTGCGGCGGGTCCCGCCGCCGCGGTGGTTGTCGTCCCTATGGGCCGTCATACGACGGCACTGACGTCACTTCCAGACGAAGAGACTGTCGCCGGCCTTCACATCGTCGTCGTCACGGAGCTCGGAGAGGGCCTCGGCCGTGGCCTCCAGTGCCACGACCGGGCAGACCGCGGACTTGCCGGCGGCTTCGACGGCGGCCGGGTTCCAGCGCACGATTGCCTGGCCGCGTGTGACGGTGTCGCCCTTGTTCACCAGCAGCTCGAATCCCTCACCGTTGAGCTGCACCGTGTCGATGCCCAGGTGCACGAGCACGCCGTGTCCCTTTTCGTCCACGACGACGAACGCGTGCGGGTGGAGGGAGACGATCACACCGTCGACCGGCGCGACGGCCTCCGACGGTTCACGCACGGGGTCGATGGCCGTGCCCGGGCCGACCATGGCCCCGGAGAAGACCGGATCCGGCACGGCGGCCAGTCCGATGGCGCGTCCGGCAAGCGGGGACGTCACGGTGGTCATGGGAAGCCTCCCAGGGGTGGAGCTGCGTATATGGGCCGTCACTGCCTGTCTCGGACGGCTCTGTCCAGCAGCGTATGTCAGATGAACTGAGCGTTCCGCACGGAAGATACCGGCTGGTGGTCTAGACCACCACCCCGGGGGATTTGCACGGGCTTCGAGGCCCCGTGTACAGTCGTACTCCTGCCTGGGGCTGAGCGGCGCGATACAAGTGCCCTTCCCCGGCGGCATCCAACTTGTCAGACCCTAACTCGGGATCACTTTCTGCATGCCTGCAGAACGGTGGTCAGGGGGCCGGAAAAACACTGATAGAGTTTGGAACAACGAAGGGAAGCGCCTGGAGGAAAGCCCGAGAGGGTGAGTACAAAGGAAGCGTCCGTTCCTTGAGAACTCAACAGCGTGCCAAAAATCAACGCCAGATATGTTGATACCCCGTCTCCAGCATCAGCTGGGACGAGGTTCCTTT
>NZ_RSAJ01000483.1 GCF_003933965.1 Streptomyces sp. RP5T
GCACGCCCTCCCCCTCGGAGAGGTGCGTACCCGCCACCGCGAGGAGCTGGCCGCCCTGGTCGAGGAGACCGCCGCGGTCAGCGCGGCCTGCGGCGGTCCCGCCGACCCCGCCCAGGCCATCGCCCGCTACGACGCCTTCCCGCCCGGCATGAAGTCCTCGATGCAGCGCGACGCGGAGGCGGGCCGCCCCCTCGAACTGGACGCGATCGGCGGGGCGCTGCTGCGCGCGGCGGACCGGCACGGGGTGAAGGTGCCCGTCGCGGCCCGGGTGGTAAGGGAGTTGGGGGACGCCGGCCACTGACGACCCGTCCGACCCGTGCGGCCGGTCACCGCTCCTCCCGACGCCCCCGCTCCTCAGCGCTCGCCCTCGCCCTCGCCCTCGCCCTCGCCCGTCAAGTCGTACCGCCAGTCGTTCGACGTGATCCAGTGCCCCTTCGGGTACTCGAACGCGGCCTGTCCGAGCAGGGTGAAACCGGCCCGGCGGCAGACACCGTTCGACGCGGGGTGCTCCACGCTCGGGAACGCGTGCAGATACCGGTGTCCGCCGGCGGCCCGTGCCTCGGCCACCACGGCACGGGCCGCCCCCGCGGCCAGTCCCCGGCCCTGGAACTCCGGCAGGATCCCCCACCCGGTCTCCCATATCAGGGAGTCCCGCCACTCCCGCTCCCAGAACCCGACCGAGCCGACGGTCTCCCCGCCGTCCGCGAGCGTGACGCGGTACATCCGCCCCGACGACAGCTCGACGTACCGCCGGTGCCGGTCGCGGAGCTTCTCCTCGCTCTCCGGCCCGCCCAAGTGGTCGGTCATCTCGGGGCTGTTGGTCCGCTCCAGCAGCCAGAAGTCGCCCTCCGCCCAGGGCACCAGCCGCACCTGCTCCGTATCCATGCAACCACCGTAGGCGCCGGGTCTGACAATCGCCCCGGCCTGCGGTTTTGCCGAACCGGCAAACAGCCTCGCGCCGGTCCGCCCCCGCCCCGCAGGATCGTCGTACCCAGTGATCCGTACGTACGGAGGACACATGCCGCACCTCACCCACCGTCTGGTCCCCGGTCCCGCCGGCCGGATCCACCTCGTGGAACAGGGCACCGGGCCCCTCGTCCTGCTGCTGCACGGCTTCCCGGAGTCCTGGTACTCGTGGCGCCACCAGCTCCCGGTGCTGGCCGCGGCCGGGTACCGGGCGGTCGCCGTGGACGTGCGCGGATACGGCCGCTCCTCGAAGCCGGAGGCGGTGGCGGCGTACCGGATGACCGAGCTGGTGGCGGACAACGCGGCCGTGGTGGAGGCGCTCGGCGAGCCTTCCGCGGTGCTCGTGGGGCACGACTGGGGCGCCACGATCGCCGCGCACTCGGCGCTGCTCAGGCCGGACCTCTTCCCCGCGGTCGCCCTGCTCAGCGTGCCGTACACGCCGCCCGGCGGTCCCCGCCCCAGCGAGGTCTTCGCGGGGATCGGCGGGGAGGAGGAGTTCTACGTCTCCTACTTCCAGGAGCCGGGCCGGGCCGAACGGGAGATCGAGCCGGACGTACGGGGCTGGCTGGCCGGCTTCTACGCCGCGCTCTCCGCCGACACGATGCCCACGGCCGGCGCGGACCACGTGCCCGCCGACCCCCACTTCGTCGCGCCCGGCGGGAGGCTGCGCGACCGCTTCCCCGCCGGCCGCCTCCCGGCCTGGCTGACCGAGGACGATCTCGACGTCTACGCCGGGGAGTTCGAGCGCACGGGGCTGACCGGTGCCCTGAACCGCTACCGTGCGATGGACCTCGACTGGAAGGACCTGGCCGCGCACGCGGGCGCGCCGGTCCGGCAGCCCTCGCTGTTCCTGGGCGGCACCCGGGACGCGTCCACCACGTGGCTGTCCGACGCGATCGACGCGTTCCCCACCACGCTGCCCGGTCTGCGCGCCGCCCACCTCCTCGACGGCTGCGGCCACTGGATCCAGCAGGAACGCCCCGAGGAGGTCGGCCGTCACCTGACCGACTGGCTCGGGTCGATCGGCGCCGGGCGGTAGCGCGGGGGCCCGCGGTGAACCAGGCTCTGGGGCCATGGAGTTCTTCTGCTACCACCGTGACCGGCCCGGGTCCCTGCCGCTGCGTGAGGCGCTGGGCGAGGCGCACTGGTCCTACATGGACCGGTACGAGGCCGAACTGATCGCCCGCGGGCCGACGTTCGCCGCCGACGGCGAGACGCCGAGCGGGAGCGTGCACATCGTCGAGTTGCCCGACCCCGCCGCGGCCCGCGCGTTCGCCTTCGACGAGCCCAACTACCAGGCGGGGGCGTACCGGGACGTGCTGCTGCGCCGCTGGCGCAACCTGCTGGGCCGCACGATGTGGGACTTCCCCGGCGGCCGCACCGGCGGCGACCGGTACCTGGTGCTCGGTCTCGGCGCGGGAGAGGCCGTCGACCTCGCCGTACCGGCCGAGACGGACGACCTGATCGCGTACGGCCCCCTCCTGTCCGACGACGCCACCGCCTGGCTCGGTACGGCGGCCCTGGTCCGCGCCACTGGCCCGGAGCGGGCACGGGCCGTGCTGAGCGCGGACCGGTACGCGTGCGTGGAGGTGCACGAGTGGGAGTTCGGCGGACGGCGCTGACAACGCCGTTCTCGGGGCAACCGCACAGGGACCAGCCGTCCGAGCAAGGAGCGTCCACGCCATGGGTACCGCCGTCCGCGTCCCGCAGACCCGGGACATGATCGGGGACGAGCTCTCCGGAGACGAGGCGTTCACCGCCCTGCGCCACTACGGCGGCCTGCGGCTGCTCACCGACTCCTTCGCGCGGTTCCGCTACGCCGACGGCTTCACCAACGCCCGGGCGCTCGCCTTCCAGGTGGTGCTCGGGCTGGTGCCGTGCACGGTCGCGCTGGTCGGTCTGGCCACCTCGGTGCACACGGAGGGGGTGGGCCGGATCATCGAGCTCACCCTCGGCCGGATCGTGCCGGGCGCGAGCGCCGACATCGTGAAGGACGCCTTCGACGGGACGCGGCGCACCGCGCACGGCAGTGTCTGGAGCACGCTCGCCCTGTGGCTCGGCCTGGGCTTCGCCCTGCTGAACCTGGCCTCGGCCATGGGCCAGATCGAACGCGGCGCCAACCGCATCTACGGCATCGAGCGCGACCGCGCCTTCCCGCGCAAGTACGCGCGCGGGATCGTGCTCGCGGTCGCCGCCGGTCTGCCCCTGGTGCTGGGCTTCGTCGTGCTGGTCGCCGGGGAGGCCGTGGGCGACGCGGTGGCCGAGTCCGCGGGCCGGGAGGACGGCGGACCGCGCTGGTGGGGTGTGCTGGACCTGCCGGTGGGGCTCGCGCTGGCCTGGGTGGCCTCCGCGGTGATCTTCCGCTGGTCACCGCGCCGGGTGCAGCCGGGGTACACCTGGCTGGCGTTCGGCTCGGCCGTGCATCTGCTGCTGTGGGTGTCGGCCACGTGGCTGCTCGCGCTGTACGTGGCGAAGAGCGGCGCCTTCGGTGCGGTGTACGGGCCGCTCACGGCCTTCATCGCCCTGCTGCTGTGGGCCAACCTCACCGCTGTCGCGCTGTTCCTCGGCATCGCCTTCGCCGCCCAGCTGGAAGCGGCGCGCGCCGGCATCGAGTCAGCCGTACACCCGGACCCCGGCCCGGGCACATGACCCCGCACGACAACACCCGGGTGCCTGCCGCCGCCTCACCGGTCCTGCGCCCGCGGTCGCGCAACACGGTCACGTGACCAGCCCGCCGCCGCGTCGGCGGGCGTCACCAGCTCTCCGCAACGAGGGCCTTCGCCAACCCGCGGTCGCCGCGTAAGCCCTCCACGGAGCGGCGCGGCCCCTAGGGCGTGTTGCGAAAGTCCCGCCTGCCTCGCGACGCCATGCACGCACTCTCGCCGCACCGGGCGAAAGCCCAAGTACATCCAGTACGAGGGCTTCCGCCCGGCACGCCGAGAGCACGCACCTGACGCCGCGAGGCCCGCCCTTCGGGCGAACGACGGGACTTTCACAACACGCCCTAGTCGGCCCGCCCTCAGCCCTGCGCCGCCGCCGTGACCGTCGCCGGGTCCACGCCGGTCAGTTCGACGATGCGGTGCGGGGGGACGCCGGCGGCCAGGGCTCGTCCGATCAGGCCGTCGCGACCGTCCGCGCAGTCGCGGTAGGCGAGCAGTTCCTCCTCGACCCCGGCGAGCGCGTCCGGCGCCAACTCGTGGCGGACCCGGCTCAGTTCCTCGTCGCTCAGCGGCACGGGCAGCCGTTCGGCCCCCTCCGGTACGGCGGCGGTCTCCTCCGGCGGCAGCAGGCGCAGGTGCGGGGAGGTCGCCGTCGTGCCCTGGGCGTGCAGCCACGCGCGCACCGCGGGGGTCTCCATGCACGCGAGCTCGCCGACGGCGGCGGGAGGCACGCCGAGCCGCGCGGACGCGTCGTCGAGCAGGAACAGGTAGGCGTCGTCGGTCATCCTCGGCTCCTTCGCACCACGGGCTGATCGACCTCCCATTACCCCGCCTCGCCCGGCTAATGTTCAGTCCTGCGAGTGACGCGGAAGGAGCGAGGACATGCCCGGTCTTCCGAGCGCGCGATGACGCAGTAGGCCCTGAGCGGCCTGTCATACGCGTGCTGCCCCTCGACGGTGCGGCACAGCCGACCTTTGATGCGAGGACCACCGTGCCGTTCTTCTCCTCCCCCTTGCCCGAGATACCTGATGCCGGCCGGTCCGTTCCGCCGCGGCTGTGGCGGGACGCCGACTTCCGCAGTCTCTGGTTGGGCCAGACCGCCTCCCAACTCGGCGAACACACAAGCCTGTTGGTGCTGCCTCTGTTCGCCGTCCTGACCCTCGACGCCGGGCCCGGCGAGCTGGGCGTGCTGCGCGCGGTGGGGCAGGCGCCGATCCTGCTGCTCTCGCTCCTCGTCGGGGCGTGGGTGGACGGATGGCGGACCCGCACGGTGATGGCCGTGTCGGACGCCGGCCGCGCCCTGGCCCTGGGCGCCGCCGCCCTGGCCGGGCTCCTCGGCGGCCTCGGCCTGCCCGCGCTGTTCGTGGTCGTCCTGGCCGTCGGCGTCCTGTCCGTGTTCTTCGACGTCGCCTACCAGTCCTCGCTCGTACGGCTGGTGAGGCGCGATCAGCTGGTGCGGGGCAACAGCGCGCTGGAGGGCAGCCGGTCCGCGGCGCAGATCGGCGGGCCGGCCCTCGGCGGCGCGCTGGTGTCATGGCTGTCGGCACCGTTCGCCGTCGCGACGGGCGCCCTCTTCTTCGCGCTGTCGTTCCTGTCGATCCGCCGGATCCGTCGCGGCGAGCCGGTGCCGGGACACGCGGAGCGTCCCGTCCGCACGGGGCGGCGGATCCACGAGGGCCTGCGTTTCGTCGTACGCGACACCTCGCTGCGGACCGTGTGCCTCGCCTCGGCGGCCTTCCAGTTCTCCTTCGCCGCGCTGATGACCGTCTATCTGCTGTTCCTGCCCCGGGAACTGCACCTGTCGGGCACCGTCGTCGGGCTGTCGCTCGCGGCGACGGGCCCGGGCGCGCTTCTGGGCGCCCTGCTCGCCGCCCGTCTGCCGGGCCGGTTCGGGTACGGCGTGGTGCTGGTGTCGGCCGCGGCGCTGGGCGACGGCGCGTTCCTGTGGGTGCCCGCGCTGCACGGCTCCTCCGCGGCGACGGTCGCCGTGCTCCTGGCGGTCGGTTTCGTGTTCGGGGCGGGCGGCCAGTTGGTGAACGTCACCGTGATGGCCGTCCGGCAGGCGGTGACCCCGGACGGGATGCAGGGCCGGGCCGCGGCCACGATCACGTTCGTGGGCATGGGCCTGACCCCGCTCGGGTCCCTGCTCGGCGGGTACCTGGCGCAGGAGTGGGGGTTGCGCGCCAGTCTCCTGGTGACGGCGGCGGGCATGCTGTTGTCGCCGGTGGTGATGGCGCTGTCGCCGCTCGCCCGGCTGGGGCGGACGCTTCCGGCACACGCGGGCCCGCACCTCCCCGCGAGGGACTGAGCGCGGCGCGGGGCGGCCACCCCCCGTTCGCATGAACCTCCCGAAGCCACTCGCCACTCAAAATCGAACAGGCGTAGCATTGTGTCGTGGCAAAGACCTATGACTTTCCGAGTGACCTCCTCGCCGGTCAGGAGGAGCTGCATCAGGTCCGGGCCGAGCTCTCGGCCCTGCTCAAGCGGCTCCCCTGGTCGGTCGCGCCTCTGGACGGCTTCAGCGACGACAACGGCTGGCGGAAGGTGGAGCGCCCCGCCTCCCCCGGTTGGACCCCCGACGAACAGGCCGAGGTGGAGAAGCTCCGGCAGCGCGAGCACGAACTGGCGGTCTTCGTCACCACCCACCGCTTCTGGACGGAAGTGGAGGCACCGGACCGCGTGGTCGCCCGGAGCGAACTGAAGCACGCGTCTCAGGGGCAGGAAG
>NZ_RSAJ01000484.1 GCF_003933965.1 Streptomyces sp. RP5T
CCCTCGGGGCGGAGGCCCCGCCCCGTACCCACGTTCCGACCGGGAGGTCCCCCATGGCCGGTGGCCAGCAGTCAAGCGAGCAGGCGACCCGCAACGGCATCCAGGCCCTGGAGGCCGCCTTCAGCGGCATCCTCAAGTCCCGCCAGGACGTCGACAACACCCGCGCCACCCTCTCGTCGGGTTACCAGGGCAGCGACGGCGGCCAGTACGGCGCGCTGCTGACGCAGTGGGACGAGCAGTGCAACACCATCCTGCGCAACCTGGAGGACATGGTCGACAAGCTCAACACGAGCCTCGTCGAGCACGGCAAGGCCCAGGGCTCCTCCAACGAGGCCATCAACCAGGCCTACAACGCCTCGCAGTCGGCGTTCGACCAGCTCATCGGCTGAAGTCCCTCCCTCCACCGCACCGAACGAGGTTTCGATGTCCGACCTGAACGACGGCTACATCTACGTCGACTACAACCACATGAACAACGCGGCCGACGACATGGTCCAGCAGACCAAGGCGATCGCGAACACCCTGGTCTCCCTGGAGCAGGAGCTCAACGCACTCCAGAAGTCCTGGTACGGCAACGACGCCTCCATGTACACCCAGAAGCAGGACGCCTGGAACGCTGCCGTGCAGAACATGGAGCGGCTGCTGACCTCGCACGCCTCACTGCTGACGGACATCTCCGACCAGTACCAGTACAGCGAGAACCAGTTGACACAGATGTGGTCCGAAGTCGGCATCGGCCGCTAGCGGGAGCACGGACGACCATGGCGGACCTCACCCATCTCGACGGCCCCGCGCTCCAGCGCTTCGTCGACAACGACCTCGCGGACTTCCTCGACGCGCTCAAGGCGATCCGCCGGGACAGCACGGCGGACAACGGCGGGATCCGGGCACTGCGCAGCATCGTGGACGGCGCGACCACACCCGACTCCCTCCAGCAGAGCCAGGCGCTGGCCATCGGCTCGATGGGCGCCGACGACTTCCTGCACGGCAAGTCGCTGCTGACCGCCGCGACGGGCGCCGCCAAGAGCGTGGACGGTGTCCTCGCGCAGCACGTCGACCTGTTCGGCGACATCGACCGCGACCTGAAGCAGACCATCCGCACCCTGCTCAACACCCAGGGCAGCAGCCTGCACTCCATCGGCGCGGAGCGAATGCTCGACGTCTTCTCCGACGTCGACGAGGGCATGAGCGAGAACCCCGGGGACGACAGGGGTTCCGGCGACGACGAAGACGAAGACGACAACTGATGGCCACGTACGACCAGGACGACTACTGGGGACAGGCGGTGACCCTGTTCACCGGCTACCCCGTGCCCAGCCGGGCGGGTCTCTTCGACAAGCTGAAGAGCAAGGAGGGCATCCCGCTCTTCCGCATGGACATCCGCTCCGAGTCCATGCGGCAGCTGACGGACGCCGACTACACCGCGATCAGCGGCTGGCACGTGGCGAGCGGCGACGACTACGTCCTGACCTTCGTCGGCACGTCCAAGGGCACGGACGGCTCGGACCACCAGAGCGCCGACTTCAACCTGTACAAGGCGCACATCGTGTTCATCGGGGTACCGGTGGACGGCAACGGCCGGGCCCGGCTCCTCGACGCGGGCGAGACGTTCTCGGGCACGCCGTTCACCGGGCACTACGGCGACCAGTGGGACAACTCCGGACTGGCCCAGTACGTCAGCGGGGCGAAAGCCGCCCTGGACGCATTGGCGGACGGCGAGCACAGCACATCCGGGTTCTCGTACAACGGCGCCTCCGTGGCCGACAAGGACGCGGTCAAACTCAAGTCGTTCGAGCAGACCGCCCAGGCCTTCGACCGCACCAAGAAGTTCTTCGCCGACCAGGCCGTGGTCCTCAAGCAGTGGGAGGACTCCCTCGGCGGTGACGCCGCCTGGCAGGGTCAGGCGGCCGGCGTCTTCCGCGACCTGGTGCGCCAGTTGCGCAAGAACTACGACGCGTACGTGGAGCAGATGGGTGGCGCCGCCTACCTGGCGCAGAGCACGTCGGTCGACTACTACACCCCGCGCTCCCCGTACTCCGACGCCCTGATCAAGGCGCAGAAGGACCTGTGGCGGCAGACCGTCGTGCTGCGCACCGCCTGGATCGCCTGGGCGAACACCGGACAGCACGACCCGCACCGGGGTCTGCTGGAGATGCTCGACGAACTCTCCGCCTGGGTCCTGCAGAACAACGTCCACCAGGTGTCCAAGGAGATGCGCCAGGGCAGCGCGCACTACACCGCCTCCGCCGCGTTCCGGCAGAGCCACCCGGTCTACGGCAACCTCAACGACGTCAACAACTGGAAGAAGGTCGGCGAGGCGGCCGTCAAGCGCTGGACGAGGTACATCGAAAGCCAGTTGATCCCGTACGCCAAGCAGGCGCTGTCCGACCTGAACAACGCGTGGATCGCGGCCCTCGACCCGCTGGAGGAGGTCCTCGACGCGAAGGACACCTCCTCGCTGACCGAGCAGTCCGAGGGCGGTCGCAACGAGGACGGCGACGGCAACGGCAACGGCAACGGCAACGGCTCCAACGACGACCTGCGCGAGGGACTCGACCAGGCGCTGAACAACCTCAACACCGGGATCGGCAACAGCATCTCCGGGCTGGGCGACAACCTCTCGGGCATCGGCGACGGCCTCGCCGGTCTCGGCGACGGTCTGGGCTCCGGCCTGGACGGTCTGGGCTCCGGTCTGGACGGCCTGACCACGGGCCTCGGCGCCGGGCTGAACAACCTCACCTCCAGCCTCGGCGCGGGACTCGGCGCAGGGCTCGGCAACCTCAGCGACCTCAACACCGGTCTGACCAGCAACCTGGGCGACGGCCTGAACCTCGGCTCCGGGCTCGGCACCAGCCTCACCAACCCCGGCGGCGGCAGCACCACGCTCAACCCGGACGGCACGCTCACCACGACCTACCCCGACGGCTCGGTCAGCATCTTCGACCCGGGCACCGGACGGATCACCACCACGTCCAAGGACGGCAGGACGACCATCGCGGACCTGGACGCCGGGGACAGCGTCACCAATCCAGACGGCAGCGTCACCACGCTCAACCCGGACGGCACGCTCACCACCACCTACCCCGACGGCACGGTCACCACGGTCGACCCGGCCACCGGCGTGGCGACCACGACGGACCCGGACGGCCACGTCACCACCACCGACCTGGGCAGCGGGCTGAGCGACCTCGGCGACCTCGGTCACGGCCTGGACCTGGACGACCTCGACGACGTCGACCACCTGAGCGACAGCCTCAGCAGCCTGAACAGCAACCTCAGTGGCCTCTCCTCCTCCCTGAGCCCCGGCACCGGCACCCCGATGTCCTCCGGGCTGACCGGGCTGGACGGCCTCGACTCGCTCAGCTCATTGGCCGGCGCCGGCAGCGGCACGGCGGGATCGGCGTCGAGCGGCCTGCTCGGCCCGTCCTTCGAGGGATACGACGACTCCCCCTACACCTCGGGCGCGTTGGGCGCACCGGCCGGCACATCCGGCGACTCCGCCGCCGCGAACGGCATGCCGATGATGCCGATGGGCGGCATGGGCGGTGCCCCGGGCGCGGCCGGAGGCCAGTCCGGCACCGGCGAACGCGTCCGCAACGTCCTGACCGAACCGGGAGCCGGCCATCCCCTGGGCGGGCGGACACGCCGCACCGGCAGGAACCGGGCCGGCGCGGACGACGAGGCCGAGGGCACGACGGCCGGGCGGGCCAGGGTCAGCACCAGCTCGTCGGACTCGCCGTTCGCCCCGCAGGCCGACGCGGGCCGCCGGGACGGCCGCAGGACGGAGAGTTCGGGTGCCGAGGAGCGGGCCAGCTGGCTCGCCGACGAGGAGGACGAGGACGTGTGGGGTGCCGAGGAAGGCGGGGCGCCCTCGGTGATCGGGCGGTGAGCGGGTCCCCCTACGAGCAGCGGCTCGCGGAGGCGATCGCCGAACTGGAGTCCACCCGGGCGGCGGTGGCGCGCGCGGAGGCCGAACTCGCCGAGGCCGCCGTCACCGTACGGTCCAAGGACCGCAGTAGTGAGGTCACCGTGGGCCCGCAGGGCGAGCTGACCGGACTGCGGTTCCTGGAGGACCGGTACCGGACCATGGCCGCCGGGCAGCTCGCGGCCAGCGTGCTGGAGGCGGTGGCCGAGGCCCGCGGGCTGATGGCACGTCAGGTCATGGACGCCTTCGAGCCGTTCACCCGGCCCAGCACCGGCGTGCCCGAGCTGACCGGGGTCGACGTCGACTGGGCGCGGATCTTCGGCCCGTCCGTCCTGGAGGACGGTCCCGGACGCGACGCCGGACGCCGCCGGGCCGACGACATCGGCGACGAGATCACCGAGGACCCCGAGGAGCACCACCATGGCTGACGGCAACGCCTACTTCGCCGACCCCGGGCGCATCCAGGCCGGGGTCCGGCAGGTCGACGCGATCAGTTCGCTGGCGCAGGAGATGGTGCGCGACTTCGTGTCCGCCGTGAACCTCACCCGTGACTGGCCCGGGCACGACGACGAGTTCGCACGCGAGGTCAAGCCGCAGGAGAAGTCCGAGCGCGAGTCGGTGACGGACACCGGCCAGGCGGTCACGGACGCCATCGTGGGCGTCGCCAACGGCACCCACACCAACCTCCGGAACATCCTCGGCACCCAGAACGGCGTCCTGGACGCCATCCGCGACTCCGCCGCGGGCGGACCCGGAAGGCACTGAACCGTCCATGGCCATCCACGTCTCGCCCGAGGTCAACAACCTGCTGCTCCTGCTCATCGGTGAGCGGATGCTCCAGGCGGACGAGGACAAGGCGTACCGCAGCCACGAAGCGTACGACCGCCTCGGCAAGCAGCTCACCAGGCTGTCCGAGCTGATCGAGGACTCGGTGATCGAGGTCGGCCGCTCGCTGCCGCCCCAGGTCGCCAGCCGGTACGTCCGCGCGATGAACATGTTCGTCGACGACGGCGGCCGCAACTACCTCAAGGAGTTCGCCGCCGAACTGGACGTCGTCGCCCGGGGCCGGGTCGAGACCTCGGTCAACATCACCGAGGCGAAGTGGCAGATCATCGCCGAGGTCGTACGCCTGCTCATCGAACTCGCCGTGATCCTCGTGATGTCCGTCTTCAGCGGCGGCGCGACGGCCGGGAAAGCGGCGGTGGCGCGGGCACAGAGCCGGGTCACCGTCCTGACCATCCTCGACCAGCTCGCGAAGCGCACGCATCTGATGCCCAGCCTGAGCGAGGCGTTCGACGAGGCGTTCACGACGTTCGCCGTGCGGCTGGCGATGATCTCGTTCGGTCCCGACGGGCGGCGGCCGCACGGGTTCGACTGGAGCCAGATCGTCCAGGACGGCGTGTTCGGCGGGATCACGGGGATGTTCCACGGCGCGTTCGAGGGGGTCGCCGACCGGTTCAAGAACTTCTTCCGGCGCGGCCACCTCGATGACACCGTGTTCAGGAAGTTCGACGAGGACGTGCTGCCGAAGGCGGACCGGGACCGGCTCGCGGATCTGCCGCCGTCCCACCGGAACAGCACCCGGCGGGACGGCTTCAGCGATGACATCGGCGACGCGGTGGCGGAGGGGGCCGCCGAGACCGCCGGCGAGTTCGTCACCGTCGGTCTGTTCACCGGGAGTTGGGCCCTGAGCGGGGACACGTTCCTGTCGGCGGCCGGCAGCGCGCTGTTCATGGGCGCGGTGTTCGCGGGGGCGGCGAAGTTCGGGTCGCAGTTCAACGTCCACATGGACGTGGCCGGCGCGGTCAATGACGTACGGGCACTGGACGCGGACCGGATCAGAACGGAGAGCACGGGGCAGTCACCGCTCCACGGCACCGACAGCGGGACCGGCAGCGGCACGGGCATCGGCACGGGCAGCGGCAGCGGCAGCGGCACCGAGACCGGAGGCCCCGGTCAGGACCATGTGATGGCTCCGACGCCGACCGCGTCGGCCGGACACGCACCGGGTTCCTCACCCCTGTCCAGGAACATACCGACGACCGGCACAGGCGCGGGCGCGGGCGCGGGCCAGGACAAAACGGACACCAGGAAGGAGAACAGCGAGGAGACGCCGGTTCACGGCGTCCTCAGCGAGAGCGAAGGACCGGGCCAGGACGGCCTGACGGCTCCGGCGCCCATCTCCTCGGGTACAGCGGGCACTTCGGGCGGGCCCGGCACCTCGCACCCGTCCCGGGCCACTCCGACGACCGGCCGCGACGACACCACCCGTACCGGAACGTCCGGCACCGGAGAGTCCTCGCCGCCCCCTCGTCGTACCGCGTCCGGCACACCGCAGGCGGAGGCCTCCTCGCCGCGGAACCACACCCGCGCCACCACCGCCCGCTCCCTCGGCG
>NZ_RSAJ01000485.1 GCF_003933965.1 Streptomyces sp. RP5T
CGACGCGCACATCTCAATCAGCAGCCAGGGCGCCCCGGAGAGCCGGACGGCCACTCCTTGGGAGCCACTGAAGGCAAGACCCCATAAGCCACATCCGGCCCTCCCGGGCCGCCTAACAACTTACGGAGGCCCCATGTCTAGCAAGATCACGCGTGCTGCCGCTGTGCTCACACTTCTCGTCAGCGCTTTGAGTGGCGTCAATGCCGCTGCTGCCACCAGCGCGAACTCGCTTGGATCGTGCGACCACGCCAAGAAATACCAGCATGCGATTGTGCCGGCGCTCGGGTCAGGTGTGGACTGCCTGCTCGCTGTTGGCAACACAGGAGAGGGCGTCCGAGCCCTCCAACTCACGCTGCGCAAGTGCTACGGGTCGACCATCACCGCGGATGGCATCTTCGGCCCAGCTACCAGGGACGCTCTGAAGTACGCACAGCGCCAAGCGGGGACCCAAGGCGACGGCGTGTACGGCCCAAACACACGGCGGGCCATCAAGCACCGCCCGAGCAACTGGCCCTACGGATGTCAGCGAGTTAGGTAACCCCTCCGGCCGCCAAGAGGGAGAGTACCCAGACCGGCCGCTCTACCCGCCATCCCTTGCGGCGCAAGAACTGCGCCCGTCTCAGTTTCCGTCTCATTCAGCGCCGTTCACGACCGTTCAGGCGAGATCCGGGATCGTCCCCACACCAGCGACCAACCGCCCGTAAACCCAGGTGAACGCCCCCGAGCGAGCGCCGCCACACCACCCCCACAGACGGAAAGCGTGTTGGGGCCAACCCCTCACGAGTTCGACTCTCGTATCCTCCGCAGCCGCCTGAACAGGTGAAATGAACAGCCGAGCCGCGATCGCGGCTCGGCTGTTCGGCGTGCGCTGATTGCAGTTTTGGTTGCACTTGTATGCGCCCATAAGGAACATTTCGCCAGGCTGGAAGTCGGATCTACCACTGCCGCCGCCTCGTCTCGTCGGCTGGGGTCTGGCGGGGCCCGGCATCCGTTTTCGCTCGGCATCCGCGGATCATGGAACTGCGCCATCCTTGACCTTGGTGCCGAAGTGGCTTCGGCCCGCCTGTGCCGTTCCCTGTCTGCCGAGGTGCACCCTCATGAAGTCCCGATCGACGCTTGCGACCTGGCTGAGCGAACTCGACGGTTCCCGCCTGGCACGCATACTCACCATGCGGAAGGACGCGGCCTCCGCTCCGGAACCTCGTTCGCTGGGGGAGTTGGCGGACCGTCTCCAGCGTCCGGGGTCCGTGGCACTCGTCCTGCCCCAGCTCACGCTGCCGTGCCTGCAGGCCGCCGAGGCGTTGGCGGCCCTGGGAGCACGAGCCACCCGGGACAGCCTCGCGGAACTGCTCGGCTCGACGTCCCCTGCGGCGGTGCACGCGCTGGACGCGACCCTGGAGGCGCTGTCGGACCGGGCGCTCGTGTGGCGCGACGGCAGCGAGGCACTCCACATGCCCACGCCCTTGCGGCAGGCATGGCGTACGCCCCTGGGACTTGACGCCCCACTGGAAGAGCTGCTGGTCGGCACGACCTCGGAGGAACTGCGCGGCATGCTGGTGGTCCTGGGCATCAAGCCTCCCGGCACCAAACAGCAGCGGCTCGCGGCTCTGGTGGAGCACCACAGTGACGCGGATCAGGTCGCCTCGTTGGTGGCGGGGGCACCGGCGGCCACACGGAAGTTGCTTGAGCAGAGCGCCGGCGTCGGCACCACGCCGCGTCAGTCACGGTTCGGCGCGTTCGGGGCTCCTGGCCCCGACCTCCAGCCAGGGGCCCGATGGGCACTCGACCGTGGGCTTCTGCTCCAGGACCGTCACCGGTACGGGCCCGTCCGCATGCCGGTCGAGGTGGCCCTGGCTCTGCGGGGTCCCGATTGGCACGCCCCGTTCGAACCCCTGCCACCTGTCCCACAGTTGGTACCCGTCAGCTCATCGGAGGTGGAGCGGGAGGCCGCGGTGGCCGCCACCGCGTTCGCGGCCCGAGCCGCCTCCGTCCTCTCGGCGTGCGCGAGCGCTCCACCGACCCGGCTGAAGTCGGGCGGGGTCGGCGCGCGTGAGCTGGCGCGGCTCGGCAGGGCCGCCCAGGCGGACGACACCGTCGTACGCATCGTCCTGGAGACCGCGTACGCCGCCGGGCTGCTGGCCCCCGACGGCGATCGCGTACCGCCCACCGAGGCGTACGACGCCTGGGCCGAGCAAGAGCCCGCGGAACAGTTCGCCGTACTGCTCCGGGCGTGGCAGGACCTGCCGCTCACTCCCTCCACGGCGCGCGACGAGGACGGCAAGGCGCTTCCCGCGCTCGCCGGTGCCCCTGACTGCGGCGGCTGCCTGCAGGCCCGCCGCGGGCTGCTCACCGCGGCGGCGGGGCTTCCGGCCGGACAGGGCGTGAAGGTCACTTCGGAGTTGGGGCCGCTCGTGGCCTGGCACCGTCCGCTCGCCGACGACGCCTCGCCCCAGGACACAGCACCGTTCAGCACCGTGATCCGCGAAAGCGAACTGCTGGGCGTGCTGGCACGGGGTGCGCTGTCCCCGCTCGGTGCCCACCTGGCGGCCCATGCCGACAAAGAGCTCGACAACACGGCCCGACGGTTGCTGCCCCGGGCGACCACGACGGCCCGGATCGGCGCCGACCTCACCGCCGTCGTCACCGGCACCCCGTCCGCGCGACTCTCGGCGCTGCTGGATTCGGTGGCCGACCGGGAGACCAGTGGCACCGCGTCCGTATGGCGCTTCAGCGGCAGCAGTGTCCGCCGGGCCATGGACGCCGGCCATACCCCGGACGAGATAGTGGCCAACCTGGCAGCCGGCTCCGCCACGGTCCTGCCACAGCCGCTGACCTACCTCATCGCCGACACCGCACGAGGTCACGGACGGGTGCGCATCGCCCCCGCGGCCTGTGTCATCCACGGCGACGAACCCGCGCTCCTGGCCGAGCTCGCCGCCCACCGCGCACTGTCGAAGCTCGCCCTGCGGCAGCTCGCCCCGACGGTCCTGGTCAGCGGCAGCCCACCCGCGACGACTCTGGCCGCGCTCCGCGCCGCGGGCTACGCCCCGGTCGCCGAGAGCGCCGGGGGAACGGTACGTATCGAGAAGCGCCTGCCGCAGCGGGCCGCGGCTGCCGTCCCGCCCCCGCGGAGGAACGTCGGGCGGCGCGGCCCCGGGACCACCGCTGCCCGTGCCTCGGGCCTGCCCGCCGACGCCGGGATGGGTGCCCTGGCCGACCGGCTGCTCAAGGCCCCGCCGCACTCACCGGAACCCGATCCGTTCGGCGGCGGGGAGCCGTTCGCGACGGACACAGAGGAGATCGTCGCCGGATACGCGAAGCACCTGTCGTACAGCGACGTACGCCAGCTCGCCCATGCCATCGACACCGGTGCGGCCATCACGGTGGAGTACATCGCCACCTCGGGCAACCGGACCGTACGCACCCTCAGCGACCTGGAACTCGATCCGCCGTACCTCGACGCCTGGTGTCACCTGCGTGAAGCGGAACGCGTCTTCACTCTCTCCCGCATCCACGGTGTGATGCCCGCGTAGGACTCGGCTGCCAAGGCCGGGCCCCTGGTGTGCCGCCGCGCGGGCACCACGCAGACATCTCGCGAGATTTACCTGTCACCACATTTGATATCAGGGAGGCGCCAAATGCGTCGGACGGTTATCGACATGGACCACGACCTGGTCGCGGACGTGGCGAAGGCCCTCGGGACGAGCACCAAGAAGGAGGCGGTCAACACCGCTCTTCGCGAGGTGCTGGAGAGCAGGCGTCGTGCCCTGGCTCTCGCCCGGCTGCGGGCCGCGCCTGGCAGGTCCAAGAAGCCCTCACCAAACGGGGGAAGCACGCAGCGCGGGTGCGGTGGATCTCGTCGTCGCCGCGACCGCTGAGCTGCAAGGACTCGCCCTCCTGCACCGCGACCACGACTTCGCCTGCATCGCTGCGGTGACTGGCCAGGCTCTCCAGTGGTACGGCCCGGAGAGCGGCAAATAGGCGAGCGACGGTTGCGGTTCTGGTTGTATTCACCGGAGGAGGGCCGGCGGACTCAGTAACCCGGTCTTCGCCTGGCAGCCGGCCCCGGCAGCGCCCTTTCGTCTGCGGTCAGTGCACCGACAACCCCCCGTCCACGAAGATCGACTGCCCCGTGACATAGGCCGAGGCCCCGCTCGCCAGGAAGATCGCGGCGCCTGCGAAGTCGTCGGGGAGGCCGTTGCGGCCGGTCATCGTGCGGGCGGCCAGGGAGGCGACGCGGGACGGGTCGTCGGCGAGGCGGGCGTTGAGGGGGGTCAGTACGAAGCCGGGGACGAGCGTGTTGCAGGTGACGCCGTGCGGGGACCAGGCCTCGGCCTGGGAGCGGGCCAGGGATTCCAGGCCGCCCTTGGAGACGCCGTAGGCGCCGCTCTGGACGAAGGCGCGGTGGGCCTGCTGGGACGTGATGTGGATGATCCTGCCGAAGCCCCGCTCGGCCATGCCGGGGCCGAAGCGCTGGCCCAGGAGGTAGGGGGCCTCCAGGTTGACCGCCATGGTGGTGTCCCACACCTCGTCGGTGAGCTCGGGCATGGGTGGACGCAGGTTGACGCCGGCGGAGTTGACCAGGATGTCCGGCTCGCCGAACACGGCGGCGGCCGCCTCCGCCGCCGTGCGGACGCCCTCCCGCGTGCTCAAGTCGCCGCTCACCCAGGCTGCCCTGCAGCCGTCGGACGTCAACTCCGTGACCGTGGAGGCCAGTTCCTTCTCCCGGCGGGCCACGATCACCACGCTCGCTCCCGCCCGCGCCAACGCCCCCGCGATCGCCCTGCCGATGCCCGAACTCCCGCCGGTCACCACCGCCACCCGGCCGTCCAGGGAGAAGAGTTGGGAGAGATACGCCTGGGAAGTCATGCCGGAAGCCTAGGTCGGTACCCGACACCCCATGACCCGGATTCTCGTCGGCACGTGCTCCTGGACCGATCCCGCGCTCGTCCGCAGCGGCTGGTACCCGCCGGGGCGGCGGGACGCCGAGGGGCGGTTGCGGTACTACGCCGAGCGGTTCCCGGTGGTGGAGGTGGACGGCACGTTCTACGCCCTGCCCAGCGAGCGCAACAGCCTTCTGTGGGTGGAGCGCACACCCGCGTCCTTCGTGTTCGACGTGAAGGCGTACGCGCCCCTCACCGGGCATCCGGTGAAGCAGGCCGCGCTCGCCGACGTCCCGTTGGACGAAGTGTGGGCGCGGTTCGCGGCCGGGATCGAGCCGTTGCGCGGGGCCGGGCGGCTCGGCGGGGTGCTGTTCCAGTTCCCGCCGTGGCTGCGGCCGGGGGCGCGGGCGGAACGGTTCCTGGAGGAGACCGCGGAACGGACCGCCGGCTGGCCCGTCCACGTGGAGTTCCGCCATCCGTCCTGGTGGGAGGAGGGGCAGGACGACCTCACCTGCGCGCTGCTCGCCAAGTACGACTTCGCCGCCGTGGCCGTGGACATGCGCCAGGGGCTGCCCGCCTCCCTGCCGCCGGTCACCCCCGTCACCTCTCCCCGGCTGTCCGTCGTGCGCTTCCACGGGCGCAGCTCCTCCTGGGGCCGCGGCAGCAAGGAGGAGCGTTTCCGGTACGACTACGCGCGCGACGAACTAGCCGAGTGGGTAACGCGGTTGCACACCCTGGCCGAGCGGTCCGACGAGCTCCACGTCCTGTTCAACAACTGCTGCGGAGCCGCCGCCGTGCAGGCCGCCGAGACCATGACCGACCTGCTCAGCCCACGATCCTGATCGTCTTCGTGACGCTGATCTGGTCGATGTCGGAGACCCTGACCGTCGCCTTCATCCGCCAGTCGCCGGCGAGGGGCAGGGTGAGGTCGTTCGTGCCCCAGTAGCCGCCCCTGTTCTTGAGCTGGGCGTCGATCGGGCCGATCTGCTGGGAGGGGAGGGTGAAGGACAGCCGGAGTTCGGGGACCGTGGCGAGGCCGCCGTCGGCCGAGTAGACGATGGCCTGGACCGAGTTGTCGCCGGTGCGGCCCGGGTCGAGGGTGATCTGCACCTTGCCCGTGGCGCCGCCCACCGCGAAGGGGACGTTGGTGACCGACGCTGCGGGCAGTCCGTCCGTGGCCGGTGCCGCCTCGGCGGCCTCGGCCTGCGCCCGGCCGGGAAGGGTGCCGCTCAGCACGGTGCTCAGCACCAGGACCACGACCCCGACGGCCACTTCGGCCAGGACGGACCGGCGCAGACCGTACCGGTAGGCCGGTGCGGCCGGTGCCGCCGGTGCCGCCGGTGCCGCCGGCTGAGGGGGGACGGGCGCCGGTTCCGATGCCGCCGACGGGCCGCCCGCCTTCTCCCCCAC
>NZ_RSAJ01000486.1 GCF_003933965.1 Streptomyces sp. RP5T
CCCATAGCCCCCGCCCCCGGACGTACCGTCGTCGGCTCCCTCGAAGAGGTCGACCTGTCATTTCTGCGCGGCCTGATCACCCTTCGATGACGGAAATGCCTCAGGTGTTCACCCAGCGTGCAGCGCGGATAACGCGGTAATTCCCCTGGGCCCTGTCGCAAGAATTCGAAACGCGCCGGACCGTCGAATTCCAGTCCACTGACACCTCCTCGCGGGTGTGACGTTCCCCACGCGACGGACCCTCGACAGGCGGCCCGGGCTGTGCCGGACACCCCGCTTCGAGGGGTCCGGACGCGCCCATGTGTCCCGATTGGTGAAACCCTGCACCAAACCTTCCCCCGGCGGGTTTCCGGTGCGTCCACGCCCGGTTCCACTGTGTGATGGAAGCCCAACTCCGGTGACTGCCAACCCTCCTGCGGGTCCCGACTAATCTCCTGGTGAGAACATCGCCCTAACCCCGTGATCCGCCGCGCCACCCCTGCATGCCGGATACACGGACCGAACAGCTGTGGAGAAACCCGAGCATGAACCGCAAGACTTTGGTGCTGCCGGCCGTCATAGGTCTGCTCGCGCCGGTGCTCGCCGCCTGCGGCGGCTCCGACAGCGGCAGCGGCGGCGGCGACGCGATCGCCGTGGGCACCACGGACCGGTTCACCGCCACGAAGGACGCTCCCGCCCCGCTCGACCCCGCCTACGCCTACGACGTCGGCACCTGGAACGTCCTGCGCCAGACCGTGCAGACGCTCATGATCCAGCCCAAGGGCGACGGCGACCCCGTGCCCGAGGCCGCCCAGTCCTGCGGCTTCAGCGACAGCGGCAACGAACGCTTCGTCTGCACCCTGCGTGACGGCCTGAAGTTCGCCAACGGCGACGCCATCACCGCGGCCGACGTGAAGTACTCCATCGACCGCGCCCGCGCCATCAAGGCCGACTCCGGCGTCTTCGCCCTGCTGTCCACCATCGACACCGTCGAGACCAAGGGCGAGCGCGAGGTCATCTTCCACCTCAAGACCGCCGACGCCACCTTCCCGTACAAGCTGTCGACCCCGGTCGCCGGCATCGTCAACCCCGACGACTACGGGAAGAACAAGCTCCGCGACGGCTTCGACGTCGACGGCTCCGGCCCCTACACCATGAAGGCCGACGTCAAGAACGACGAGCTCGTCGACGCCGTGTTCACCAAGAACCCCAACTACAAGGGGTCGTTGACGGTGAACAACGACAAGGTCGTCCTGCGCTCCTACGAGGACGCCGACGCCATGGGCACCGCCCTCGAAAAGGGCGACATCGACCTCATCACCCGCACCCTGTCGCCCCAGCAGATCAAGAAGCTGTCCAACGAGTCCGGCGGCGACGTCGACCTCGTCGAGATGGCCGGCCTGGAGATCCGCTACCTCGCCTTCAACACCGACGCGCCGACCGTGAAATCCCGTGCCGTGCGCCAGGCGATGGCCCAGCTCATCAACCGCAGCGAACTCGTCTCCCGGGTCTACGGCACCCAGGCCGAGCCGCTGTTCTCGCTGGTCCCGGCCACCATCACCGGACACTCCAACTCCTTCTTCAACAAGTACGGCGACCCGAGCCTCGCCAAGGCCAAGGCCCGGCTGGCCCAGGCCGACATCACCACCCCGGTGAAGCTGACCCTCCACTACACGACCGACCACTACGGCTCGGGCACCAAGGAGGAGTTCGAGGACCTGCAGAAGCAGCTCAACGCGAGCGGGCTCTTCGACGTCAGCATCAAGGGCGCTCCCTGGTCGACCTTCCGCCCGGCGGAGCAGAAGGGCGAGTACGACGTCTACGGCATGGGCTGGTTCCCGGACTTCCCGGACGCCGACAACTACCTCGCGCCCTTCCTCGACAAGGACAACTTCCTCGGCTCGCCCTACGCCAACAGCGAGATCCGCAACACCCTGATCCCGGACTCCCGTCGCGAGGCCGACCGTCTCGCCGCGTCCGCGAGCCTGACCGAGATCCAGGACATCGTCGCCAACGACGTCCCCGTGCTGCCGCTGTGGCAGGGCAAGCAGTACGTCGCCGCACGCGACGACGTCACGGGCACCGCCTACGCGCTCAACTCCTCGTCGACGCTGCAGCTGTGGGAACTCGGCAAGGGCGTGAGCGGCTGACCACCGCCTGACGCCTCCTTCGGCCCGGGCCCAGGCGGACGGGCCCGGGATTCCACAAGAATCGACGACAAGGCACTCGCACGTGAACAAGCGCATCCAGTGGCAGGTCCTGCCGATCGTGGCTGGCCTGGCCTCCGGTCTGCTGACCGGCTGCGGCACGGAGTCGGGGGGCTCCGGTGCCGACGGTTCCTCCGTGGTCGTGGGGATGTCCGACGACGTCCTCGCCACCGACCCGGCCTCCGGCTACGACCCCGGCTCCTGGCTGTTGTTCAACAACGTCTTCCAGTCCCTGCTCAGCTTCCCCAAGGGCGGCACGGACCCGGAACCGGACGCCGCCCGCAGCTGCGAGTTCACGGACACCAAGACGCAGGTCTACGAGTGCACGCTCAAGGACGGGCTCAAGTTCAGCAACGGTGACCCGCTCACCTCCGAGGACGTCAAGTTCTCCTTCGACCGCATGCTGAAGATCAACGACGACGCCGGTCCCGCGATCATGTTCCCGATGCTCGACAAGGTCGAGACGCCGGACGAGAAGACCGTCGTGTTCACGCTGAACACCCCCGACGCCACCTTCCCGAGCAAGCTCGCCTCCGGCGCCGGCTCCATCGTCGACCACAAGCAGTACGACGCCGACGGCCTGCGCGAGGACGGCAAGGCGGTCGGCTCCGGCCCCTACCAGCTCGACTCCTTCGGTGACGACCAGGCCGTGTTCTCCGTCAACGAGAACTACAAGGGCACCGCCGACCCCCAGAACTCCGGCGTCACGCTCAAGTTCTTCCACGGCGACCAGGCCGCTCTGAAGACCGCCCTGACGGACGACAAGATCGACATCGCCTACCGCGGTCTGAGCGCGGGCGACATCGCCGACATCGAGAACGCCTCGCCCGACTCCGGCATCGAGGTCGTCGAGGGCACCAGCGCCGAGGTCCAGCACCTCGTCTTCAACATGGACGACCCGGTCGCCGGAAACCTCGGCGTCCGGAAGGCGATCGCCCACCTGCTCGACCGCGAAGCCCTCATCCACGACGTCTACCAGGGCACCGCCACCCCGCTGTACTCGATCGTTCCGGCCGGTATCGCGGGCCACAACACGGCCTTCTTCGACACCTACGGCGCCCAGCCCTCCAAGGCAAAGGCCGCGGCCGCACTCGCCGACGAGGGCATCACCGGCAAGGTCAAGCTCACCCTGTGGTCGACCCCGTCCCGCTACGGCCCGGCCACCGACCAGGAACTCAGGACGATCGCGAAGCAGCTCAACGCCAGCGGGCTGTTCGACGCCGACGTCAAGTCGGTGGCCTTCGACCGGTACGAGAAGGACATCGCGGCCGGCAAGTACGGCGTCTACGTCAAGGGCTGGGTCCCCGACTACCCGGACGCCGACAACTTCACGGCCCCCTTCTTCGGCAAGGGCAACGTGCTGGACAACAACTACGCCAACACCAAGATCACCGGATCGCTCATCCCCCAGACCGCCGCCCAGCCCGACCGCTCCGCCACGGACGCCCCCTACGGCACCCTCCAGGACCTCGTGGCTCAGGACATCCCCGTCCTGCCGGTCTGGCAGGCCAAGCAGTACGCCGTCGTCCGCGACAACGTCTACGGCCTGGAGTACTGCCTCGACGCCTCCACGGTGTTCCGCTTCTGGGAGCTCAGCAAGGGCTGAGCGGGCCTCCGCACACACGAAGAGGGCGCCCCCAGTCAGGCGGGGGACGCCCTCTTCGCTCTCGTTTCCGTGCTCCCGCTACCTACTGCGCCCCGGGACGGACCAGACCGCTCTCGTACGCGTACACCGCCGCCTGGACCCGGTCCCGCAGACCCAGCTTGGTCAGCACATGGCCCACATGCGTCTTCACGGTGGTCTCGCTGACGAACAGGTCCGCGGCGATCTCCGCGTTGGACAGCCCGCGCGCCACCAGTTTCAGCACCTCGACCTCACGGTCGGTCAGCGTGTGCAGGGTGTCGGGCACCGGCTCGTCACCGGAGGGCAGATGCGTGGCGTACTTGTCGAGCAGCCGGCGCGTGATGCTCGGCGCGAGCATCGCCTCACCCGCGGCCACCACCCGGATCGCCTGCACGAGCTCGTTGGCCGGGGCGTCCTTGAGCAGGAACCCACTGGCCCCCGCCCGCAGCGCCTCCACCACGTACTCGTCCAGGTCGAAGGTGGTCAGCACCAGCACCTTCGCCGGACCGTCCCGCCCGGGACCGGTGATCTGCCGGGTCGCCTCCACACCGTCCATCCGCGGCATACGGATGTCCATCAGGACCACGTCGGGCTGCAGAGCCCGCACCTGGTCGAGAGCCTGAAGTCCGTCTCCGGCCTCGCCCACGACCGCGAGGTCCTGCTCGGCCTCCAGAATCATCCGGAACCCGGTACGCAGCAGCGGCTGGTCGTCGACCAGTAGGACGCGGATGGCCACGTGTGTCTCCTTCGCTAGTCCGGCCCCATTCTGCCCTGCTCGCCGGTCACGACCTCCACCGGCAGCGGGTAGGGCGGGGGAGTGCCGCCGAACTCCGGGCAGTGCTCCTGGTGGTCGCACCAGCCGCACAGCTTGGTCGGGCGCGGCCGCCACTCTCCCGTCAGCGTGGCCTGCCGGATCGCCTCCCACAGCGCCAGCAGCTTGCGCTCGACCCGCTCCAGGTCCGCGAGAACCGGGTCGTAGGTCAGGACGTCACCGCTGCCCAGGTAGACGAGCTGGAGGCGGCGCGGGATCACGTTCTTCAGCCGCCACACCACCAGGGCGTAGAACTTCATCTGGAACAGCGCGCCCTCGGCGTACTCGGGCCGGGGTGCCTTGCCGGTCTTGTAGTCGACGATCCGCACCTCACCGGTGGGCGCCACGTCGACCCGGTCGATGATCCCGCGCAGCCGCAGCCCCGAGTCCAGCTCAGCCTCCACGAACAACTCCCGCTCGGCCGGCTCCAGACGCGTCGGATCCTCCAGCGTGAACCACCGCTCCACCAGCCGCTCGGCCTCACCGAGCCAGGTCGCCAGCCGCTCGCCGTCCGGATCATCGGCGAACAGCTCCAGCACCTCCGGCCGGCTCTCCCGGAGCCGGTCCCACTGCCCCGGGATCAACGACTTCGCCGCGGGCGCGGTCCGCTCCCCGGCCGGGGCGTCGAACAGCCGCTCCAGCACCGAGTGCACCAGCGTCCCCCGGGTCGCCGCCGCACTCGGCTTCTCCGGCAGCCGGTCGATCACCCGGAACCGGTACAGCAACGGGCACTGCATGAAGTCATTGGCCCGAGAAGGGGACAGAGAAGCGGGAGCAACGAAAGCCGCCCGCCCCACCGGAACCCCCTGGGGCACATCGGCGGTGGCGTCCCCACCCTGACGATCACCTGTGACAGTCGTAGGCGTGGTGCCGGGAGTGCTGGCGCCGGGTTGCTCAGCGCCACCCGCACGCGGACGGCCGACCGTCGTGTCCGCGTCCTGATGACGAGCTGTGCCGGGCGCCGATGCCCCTCCGATGCCTGCCGCGTCCGATCCCGCGTCATTCCCCGGCTGCTCAATGTCCCCGGCTCGCGGAGCGTCGATCCCTGCGTCCGCGTCCTGCAGGCCGGCCGTGTCGGTCGCAGGCGTGGTCCCGGGGCCGCTCACGCCGGGTTGCTCAGCCGTCTCCGCTTGCTCAGTGCCGCCCGCCCGCGGATGCTCGACCGTCGTGACCCCGTCCGGCCGGTCAGCCGTGGCAGGCGTCGGCATCGCTCCGGAGTCGGTCGCGTCCGGGTCCTCAACCGACCCGGGCGGAACCGGAACCGCCGACCCCGAGTCCTCGCCCCCGGCAGCCGACGGCACCGCCTCGGCGTCGGACGCGGGCCTTCCGGGCTGTGCCGTGGCCGGCTTCTCCGCTGCCCGCGGGGCGTCGGCGGCGGTTTCGGTCGCGGCCTCCGTGCTCGTCTCCATGACCACAGACCATACGGCCCGCCACTGACAGTGACCCATTCGCGGCCGTTGCCACCGTGGCGGCCGAGGAAACGCGGGGGGTGCCGGGGCGGAACGCGCGACGACCGCCGCATACCATCGACTCGAGACCCTTCCGCACGGCAGGCGCGGAAGACGCTTCGAACGAGGGGACATCGTGGACGAGAGCGGCGGGAGCGGGCAGCCGCGGTCCGGCACGGACCGGCCGGCCAAGCCCCACGCAGGGCCCACGGCCCAGACC
>NZ_RSAJ01000487.1 GCF_003933965.1 Streptomyces sp. RP5T
CACCCGAACCGTCCCGTTCCCCGGGCACGACCAAGAGCTCCGTGTGCTGGACGTCGTCGGCGACGGCGACTGCTTCTTCACCTCGCTGCTCGCCGGCCTGCACCACCAGGGCCACGGCTCCGCGCTGACCGCGATGGACGTCCCGCGGCTGCGGCAGCACGCGGCGGGCCGGTTCCGCGGGTCCGCGCGGTACCGGGAGCTGAACCGGCAGGACGCCCTCGACGTCCTGGTCCAGGACCTCGACGCGGACACGCTGTCGGCGGTGCTGGGCACGCCGCCGCCCCGACTGTCCCGCGAGCAGAACGAGACGGTCGACAACCAGCTGCGCGACAACCTCTACCGCGACGAGCTGCGGCGGCTCGCCGACCCCGCCGACCGGGCCGTTCTCGCGGACCTGAACCAGACCACGATCCGTGCCCTGCTGCCCGGTTACCAGCCGGACGTGCGCAGGGCGCCGCGCGCCGAGCGCGAGCGACTGGCCGCCCGGCTCCAGGCCGGCACGATGCGCACCCAGCTCCGCGAAGGGCTGACCGGACACGACTCCGCGCGGGCCGAACAGCTCTGGACCCGGCTGCTGGAGGCGCGGTACGAGCGGTGGGCGAGGCGGCATCCACGCCTGGCAGACTTCCGGCAACGCCGGCTCGGCGACCTGGTCGCCGACTCGATCCGCAGCACCGACCTGTGGGCGACGCCGTTCTTCGACTACGCACCCGCCGAGATCGCCCACGCACTCGGCCTGAACGTCACCGTCGTGGAGCACCAGGACGGCGCCACGCGGGACACGCCCCTCAACTCCGGTGCCGGCAGGCCGCTCTACGTTCACTACAACGGCACCGATCACTACTCGGCAATCGGGAACTCCCCGTCCCCCGCCCTCGCCCCGACCCCGGAAGCACCCGCCGGCGAGGCGTTCGTGCGACCGGCGACCACCAGCGGCCACCGTGCCGAGGAACTGGTCGGTCTGCTGCGCGGCCAGGACGGCCTCGCCGTCGAGGACCGCGTCCTGGACCGGCTGCGCACCCTCAGCTCCACGACCGTGGACGCGCTGCTGAACAGCGGCGGCAAGGGCGGCGCCAAGGGCAAGGGAAAGCCCCCGAAGGGCGAGAAGGGCGGCAAGCCCGCCTCCGAGTCGTCCTCCCCGGCGCCGGGCCCCGGCTACAAGAGGGTGATCACCCAGCCCGGTTACGCCACCGGCGACCAGTTCGGCATCGCCGCCGCCCTGCACGGTGACCCGGACCTGCACGTCATGGTGGACAGCGCCGAACCCGGCACGGACGGCCGGGACAAGGGCCCGGAGATCGCCGCGTTCTACCGGTCCAGCGGCATCTCGCCCGAGCGCATCCACCTCCAGCGGGGCCCGCAGACCAGGACCGCGAAACAACGGTCCGAGGAGATCGTGCGGCAGATCAACGCGGGTACCCAGGGCTTCGACGGGCTCAGCAGACGACAACTGGGCCTCCTCAGCGTCCCCGTCGGCACCGGGACCACATGGATCGGCGACCACTTCAGCCACCCCCTGCGGGCCACGATCCGGCACGGCTGGCGCCTGGACGACGCCGGATTCCCCCCGGAGGACCAGGCGAAGGTCGCCGCCTGGCTCGCCGCCCGGGGCATCACCGTGGACCCCGGGCGCAAGGTGATCGTCCTGTGGTCCCGCTTCAGCGGCAAGCGCGGCGACATCCACGTCGAGCACGACACCAGCTACACCGGCATCGACCAGCTCCTCACCGGCATCCACGAGCGCACCAAGGACGACCCACCCGGCCCCCTCGTCATCATCGCGGGCGACGCCAAGGTCAACGACAAGCGCCCCGACCACTACCCGGCCCTCACCGCCCGGCACTGGAAGAACGGCCTGGCCGTCCACGACCTCACCGACTTCTGGAACGACCGCAAGGGCGTGGCCACTTGGGGCGGCGACACCCGCACCGGCCAGATGCGGCTGTACGAATACCTCCACCGGCAGAGCGGCGGCGATCTCAAGCACCTCGGCTTTCGCAGCGGCAACCTCGAAGCCATGGCCCTCTCCGGCCACCAGGTCCGCTACCTGGAGGAGCCCGGCAGCATCGGCGGCGAACGGATGGCCAAGTGGCACGCGCACAACTCGACCTCCGCCGTGCAGACCGGCTACGAACGCATTCTCATCAGCCGGCCGCCCACGCTCTCCGGCCAGATCGCCGTCGAGGCGCGGGCCACGTGGGAGAAGAAGGAGAGGGAGTACGGCAAGAACCCGACCGATGCCCGGCAGAAGGCGGAACTCAAGAACCTGGAGCAGGACTTCAAGCACCCCAAGTGGGTCCTCGGCAAGCTCAACCAGCGGGGCATCGACAAGCCTCTCAAGGACCCTGCGACCAGAGGCTTTCACGAGGACGACGTCCAGAAGATCACCGAGTACCTGGTCGGCGGCCCGCATCCGGCGCCCACCCGCCTGGTCACCCGCCCGGTGACCGGTGGCGGGAGGCTGCGGACACTCACCGACGGCGAGGTGCCGGACACGGCCGTCAACGGCTACGGCCTCGGCGGGGCCCGGGGTCAGGCCACCTTCACCCCCGCCGACTGGGCACGGCGTGAGAGGCGCTACCCGACGGTGACGGCCACGACCGACTACGCGGACCACCGCCCGCGGCGCGGAGTGCTCGTCGGCGGACCCAAGGACGTGCCCTGGAAGAACAGGAAGGTGTCGTTCTTCGCCGCGCACGGCAAGCCGACCCGGGTCGAACTCGCCCTGGACCGGCCCCACATGAACGGCCGCCCGCACCGGGACGGCGCGCACACGGTCACCGTCAGCGGCCGGGAGCTGGGCCGCTACCTGGTCCGCTGGGGCGGACTGGGCCCCGCCGGCGAACCGGTCGTCCTCTACTCCTGCTCCACCGGCGCCTCCCCCACCCACGGTGGGCTGCCGGTCGCCCAGCACGTCGCCAATGTGACGGGCCGCCCGGTGTACGCGCCGACCACCAAGGTCGGTACGGCGTTGGACGGTTCGGGCCGGGTACGGCCGATCCTCGACGTCGAGTCGGAGACCGGCGAGGTCGTCGCGGGCCGGTGGCGGCTGTTCCTGCCCGAACCGTCCGGCACCGAACTGGCGGGACTCGCCCGCGCGGCGGGGCAGCACAGGGGCGACGGCGCCCCCGACCCCTGGGTCACCCGGCGCACCCTCCAGTTCGTCCGCACCCTGCGCGGGACCACCGGCCTCCACACCGGCGCCGACCCCGAGCTGCTGCGGGGGATCGGCGCCCTGGAGAGACTGCGCTGGGAGAGCGGCACCTCGCACCCGTACACCGACGCCCGGATGACGACTGACCTGCTCACCCGCATCACCCGCCGCGTCCTCGGCCTGCCGGGCACGGTCACGCCCACGCCGGGCCAGTACCGCGCGGTCCTCGCCGCGGCCGCCACGGCGGCTCCGGGCACCGCGCCCGACCGGCTGGTCGTCCAGGGCGCGCCGGCCGCAGGTGCCGGGAGCCTCTCCGGCGCCGGGCGGCCCGCCGGGAGGAGTGCGCACGCCCGGGACCCTCTGTGGGAGGGCGGCGGCAACGGCAGCAAGAAGGGGAACGGGTCCGGCGCCTCCTCGTCCAAGCTGTCCAAGGAGGAGAAGGCGGCCCTTCACTCCAGGAAGGCGGAGCCCGACCCCGGCCTCAAGAAGGTGCTGCACCACCCGGGATACGCCACCGGCGACCAGTTCGGCATCGCCGCCTACCTTCTCGGCGACGAGAACCTGCACGTCGTGATCGCGCGGGACCCCGACAACCCTCGGGACCGCAGCGCCGACATCGCCGCGTTCTACCGGGCGAGCGGCATCACGCGCGACCGTATCCGCGAAGTGGACGTCACGGCCGACACCGATGGTGACGCACACGCCAGACTGGTCTTCGACGAGGTCAACGCCAAGGCTTTGGCAGGCCAGGCCGCCCCTTCGAAGTCCAAGCTGAAGAACCTCGTCCTCGGTGTGGGCGGGGGCACGGAGTGGATCGCCGACCACTTCTCCACGGAGGTGCGGCAGAAGGTCCGCGCGGGCTGGGGGCTGGACGACGAACGCTTCCCGCCGGAGGACCGGGCACGGGTCGCCGCCTGGCTCGCCACCAAGGGTGTCCGTGTGGATCCCGGGCGCAAGGTGATCGTCCTGTGGTCCCGCTTCAGCGGCAAGCGCGGTGACGTCCACGTCGAGCACGACACCAGCTACACCGGCATCGACCAGCTTCTCGGCCGCATCCACGACCGTACGAAGGACGATCCGCCGGGACCCCTCGTCGTCATCGCGGGCGACGCCAGGGTCGACGGCCGGCGCCGCCACCACTATCCGGAGCTGGTCAGGGAGCACGCGCTCGCCGGCCTGGACGTCCACGACCTCACCGACTTCTGGAAGGACAAGGCCGGCACGGCCACTTGGGGAGGCGACACGCGCACCGGCCAGATGCGGCTCTTCGAGTACCTGAACCGCGAGAGCGGCGGCGACCTCACGCACCTCGGCTTCCGCAGCGGCAATCTCGAAGCCATGGCCCTGTCCGGCCACCGGGTCAACTACCTGGAGGAACCGGACAGTTTCGGCGGCGACCGCATGGCCCGGTGGAACTCCGACAACGCCAAGGCCAAGGCCCCGCTGAAGACCGGTTACGAGCGGATCGTCATCGAACGGTCGCCCACGCTCTCCGGCCGCGTCGTCCTGGAGGCGCGGGCCGTCTGGGAGCAGACGAAGGCCCTCCACGGAAAGATCCCGACCGAGGAGCAGGCGGCCGAACTCAAGCGACTGGCCAACGACTTCAAGCACCCCGGATGGGTGCTGGCCGAGCACGACGAGCGCCGGGCCAAGAAGTCCCTGAAGGACCACGGAACCAAGGGCTTCACCGTCCGGGACCTCGACACGATCACCGCCGCCCTGCTGGCCCCCGCGCCGACGCCAGCCGCCGAGACCGCCGCCCACGGCGCGGTCACCGAGGATCTCGACGACACCGTGCCCGCGGGTATCGGCCCGGACGACCCGGACTTCCAGTCGCTGGAGGTCACCCACCAGGACACCGCGGGGCTGACGGTGGGAAGCTCGGCCGCCGCTACCTGGGCCCTCACCCCGCAGACCCCGCTCCCGGTGCGCGAACTGGACCTCGGCACGGCGGACTTGGACAGGCTGCTCAGGCGGATCGGGCACCGCCTGGACGCCGGGTCCCCACTTCATGACCTCACATCACCCAGCAGGAACAGCAGGAGCAGTACGTGATCAGCAATGAGACAGGGCGGGCCTCTCAACTTCCGCCGAACGCACCGCCGTTGCCGCAGGACGTCCGCGAGGCGGCCCGGCTCGCCCCCGACCACTGGCTCGGTGTCGTCGACCCCGGCTGGCGGGGCGAGGGACCGCCACCGCACTGGGCGGTGGTCGGCGAGTGGCGGTCCGGGCTCTCCGGCGAGGTCGAGGAATGGCAGCCCAACGAGGAGTACCGCCCCTCCCCCGCCTCCCTCGGCTGGCCCGATCCGACGGACCCGGTGGACGCGGCGGTCCAGGCGGCGGTCACGGGATACGCACCGGTCACGGAGGCCGTACGCGCTCTGGCCGGGGCGGAGGTCACCTTCCTCCGCACCCGGGACGGCCTGCCCCAGCCGCTCATCTCCTCCGACGGCACCCCGACCGTCCCGGTCTTCACGTCCTCCGCCCACCAGCCCTTCGCCCTCTCCCTGACGCATGCCACCCTCCCCGCCACCGCCCTGGCGGCCTACGGCATGACGCTCACGGTGAACCCGGCGGGGCCGGCCTGCCTGGTGGTGACGGCGGCCGAGGTGTTGGAGTCGGCGGCCGCTGCGGACGCGACCCCGGACCGGGCTTCGGGCTCCGGCTCCAGCTCCAGCTCCAGCTCCAGCTCCAGCTCCAGCTCCAGCTCCGGTGCAGTGGGGGGTGCCGAGTGACTGCCTCGTCCCACGACCCAGAGGCCGAGGCCTCGACGGCCGCTTCCGAGGCGGCCGGGGCAGAACTCGGACCGGTGGAGTCCGGACGGGCGGAGCTCGACCCGGCGAAGTCAGACCGGGCGGAGTCCGCAGCCACCGCGCGCACCGCGTCCCTCGCGCTCCCCCGCCGCCTGAGGGGCACGTCGGCGATCGCGGAAGCCTCCGCCGCCGTCGCCCGCCCACAGTCCGGGACGTCGTCCGGCACCGCCGACACGGTCACCGACCCGGCCGAGAACGCACCCCCGCTCTCGGCAGCGGCGGCGGAGTTCGCGGCACTCACCGCCTCCGCGGAGCCGCTGCCGACGGCCGCCGCAGGTACCGCACGCAGATCACGTACGGGCACATGG
>NZ_RSAJ01000488.1 GCF_003933965.1 Streptomyces sp. RP5T
GGCGCCCGCCGTTGCCGACCCGTCACGCCTTCTCCGTACGTGACGGACCGGCAACGGCATCAGGCCGGCGTCCGGCCGGCTGCCCCATGGGGGAGGGCTCCGGCCGGGCCGGGCGAGAGATGGCGAGCCCGGTGCGGCCCAGGGGGGAAACGACCGGTTCGGGTGCCGTGGAGGGTCGGACTCGGGCGGTGAAGAACCCGTGAGGACAGATGGTCCGGGAACGCGGGCAGGTGCCGCCCGACGGCTTGGATCCGGCGCCACGGATCCGAGCGAGCCAGGGAGAGTTGTAGACCTGAGGATCCGTCAACGTCAAGGTGTCGCAAGGGAATTGATCTTCGATTGACGGTATTTTCCGCTGTCAGGAGCACTGTTGATCACGGGCGGACCATAATCAACACCCTTTACGCACAACTTGCTTGACCCGTGGGCGTAACCGCCGGTAACTTCCGTGCCATTACTGCGGAGTACGGGCAAGCCCTTGCAGCCGCCGGGGGTTGGCAGGAGACGTACGCCGCAACCGTTTGTCCGCGCCAGGACAACAAGCCACTGAAGCCGCACATCCGCACGTGAGCCCCACTTGCGTCGACTATGCCCCTGGGAGCAGCACATGGCCTCGTCCGACGGCACCACCTCCGAGTCCCCCGAAAGCGGTTCCACACCGGAAACCCCCGGCAGCACGGCCAGACGCGGGCGGGTCCGGGGCCGCCGGGCCGCGATCATGGCCGTGCCGGCCGTCGCGGTCACCGCGGGCATGGCGATCCTGACCTCCCAGGGCGCCCTGGGGGTCCAGTTCGCCATCTCCGGCATGCCCTTCACGGTCACCGCGACCGAGCTCGACGGCACCGGGTTCGAGCAGTTCGGCGGCCTCGACAACATGGCGGACAACAGCCCGAACGCCGGCGACACCGGCGGGCAGGTGCTGGTGGTGACCTCCGCCATCAAGAACGCCACCCTCACCAAGCTGTGCCAGAGCGTCGACCTGGGGGGCACCAACCTGCGGATCGAGGCGGGCAGCGGCAAGGACAAGGTCCAGGCGACCGACCTGACCACGGACTCGACCGAGCTGTCCGGCGACGCCGCCTTCCGGAACATCGAGATCGGCAACGACGCCAGCACCCTGACCAAGGCCGGTGTGAAGGGACCGCTCGGCGTCTTCAGCCAGCAGGCCGACACGGTGAACATCGCCAACCTGCGGCAGACCAACTACGCGACCACGGCCGGTGTGTTCAAGCTCCCCGGCCTCAAGCTCAGTTTCAGCAGCAAGGCCTGCTGATGGAGGGGCAGGAGCCGGTGAGGACCCCGCGGAGCGCGCCCGAACAGGACGCGTTCACCCGCTGGGTGTACGGACGACCCTTCTTCGGCGGGCTGTGGCTCACCCTGGGCGGGGCATTCATCCTGCTCACCATGAAGGCCTCGCTGAAGGTCGTCGTCCATGTCGGGATGCAGGGGGTGGCGGGTTACCTCCTGCCGATCCTGATGGTGCTGCTGGGGCTCCTGATCCTCTTCAGCCCCGCCCAGCGCCTGTTCTACTCGATCACCGGCGTCCTGGTCTCCCTCGGCACCTGGGTGACCTCGAACATGGGCGGCTTCATGGTCGGCCTGCTGCTGGGGGTCGTGGGAAGCGTCCTGACCTTCGGCTGGCTGCCCGACCAGGAACCACGGACGAGCCGCCGCGAGCGGCGCGGAACAGCACAGGGGGCGCCCCAGGACGGCTCGGCCACCGGGACGGGACAGACCGGTCCCGACACCCGCACGGCCCAGGCCGTGACGGCCGCCGGCGCACCGAGGACCGCCCCGTAGTCCCGGACGCGGGAACCGCTCCCGCGACCGGATCGCGCATCCGCCTTCCCCTCCCGGGGCCCGGACCGCGCGGGCACGCCCGTCACACGCCGGGCAGCCTGCGCGGTTCGACGCGTTCCTCCACCGCCGCGCCGCCCTCGCGCGTGACGACGTAGGCGCCCTTGCCGGGCACCTCGGTCACGGCCTCGACGAGTTCGGTGCCGCGGTAGACCAGCCCGACGCCGTCGTCCGTGCAGTGGGTGGCGGGCAGGGTGCCGTCCGCGACCAGCCGGTGGACCAGGGGGCGGCGGCCCGGGTCGCTGTCGTAGTGCACCCCGTTGCCGTACGGCAGAAAGCCCAACGCGTCGGTGAGCGGGCGGAGTTCGGGGCCGTACGAGTCGGTGGTGCCGCCCTCGAACCAGCACAGCGAACCCGCGCTGACCCCGCTGAGCACCACGCCGGACTCCCAGGCCCTGCGCATGATCCGGTCGAGTCCGTGCACCCGCCACACGGCGAGCAGGTTGGCCACCGAGCCGCCCATGACCCACACCACGTCCTGCTCCAGGACGGTGCCCTCGACGTCGTCCAGGTTGGGCATGGGGAACAGGTGCAACGGGGTGAGGTCGAAGCCGGCCACCCGTGCCGCCTCGTGCATCCGGGCCGTGAAGTGCTCGGCGTCCCCGACGGCCGTGCCGACGTACATCACGCGCGGTCTGCGGCCGTGGGCGCCGGAGAGGTCGACGGCGTGGTGCACCAGCGCGTGGAACGACACCATGGTGCGACCGCCGGTGCGGTGCCCTCCGGAGGTGGCGACGATCGTCGGTTCTGGGGCCATCCGGTGATCCTAGTCAGCGGCCACCGGGACGTGGGGCGGAAAAGAGGGGACGGGACCGAGGGGGGCGCAGTCACGCGCGCGTGCGCGCAGTCACGGGTGCCGCACGCCGGTGAAGATCATTACGATGCGGAACCGAGAAGTCACTACAAGGGGCTGATCACTTGACTACCGGCGGTCACACGCGGTTGGCTCCTGGCCAGTGAAGGTTCAACCGGCCGACGCGCCCGCGTTCCGGCCACACTTTCACGTTCCGCCTGCCAGGCCGCACAGCGAGGTGCCGCACCTTATGAACACCACTCCCCCACCTCGGACTTCCCTCAGACCCGGATCCCTGCGCACGGCCGCCCTCGCCTGCGCCGCCCTCCTGCTGCTCGCCGGCTGCTCCGGGGCCGACGACGACTCCCGGCTGGGCGCGGGCGCTGCGGCGGGTTCGGACGCGGCGGGGCTGAAGGTCGCCCTGATCACCCACGGCGGCGAGGGGGACGCCTTCTGGGAGCGGGTCCGCAAGGGCGCCGAGGCCGCCGCCGCGAAGGACGGCATCGTGCTGACGTACGCCAACGACTCCGATCCGGCGGGGCAGGCCCGGCTGGTGCGCGAGGCGATCGGCGACCGCGTCGACGGCATCGCGGTGACCCTGGCCAAGCCGGCCGCGATGAAGGCCCCGGTGGCCGCTGCGCGGGCGGCCGGCATCCCGGTGGTGGGCCTCAACTCCGGTATCGACGCCTGGAAGTCGCAAGGTCTGCTGGAGTACTTCGGCCAGGACGAGATCGTGGCCGGCGAGGCCGTCGGGACCAAGCTGAACGGCCTGAAGGCCAAGCACACGCTGTGCGTCGTCCACGAGCGGGGCAACGTCGCCCTGGAGGCGCGCTGCGCCGGTGTGCGCAAGACCTTCGGCGGCGAGACCGAGAACGTGTACGTGGAGGGCACCGACCCCGAGGCCGTGGACACCGTCCTCACGGCCAGGCTGCGGCAGGACCCCGGCATCGACGAGGTCGTCACGCTGGGCGCGCAGTTCGCGCTCGACGCCGTGGACTCGGTGAAGGCCGCCGGCAGCAGGGCGCGCATCGCCACCTTCGACCTCGACGACGACCTCGTGAAGGCGATCCGCTCCGGGAGCGTGCAGTTCGCGGTGGACCAACAGCCGTATCTGCAGGGCTACCTCGCCGTGGACGCCCTGTGGCTGTACCGGACCAACGGCAACATCAGCGGGGGCGGGGTGGCTCCCGTGCTCACCGGGCCCGCCTTCGTCACCCGGACGAACGTCGCCGCGGTCGCGGGGTTCGCCGCCGCCGGCACCCGTTGACCCTCCCGCCCCGGGCAGCGTGAGCAGCGTGAGCACCCCAGGAACCGACCGCAGGCAGACCACTCCCCCTGACCGCCCAAGGACGACCATGCCCGACCGGACCGGCGCCCGGCGCCGCCTCGGCTCCATACGTCTCTCCCTCATCATGCTGGCGTTGGTGCCGAGCGTCACGCTCGCCGCCATGTGGGGTGTGACGACCACGCAGTTGTTCTCGGAAGGCCTGCGGCTGCGCTCGCAGACCGACCTGAGCCGGTCGACCGGCGCGATGGGCACCGAGGCCACGCTCGCGCTCCAGGGGGAGCGAGCGGTGTCCGCCGCCTGGCTGGCCAGGGTGCCCGGTTCCCGGGCCGCCCTGGACGAGAAGCGGGCGGCCACGGACGCGGCGGTCGCCCAGCTCGTGCGGCGGTCCGAGGAGATCCAGCAGGCGCCCGAGCGCATCGCCGAGCAGCTGTACTCGGTGCTCGGGTCGGTGGGCAGCCTGGAGTACTACCGCGACCAGGTGGACCACCCCACCGACATCACCGCCGCGCAGGCCCTCGACCAGTACACGTCGATCATCGACGACCAGATCCACGCCTTCCAGCAGCTCTCGCAAGTCGACGACGGCGACCTCACCTCGCAGGCCGGGCCGCTGGTCGCCATCGAACACGCGGCGGAGCTCACTTCCCAGGAGGACGTGGCGCTCACCCTGGCCTGGCCGTCCGGGCACCTCGACGAGAAGGCCTGGGAGCAGTTCGTCCGGACGGTGAGCACGCGCCGGTGGCTGGTCGAGGACCAGATCGTGCCCGCGCTGACCGGTGACGCGAAGACGCAGACCGAGCGGATCCTGGCGAGCGCGGACTGGCAGACCCTCACGGCGGTCGAGGACCAGGTCCTCGCCGCGCGGCCGGCCGACGGCACGGGCCGGGTGGCCCTGCCGGACGCGGGCAAGCGGTGGACGGCGGCGATGCAGAAGGTGTCCGTCCGCTACTCCGACCTGATCCGGCAGCAGACCTCGGCCCTGCTGACCCGGAGCGCGGACAAGGCGCACGAGCAGCTGCTCACGGCGGCCTCGCTCAGCGCCGTCGGACTGATCGCGCTGCTGATCTGCCTGGTGATGTCCTGGCGGATCACCCGTTCGCTGTCCCGGCGGCTGCGGGGCCTGCGGGAGGCCACGCTGGGCCTGGCCCAGGAGCGGCTGCCGGACGTGGTCGCACGCCTGGACCGGGGCGAGAAGGTCGATGTGGACCGGGCCGCACCGGAGTTGGACTACGGCTCGGACGAACTGGGCCAGGTGGCCAAGGCGTTCAACACGGCACAGCGGACCGCCGTGATGACCGCCGTCGAACTCGCCGACACCCGGCGGGGGTTCCAGAAGGTGATCCTCGGCATCGCCCGGCAGAGCCAGAACCTGGTCAACCTCCAGCTCAGCCGGCTGGACACCCTGGAGCGCGAGCACCAGGACCCGGACGTCCTGGCGGGACTGTACGAACTCGACTCCACGGCAAGCCAGTTGCGGCGGTACGAGGAGAACCTGGTCATCATCAGCGGTGGCCAGCCACGGCGCAGCTGGACCGAGCCGGTCGCGCTGATCGACATCCTGCGCAGTGCGGTGGGTGAGGTCGCCGAGTACCAGCGGGTGGAGGTGCGCACCGAGGAGGAGGTCTGCCTGGCCCCGCCCGCGGTCGCGGACGTGATCCACCTGCTGGCCGAACTGATCGAGAACGCCACGCTGTACTCCCCCGCGCCGAGCCCGGTCGGGGTGCGGGCCGGCCTGGTCGCCAAGGGGCTCGCCGTCGAGGTCGAGGACCGGGGCCTCGGCATGTCGGAGGAGGAGTACGCGGCCTTCAACGCCCACCTGGCCGAGGCGCCCAAGTTCGACGTGGTCGCCCTCGCCGACGACCTGCGCCTCGGCATGTTCGTCATCGCCCGCATCGCCAACCGCCACGGCATCCAGGTCACCCTGCGCTCCTCGCCGTACGGCGGCACGACGGCGATCGTGCTGATCCCGCACGAGATCGTCGTACGGGAGGAGGAGACCGGGACCTCGGAGGACTCCGCGGCGGAGGGCCGGGGCGGGGTGCCGGCCCCGCGGACCGCGAAGGTGAGCGCCGGGGCTTCGGTCGCAGCGGAACGTACGGCGGACCCGACGGACCCGGCGCACTCGCCCGACTCGGCCGGCGCACCGGACGCCTCAGGCTCGGCGGACGCCGGAGGTTCGGCGGACCTGGACTCCGCCGCTGCTCCCGCCCCGGCGGACACCCCGGGCTCGGCGGACACCCCGATCGCGGACACGGACGAACCGGCGCGGGCCCAGGGCGCGCGGCCGGTGTCCGGTCGGCAGGCGGCGGGCCCGGTGCCCGCCCCGGC
>NZ_RSAJ01000489.1 GCF_003933965.1 Streptomyces sp. RP5T
GGACTTCGGAGGTGTCTCCCCCGCACCCCCGGAGGGACAAGGCACCCCCGGAGGGACAAGGCGGCCCCGCCCGCCGGTCAGGGAAAACGGGCGGAGGCCACTTTGTTTCTCCACGGTACAAAATCGGGCCGGTTCGCGCCACCACCTCCGGGGCCCGCCCGGAACAGTTCATCCGCCGTTCAGCTCAGCCCGTCACGGCCTCCCACAGGCTCCACAGCCCGAGGCCCAGCATCAGCAGCGCCGCGACCTTGGTGATGAGCTTCAGCGGGACCCGCCTCATGAGGGCCTTTCCGCCGACGATGCCGAGACCGGCCACCGCCCACAGCGCGAGCACCGCGCCGAGGCCGACGGAGAGCGGGTCGTCGTACCGGGCCGCGAGGTTCGCCGTCATGATCTGGGTCAGGTCCCCGAACTCGGCGACCAGGATGAGCATGAACCCGGCCCCGGCGACCTTCCAGAAGGACTGGTTCTCCGGATTGCGGATCTCCTCCTCGCCGTCGTCCTTCTTCATCAGCAGGACGGCCGCGCCGCCCAGGAAGAGCACGCCCGTCAGCGCCTGCACGATCTGCTGCGGCAGCAGGGTCAGCACGCTGCCCGCCGCCACGGCGAGCGCGACATGCAGCGCGAAGGCGGCGGCGACGCCCGCGAAGACGTAGGAGGCGCGGTAGCGGGTGCCGAGGACGAGGCCCGCGAGCGCGGTCTTGTCGGGCAGTTCGGCGAGGAAGACGACGCCGAAGACGACGGCCGTCACGGTGAAGCTGATCAAGGGTCCTCAATCGGTCGGGGCGCTGCCCCACCGAGAGTGTTCCTGCGAAACGACGCCTCGGCACGGCAGCGCACAGTCAGTGCACTACTGGCCGAAGGTCTCGCTGGCCGGTCCGTGAAGACCTGCCTCCGGGCGCCGGCTCAGACGAGCTGAGCAGTATGTCGACGGTCCGGCGAAGAGCTACTCCCCTTCAACGCCCTCCATCGTACGTGATCGTTTTCGCCGCACACCTTGTCGTGTCATGTACGCGTCACTAACTTCTCACCGTACGCACATCCCCCCGCAACACGGAGCCGCGAGCATTCGAACGCTCGCGCTCCAACATCCCCGCCCCCCAAGGGAGTTCGCATGCCGAAGTTCTACGCGCGTCGACGGCTCAGCATACTCGGCGCGCTCACCGCGCTCATAGCCTCCGTCGCGGTCCTCAACGGCCCGACCGCCTCCGCCGCCCTCCCCACCCCGGTCAGCGCGGCCACCGCCCGCACCTACCTCGCCTCGCTCACCGTGGCGACCGAGAACCGCACCGGCTACAGCCGGGACCTGTTCCCGACCTGGATCACCATCAGCGGCACCTGCAACACCCGCGAGTACATCCTCAAGCGGGACGGCTCCAACGTCGTCACCGACTCCGCCTGCGCCGCCACCAGCGGCAGCTGGTACTCCCCGTACGACGGCGCCACCTGGACCGCCGCCTCCGACGTCGACATCGACCACCTGGTCCCGCTCGCCGAGGCCTGGGACTCCGGCGCGAGCGCCTGGACCACGGCCCGGCGCCAGTCCTTCGCCAACGACGTCACCCGCCCGCAGCTCCTGGCCGTGACGGACAACGTGAACCAGTCCAAGGGCGACCAGGACCCGGCCACCTGGATGCCGTCCCTCACCTCGTACCGCTGCACCTACGTGCGCGCCTGGGTCCAGGTGAAGTACTACTACGGCCTGTCCGTCGACTCCGCCGAGAAGAGCGCGCTGACGAGCTACCTCGCCAACTGCTGACGATTCCCGCGCCGGAACCTCCCCGCGAGCCTCCGTCGTTCCGTACCGTACGGGGCGACGGAGGAGGATCACGTGACGGATCTGCGGGTGGGACCACTGCTCAGGTACGTCGACGGCTCGTCGGCGACCGTGTGGGTCGAGACGAGCCGTCCGTGCACCGCCGGGGTGCGCTGCTCGGACGGCACCGGCGGCGAGGCCCCCACGTTCCAGATCGCGGGCCACCACTACGCCCTGGTCCCGGTCGAGGGCCTCGCCCCCGGCACGGAGCGCTCGTACGAGGTGTTCCTGGACGGCACCCGCGTGTGGCCGCTGCCGGACTCGCCCTTCCCGCCCTCCGTGATCCACACGCCCAGCGAGGACGCGCCCGTCCGCGTCGCCTTCGGCTCCTGCCGCTGGGCCGCGCCCCCGGAGGGCGAGAAGGACCCGGTGGGCCCCGACGCGCTGGACACCCTCGCGTCCCGGATCGCCGCCGAGCCGCAGGGCGAACGCCCGGACGTCCTGCTCCTGCTCGGCGACCAGGTCTACGCCGACGAGACCTCCCCGGCCACCCGGCGCTGGCTGGCCGCCCGCCGCGACCTGAGCGACCCGCCGGGCGACCAGGTGGCGGACTACGAGGAGTACACCCACCTCTACTACGAGTCCTGGCTCGACCCCGAGGTGCGCTGGCTGCTGTCCACCGTGCCCAGCTGCATGATCTTCGACGACCACGACGTCATCGACGACTGGAACACCTCCGCCGCCTGGGTCGAGGACATGCGCACCCTGTCCTGGTGGCGCGAGCGGCTGCTGAGCGGGCTGATGTCGTACTGGGTCTACCAGCACCTGGGCAACCTCCCGCCGGCCGAGCTGGCCACCGACCCGCTCTACGCCGCCGTACGCCGATCCGCAGACGGCACCGACGAGCTGCGCGCCTTCGCCTGCCGGGCCGAGGCCGACGCGGCGTCCGTGCGCTGGAGCTACCGGCGCGACTTCGGCCGGGTGCGGCTGGTCATGGTCGACTCCCGCGCGGCCCGCGTCCTCGACGAGGACGACCGGTCGATGCTGGACCTCGGCGAGGCCGAGTGGCTGCGCGGACAGGTGCTGGAGGACCGCTCCTCCTACGACCACCTCCTGATCGGCACCTCGCTGCCCTGGCTGCTGCCGCACCTGGTGCACGACGCCGAGGCCTGGGACGCGGCGCTGTGCCGGGGGGAACGCGGGGCGCGCTGGGCCCGGTTCGGGGAGAACCTGCGGCGCAAGGCGGACTTGGAGCACTGGGCGGCGTTCCCCGACTCGTTCACGGCGCTGGCGGATCTGATCGCCGAGGTGGGTTCGGGTCCCGAGGCACCGGCGACGGTGCTGGTGCTGTCGGGGGACGTGCACCACGCCTACGTGGCCGAGCCGAAGTGGCGCACGGGCGGGCCGGACGCCCGTGTCCTCCAGCTCACCTGCTCCCCCGTCCACAACTCCGTGCCGTCCTACATGCGGTTCGGTTTCCGGTTCGGCTGGAGCGCGGTGGCGCGGGCGCTCGGCCGGGGGCTCGCCCGGCACGGACGCTGTGCGCGACCGCCGGTCTCCTGGCGGCACACCGGCGGCCCCTGGTTCGGCAACCAGCTCATGACGCTGACCCTGAACGGACGTTCGGCACGGCTGCGGCTGGACCACGCCCGGGAGTCGGGCGGGGGCCGGACCCGGCTGGTGAAGGTCTCGGAGTCCGAACTCACCGGGGGGACCGGCCGCGAGGCGACCCCGCTCGTCCGGCGCGACACCTGACAAACCGTCAACAGCGCTCACCGGCAGGGTTGTTGGCTTCGCCACGCCCGCGAGCAGGTGAGGATTCGGACTCACTTTCGATGGTCGATGAGAAGGGTGGCAGCCGCTCCACGTGCGGCTGCGGGTGAAACGGAAGGGGTGAGAGAGGCAAACCGATGTCCAAATGTTGAACTAGCAAGCATGAAACAGGGGCCCCTAACGTGGAGGGCCGACTCGGTCCCATCCCCCTGGGGCGAGGCCCCGGTGGGACCGACCCGACCGAAGGAGTCCCCCACATGACCGGACGCCTGAACAGCGCCCAGCCATACGCCCTCGGCCTCTACCGCATCGTCGTCGGCCTGCTCTTCCTCTGTCATGGCGCCGCCTCCCTCTTCGGCGTCCTCGGCGGTGCCAAGGGCACCGACGGAGGCACCCTGGAGGCGGGCACCTGGCCCGGCTGGTACGCGGCCGTGATCCAGCTCGTCTGCGGCGGCCTCGTCCTGCTCGGCCTGGGCACGCGTGCCGCCGCGTTCCTCGCCGCGGGATCCATGGCGTACGCGTACTTCAAGGTGCACCAGCCCACGGCCCTGTGGCCCATGGAGAACGGCGGCGAGCCCGCGGCGATGTTCAGCTGGGCCTTCCTGCTGCTCGTCTTCACCGGGTCCGGCGCGTTCGGACTGGACCGGCTGCTCGCGAAGCGCTCGACGCAGGAACGGCAGCCGGCCGCGGAGCCGGTGGCCGTCTGAGGCGAGCCGTACGGTGCCCTGCCGCGGCGGCGCGGGAGGGCACCGTACGGCCCAGCCGGGTGAACATGCCGCGTGCATCTCATGAGCCCCCCGTGAATCTCCTGCCCCTGCCGACGCGTACGCTGTATGGCTGTCTACGGGGGAATCACGGGGAGTCGCGGTGTTGGAGAGCCTGGGGTCACTGACCGGCAGTCCATGGATCTACGCCATGGTCGCGCTGTCGGTGCTCCTTGACGTGTTCGTGCCCGTGCTGCCCAGCGGGGTCCTGGTGATCACGGCCGCGACGGCCGCGGCCGCGGGCAGCGCGGCGACCGGGCGGGTCCCGGATGTGACGGCCCTGATCCTCTGCGCGACGACCGCCTCCGTGCTGGGCGACCTGGCCGCGTACCGCCTCGCCTTCCGGGGCGGTGAACGCCTCGACCGCGCGATCGCCCGCTCCCGCCGGCTGACCACCGCGCAGGAACGTCTCGGCGACGCGCTCTCCGCGGGCGGCGGGGCCCTGGTGGTCCTCGCCCGGTTCGCCCCCGCCGGACGCTCGGTGGTCTCCCTCCTGGCCGGCACCGCCCAGCGCCGCGCCCGTGACTTCCTCCCCTGGTCCGCCCTCGCGGGTCTGTCCTGGGCCGCGTACAGCGTGGCCCTCGGTTACTTCGGCGCGCACTGGCTGGGGGCCACCTGGCTGGCGACTGCGGTGTCGGTGGCGGCGCTGTTCGGAGCGGGAGCGGCGGCGGCCTTCGTGATGCGCCCACGCCCGGGCCAGGCACAGGCACGCTGACGGGGCGCGGCGGAGGCACCGCCGTGGGATGCGGGTCGCCCATCCGCGCGCTCGCCCGCGCGGGTAGGTCGAGCCGGGCCCCTCACATCAGCCCGCGCGCGTCACCCGGCCTCGCGGCGGGCCGCCACGCGGACCTCCAGTCGCGCCGGCCACGGCAGGCGTAGACGCCGACACCGGACACCGGTCGACGCAGCCGCCCGCCCACACCACCCCACACGGGCGGGCAGACCCAGCCGAACCCCTCACATCAGCCCGCGCGCGTCACCCGGCCTCGCGGCGGGTCGCTCCGCGGACCTCCAGTCCCGCCAGCAACTCCGCCGTCGCCTCCGTGATCACCTCCACGGCCCGTTCGAACACCTCCCGGTTGTGGGCGGCGGGAGCCCGGAAGCCCGACACCTTGCGCACGTACTGGAGCGCGGCGGCCCGGATCTCCTCCTCCGTCGCCTCCTCGGGCAACACCGGCGGACGAAGCGTCTTGATACTGCGGCACATACCGTCAGTCTCCCTCCCCGGGCGGATCGGCGCTTCCGCCCGCCCGTTCCGAGATGCCATGATCCTCGCCGAGGCGGCCACCGGTCCCGGGGCCGACCGACGAGAGGAACAACCCGACATGGCGCACGACTCCGCGCACCGCGAACCCACCGTGGCCGTCCTGGGCCCGGGCGGCACCGGCGGCCTCCTCGCCGCCCTGCTGGCCCGCGCCGGGCACCGGGTGATCTGCCTGGCCGGCGAGGACACGGCGAACACCCTGCGCACGGCCGGCCTCCGGCTCCGCAGCGACACCTTCGGCGACTTCACGACCCCCGTCGAGGCCGACACCGAGCTGCGCGAACCGGTCGACGCCTGCGTGATCGCCGTCAAGCACACCTCCCTGCACTCCGCCCTCGACCGCGTCCCGCCCGCCGTCCTGGGCGACGGCCTGGTCGTCCCCCTCCTGAACGGCGTCGAGCACCCGGCGGCCCTGCGCGCCCGCTACCGCCCGGACCGGGTCGCCCCCGCGGTGATCCGCGTCGAGTCGACGAGGATCGCGCCGGGCGTCGTCGAGCACGGCAGCCCCTTCGCCGAGGTCGACCTGACCGGCGACGGCGTCCCCCGCGAGCGCCTGGAAGCCCTGGCGTCCGCCCTGTCCGCGGCCGGACCCACGACCCGCGTCCTGGACGACGAGACGGCCGCCCTGTGGGCCAAGATGTCCTTCCTCGCTCCCCTCGCCCTCCTCACCACCCTGCACGCCCTCCCCATCGGAGAGGTG
>NZ_RSAJ01000048.1 GCF_003933965.1 Streptomyces sp. RP5T
TCCCGACCGACGGCGCCTCATCCGCGCGCCCCTCCCCTCAAGCGCCTCAAGGAGAACCACCATGGCCCCTCGGCCCCTGAAGGCAGTGCTCACCGTCGCGGCGGCGGCTGCCTTCTCCCTGACCGCCGTTCCCGCCCAGGCAGCCGACCCGGACGCGTCCGTCTGGACGGAGCTGTCCAGGACGTACGGGGCCACCGGCGCGTACGCCTACGAGCCGTACGCCGTCGCGGACGGTTTCACCCCGACGGCGGCCTGCGCGCCCGGCACGGGTCACCGCTACGTCAACCCGGAGAACATCGGGGGGACCGACCCCGAGAGGCCCGCGGCCCTTCTCTACGAGGACGGCGCTTACGGGCGCAGGCTCATCGCGGTGGAGTGGGTCGTGAAGGCCGGGTCGGGTGCGGCCGCGCCGACGATGTTCGGGCAGACGTTCCAGGAGTCGGCCGCTCTGCCGGACCTGGGCGCCGGCTACACCCTGCGTGCCTGGATCTACAGGACGAACCCCAGCGGTCTCTTCAGCCCCACCCACGCCGGCGTCACGTGCTCGGCGGACGCGGACGCGGACCCGGACCTGGGCCCCGACCTGGACCTGATGCCGGACCTGGATCTGGACGTGTGACCGCATGCGGCGGGCCCCGGCTCCCTCGAAGGGAACCGGGGCCCGCCGCACGAGCACGGTCAGGTGACTCGCGGGTCAGCGCACGAACACTCCCGCCTGGTTCGCCAGGTCCAGGAAGTACTGCGGCGCCACACCGAGCACCAGCGTGACCGCCACGCCGACCCCGATCGCCGTCATCGTCAGCGGCGACGGCACGGCGACCGTCGGCCCCTCCGGGCGCGGCTCGCTGAAGAACATCAGCACGATCACGCGGATGTAGAAGAACGCGGCGATCGCCGACGAGATCACACCGACCACGACGAGCGGGGCCGCCCCGCCCTCAGCCGCCGCCTTGAACACGGCGAACTTCCCGGCGAAGCCGGAGGTCAGCGGGATACCGGCGAAGGCCAGCAGGAACACCGCGAACACGGCCGCCACCAGCGGCGAACGACGGCCGAGCCCCGCCCACTTGGACAGGTGCGTCGCCTCACCACCGGCGTCGCGGACCAGCGTGACCACCGCGAACGCGCCGATCGTCACGAACGAGTACGCGGCCAGGTAGAAGAGGACCGACGACACTCCGTCCGGCGTGGTCGCGATGACACCGGCGAGGATGAATCCGGCGTGCGCGATCGAGGAGTACGCCAGCAGCCGCTTGATGTCGGTCTGGGTGATCGCGACGATCGCACCGCCGAGCATGGTGACGATCGCCACGGCCCACATGACCGGCCGCCAGTCCCAGCGCAGGCCCGGCAGGACGACGTAGAGGATCCTCAGCAGCGCGCCGAAGGCGGCCACCTTGGTCGCCGCCGCCATGAAGCCGGTGACCGGGGTCGGGGCGCCCTGGTAGACGTCCGGGGTCCACATGTGGAACGGCACCGCGCCCACCTTGAACAGCAGGCCCATGACGATCATCGCGGCGCCGATCAGCAGCAGCGCGTCGTTGCCCATGGTGTCGGCGAGCGCCGGGTCCACGGTGCCGATGGTGCCGTCGACGACCTGCGCGATCGTGCCGTACGACACCGAGCCCGCGTAGCCGTAGAGCAGTGCGATGCCGAACAGGGTGAACGCGGAGGCGAACGCGCCGAGCAGGAAGTACTTGACCGCGGCCTCCTGCGACATGAGCCGCTTGCGGCGGGCCAGGGCGCACAGCAGGTACAGCGGGAGCGAGAAGACCTCCAGGGCCACGAACAGCGTCAGCAGGTCGTTGGCGGCCGGGAAAATCAGCATGCCGGCGACGGCGAAGAGCAGCAGCGGGAACACCTCGGTGGTGGTGAACCCGGCCTTCACGGCCGCCTTCTCGCTGTCGCTGCCCGGTACCGAGGCGGCCTGCGCGGCGAAGGAGTCGACGCGGTTGCCGTGTGTCTCGGGGTCGAGCCGGCGCTCGGCGAAGGTGAACAGGCCGACCAGGGCCGCCAGCAGGATCGTGCCCTGGAGGAACAGGGCCGGTCCGTCGACGGCGATCGCGCCCATGGCCGCGATGCCGGCCTTGGTGGTGGCGTATCCGTCGGCGGCCAGGGCCACGACCGCCGCGAAGGCGGCGCACAGGGCCACGACGGAGACGAACAGCTGGGCGTAGTAACGGGATTTGCGCGGGACGAAGGCCTCGACGAGGACTCCGATGATCGCCGCGCCCACGACGATCAGGGTGGGCGACAGCTGCCCGTATTCGATCTTCGGCGCGTCGATCTTCGAGATCGGGTCGGCCGCGGTTGTCCACAGGCTGTGGACGGCTACTGCGCTCACTTGGCCGCCTCCACCTCGGGCTTGGGGTCCTTCTCGTGTACGTCGGACATGGTCGACTTCACCGCCGGGTTGACGATGTCCGTCACCGGCTTGGGATAGACGCCCAGGAAGATCAGCAGGACGATCAGCGGCGCGACGACCACGAGCTCGCGCATCCGCAGGTCGGGCATCGCGGAGACCTCCGGCTTCACCGGGCCCGTCATCGTCCGCTGGTAGAGGACGAGGGTGTAGAGCGCGGCGAGCACGATGCCGAAGGTCGCGATGATGCCGATGGCCGGGTAGCGCGCGAACGTGCCGACCAGGACCAGGAACTCGCTCACGAAGGGCGCGAGCCCGGGCAGCGACAGGGTCGCGAGACCGCCGATCAGGAAGGTGCCGGCGAGCACCGGGGCGACCTTCTGGACACCGCCGTAGTCGGCGATGAGCCGCGAGCCGCGCCGCGAGATCAGGAAGCCGGCCACCAGCATCAGCGCGGCCGTCGAGATCCCGTGGTTGACCATGTAGAGCGTCGCGCCGGACTGGCCCTGGCTCGTCATCGCGAAGATGCCCATGATGATGAAGCCGAAGTGCGAGATCGACGCGTACGCCACCAGGCGCTTGATGTCCCGCTGGCCGACCGCGAGCAGCGCCCCGTAGATGATGCTGATCAACGCGAGGACGAGGATCGCGGGCGTCGCCCACTTGCTGGCCTCCGGGAAGAGCTGGAGGCAGAAGCGGAGCATCGCGAAGGTGCCCACCTTGTCGACGACCGCGGTGATGAGGACGGCGACCGGGGCGGTGGACTCCTGCATGGCGTTGGGCAGCCAGGTGTGCAGCGGCCACAGGGGCGCCTTCACCGCGAAGGCGAAGAAGAACCCGAGGAACAGCCAGCGTTCGGTGTTGGTCGCCATGTCGAGCGTGCCGCCCGCCCGCGCCTCGGCGATCTCCTGGAGGCTGAAGTTCCCGGCGACCACGTAGAGGCCGATCACCGCGGCCAGCATGATCAGACCGCCGACCAGGTTGTAGAGCAGGAACTTCACCGCGGCGTACGAGCGTTGGGCCGCCGCCTTCTCGTCCGAGCCGGCGTGGGCCCGGTCCCCGAAGCCGCCGATGAGGAAGTACATCGGGATGAGCATGGCTTCGAAGAAGATGTAGAAGAGGAAGACGTCGGTGGCCTCGAAGGAGATGATCACCATCGCCTCGACGGCCAGGATCAGGGCGAAGAAGCCCTGCGTCGGCCGCCACCGCCTGCTTCCGGTCTCCAGCGGGTCGGCGTCGTGCCAGCCCGCCAGGATGATGAACGGCATCAGCAGCGCGGTCAGCGCGAGGAGCGCGACCCCGATGCCGTCCACGCCCAGTTCGTAGCGGACCCCGAACTCCGCGATCCAGGCGTGGGATTCGGTGAGCTGGTAGCGGGCGCCGTCCGGGTCGAAGCGGACCAGGACGACGATCGCGAGGGCGAGGGTGGCGAGCGAGACGAGCAGCGCCAGCCACTTGGCGGCGGTGCGCCGCGCGGCCGGTACGGCGGCCGTGGCGATCGCCCCGATCGCCGGGAGGGCCGCCGTCGCTGTCAGCAGAGGAAAGGACATCGGTATCAGACCGCCCTCATCAGCAGGGTCGCGGCGACGAGGATCGCCGCGCCGCCGAACATCGAGACCGCGTACGACCGCGCGAAGCCGTTCTGCAGCTTGCGCATCCGCCCGGAGAGGCCGCCGACCGAGGCCGCCGTGCCGTTGACCACGCCGTCGACCAGGGTGTGGTCGACGTAGACCAGGGACCGCGTGAGGTGCTCCCCGCCGCGGACCAGGACGACGTGGTTGAAGTCGTCCTGGAGCAGGTCGCGCCGGGCGGCCCGGGTGAGCAGCGAGCCGCGCGGGGCGACGACCGGGACCGGGCGCCTGCCGTACTGGAGCCAGGCGATCGCGACGCCGACGACCATCACGGTGACCGTGGCCGCCGTGACCGTGGCCGCGCTGACCGGGGAGTCTCCGTGGCTGTGCCCGGTGACGGGCTCCAGCCAGTGCAGGAAGCGGTCGCCGATGCTGAAGAAGCCGCCGGCGAAGACCGATCCGAAGGCCAGCACGATCATCGGGATCGTCATGGACCTGGGGGACTCGTGCGGGTGCGGTTCCGCGTGTTCGCCGTGGTGTTCGGCCACGGGCTCGGCGCTCGGGGCCTCCGGGGAGCGGGTGGGCTGGTTCTTCCAGCGCTCCTCGCCGAAGAACGTCATCAGCATCACGCGGGTCATGTAGAACGCGGTGATGGCCGCGCCCAGCAGGGCGCAGGCGCCGAGGATCCAGCCCTCGGTGCCGCCCTTGGCGAAGGCCGCCTCGATGATCTTGTCCTTGGAGAAGAAGCCGGACAGGCCCGGGAAGCCGATGATGGCGAGGTAGCCGAGGCCGAAGGTCACGAAGGTGATCGGCATGTACTTCCTGAGGCCGCCGTACTTCCTCATGTCCACCTCGTCGTTCATGCCGTGCATGACCGAACCGGCGCCGAGGAAGAGCCCGGCCTTGAAGAAGCCGTGCGTCACCAGGTGCATGATCGCGAAGACGTAGCCGATGGGGCCGAGGCCCGCGGCGAGGACCATGTAGCCGATCTGCGACATGGTCGAGCCGGCCAGGGCCTTCTTGATGTCGTCCTTCGCGCAACCGACGATCGCACCGAACAGGAGCGTGACGGCACCGACGACGGTGACGACGAGCTGGGCGTCCGGGGCGAGGTTGAAGATGTTGGCGGAGCGGACGATCAGGTAGACGCCCGCGGTCACCATGGTCGCGGCGTGGATCAGGGCCGAGACCGGGGTCGGGCCCTCCATCGCGTCCCCGAGCCAGGACTGCAGCGGCACCTGGGCCGACTTGCCGCAGGCGGCGAGCAGCAGCATCAGGGCGATGCCGGTGAGCGTGGCCTCCGAGGCGCCCTCGACGAGGCCGGGCTTCTCATGGCTGCCGAGGACCGGGCCGAAGGCGAAGGTGCCGAAGGTCGTGAACATCAGCATGATCGCGATCGACAGGCCCATGTCGCCGACCCGGTTGACCAGGAAGGCCTTCTTCGCGGCGGTCGCCGCGCTGGGCTTGTGCTGCCAGAAGCCGATCAGCAGGTAGGAGGCGAGACCGACGCCCTCCCAGCCGACGTACAGCAGCAGGTAGTTGTCGGCGAGGACGAGCACCAGCATCGCGGCGAGGAACAGGTTCAGATAGCCGAAGAAGCGGCGGCGGCGCTCGTCGTGCTCCATGTACCCGATCGAGTACACGTGGATGAGCGAGCCGACGCCGGTGATCAGCAGGACGAACGTCATCGACAGCTGGTCGAGGCGGAAGGCGACGTCCGCCTGGAAGCCCTCGACCGGGATCCAGGTCCACAGGTGCTGGACGAGCGTGCGGTGCTCGGCGTCCTTGCCGAGCAGGTCGGCGAAGAGGATGGCGCCGAACACGAAGGAAGCGCCGGCGAGGACGGTGCCGATCCAGTGGCCGACGGCGTCCAGCCGCCGGCCGCCGGTCAGCAGGACCGCCGCTCCGAGCAGGGGCGCCGCGATGAGCAGCGCGATCAAATTCTCCACGATTCAGCGACCCCTTACAGCTTCATCAGGCTGGCGTCGTCGACCGAGGCCGAGTGGCGGGAACGGAACAGCGACACGATGATCGCGAGCCCGACCACGACCTCCGCGGCGGCGACGACCATCGTGAAGAAGGCGATGATCTGGCCGTCGAGATTGCCGTGCATCCGGGAGAAGGCGACGAACGCGAGGTTGCACGCGTTGAGCATGAGCTCGATGCACATGAACACCACGATCGCGTTGCGCCTGATCAGCACGCCGGTGGCGCCGATCGTGAACAACAGGGCGGCGAGGTAGAGGTAGTTGACCGGGTTCACTTCGACGCCTCCTTCTTGAAGGTGGCCGGTTCGATCTCGGTCCGCTCCAGGCGTTCCTCGGCGCGCTGCTCCAGGGCCTTCAGGTCGTTCAGCGCCTCTGCCGACACGTCCCTGATCTGGCCGCGGTCGCGCAGGGTCTTGCTGACCGTGAGCTCGGAGGGGGTGCCGTCGGGCAGCAGGCCCGCGATGTCCACCGCGTTGTGCCGGGCGTAGACGCCGGGGGCGGGCAGCGGCGGGACGTGCTTGCCCTCGCGGACGCGCTTCTCGGCCATCTCGCGCTGCGTCAGGGCACGTTCGGTGCGCTCGCGGTGGGTGAGCACCATGGCGCCGACGGCCGCCGTGATCAGCAGGGCGCCGGTGATCTCGAAGGCGAAGACGTACTTGGTGAAGATGAGGGTCGCCAGGCCCTCCACGTTGCCACCGGAGTTGGCCTGGCCGAGGCCGTTGAACTGGTGGAGGGAGGCGTTGCCGATGCCGGCGAACAGCAGGACGCCGAAGCCGAGCCCGCACAGCAGGGCCAGCCAGCGCTGGCCCTTGATGGTCTCCTTCAGGGAGTCCGCGGCGGTCACGCCGACGAGCATCACCACGAACAGGAACAGCATCATGATCGCGCCGGTGTAGACGACGATCTGGACGACACCGAGGAAGTAGGCGCCGTTGGCGAGGTAGAACACCGCCAGGACGATCATGGTGCCGGCGAGGCAGAGCGCGCTGTGCACGGCCTTCCTCATGAAGACGGTGCACAGGGCGCCGATCACGGCGACGGTGCCGAGGACCCAGAACTGGAAGGCCTCGCCGGTGGAGGTGGTGGAGGCGGCGAGCTGGAGAGGCGCGGTCATCGCCCGATCACCTTCTCCGACGCCGGCTCGTCCGCACCGAAGGTGGAGTCGGCCTCCTGGACCACCTCGCCCTTGGAGACGGCGACCTGCTGGACCGTGCCGGGCGCGGCCTCGGTGACCAGGCCCCGGTAGTAGTCCTGCTCGTCCGTGCCGGGGTAGATGGCGTGGGGTGAGTCGACCATGCCCTCTTCGAGGCCGGCGAGCAGCTGTTCCTTGGTGAAGATGAGGTTGGCGCGGCTGGAGTCGGCCAGCTCGAACTCGTTGGTCATCGTCAGCGCGCGCGTGGGGCACGCCTCGATGCACAGTCCGCACAGGATGCAGCGGGCGTAGTTGATCTGGTAGACGCGGCCGTACCGCTCGCCGGGCGAGTAGCGCTCCTCGTCGGTGTTGTCGGCACCTTCCACGTAGATGGCGTCGGCGGGGCAGGCCCAGGCGCACAGCTCGCAGCCGACGCACTTCTCCAGGCCGTCCGGATGGCGGTTGAGCTGGTGCCGTCCGTGGAACCGGGGAGCGGTGGTCTTCTGCTGCTCCGGGTACTGCTCGGTCAGCCGCTTCTTGAACATGGCCTTGAAGGTCACGCCGAAGCCGGCGACGGGGTTCATGAAACCAGGCTTCAACTGCTCGGTCTCCTTGGGTTCCTCAGCCATCGGACGCCTCCTTTCCATCCGTAGAACCAGTCAGCGGTCCGTCACTGTGAGTATCCGTCCCGCCACTGACAATCAGCTCCCGCTCCTGGCGCGAGCGGCGCCTGGGCACCGGCGGCAACTCCTGTCCGGGCAGCGGCGGAACGGGGAATCCGCCCGCCATCGGGTCGAACCCGGCCGGCTGCTCGGCGGGCTCCGCGGCCGCCTTGGACTTCTCGCGGAACATCTCGGCGACGAAGGAGAGCAGCAGCAGGGCCAGCACACCGCCGCCGATGTAGAGCGCGATGTCGGCGAAGCCGTAGTTCTCGTTGCGCAGGGTCCGCATGGTCGCGACGAGCATCAGCCACACCACGGAGACCGGGATGAGGACCTTCCAGCCGAGCTTCATCAGCTGGTCGTAGCGGACCCGCGGAAGCGTGCCGCGCAGCCAGATGAAGAAGAACAGCAGCAGCTGCACCTTGATCACGAACCAGAGCAGCGGCCACCAGCCGTGGTTGGCGCCCTCCCAGAAGGTGCTGATGGGCCAGGGGGCCCGCCAGCCGCCGAGGAAGAGCGTGGTCGTCACGGCCGAGACCGTCACCATGTTCACGTACTCGGCGAGCATGAACAGCGCGAACTTGATCGAGGAGTACTCGGTGTTGAAGCCGCCGACCAGGTCGCCCTCGGACTCCGGCATGTCGAAGGGGGCGCGGTTGGTCTCGCCGACCATCGTGATGACGTAGATGATGAAGGAGACCGGCAGCAGGATGATGTACCAGCGGTCCTGCTGGGCCTCGACGATCGCCGAGGTGGACATCGACCCGGAGTAGAGGAACACCGAGGCGAAGGCGGCGCCCATGGCGATCTCGTACGAGATCATCTGGGCGCAGGAGCGCAGACCGCCGAGCAGCGGGTACGTCGACCCGGAGCTCCAGCCCGCGAGGACGATGCCGTAGATGCCGACCGAGGCGACCGCGAGGATGTAGAGCATCGCGATCGGCAGGTCGGTGAGCTGCATCGCGGTGCGGTGGCCGAAGATCGAGATCTCGTTCCCGGACGGGCCGAAGGGGATCACCGCGATCGCCATGAAGGCCGGGATGGCCGCGACGATCGGCGCGAGGACGTAGACGACCTTGTCCGCGCGCTTGACGATGACGTCTTCCTTCAGCATCAGCTTCACGCCGTCGGCGAGCGACTGGAGCATGCCCCAGGGCCCGTGCCGGTTGGGGCCGATGCGCAGCTGCATCCAGGCGACGACCTTGCGCTCCCACACGATGGAGAACAGCACGGTCACCATGAGGAACGCGAAGCAGAAGACGGCCTTGATGACGACGAGCCACCAGGGGTCGGCGCCGAACATCGAGAGGTCTTCCGCGGCGAGGTACCGGCTCATGCCTCCACCTCCTGGGGAGCTTCGGCTGCGAGCGTCGCCGGGCCGATGTGGACGAGGGAGCCGGGCAGCACCCCGGCGTCGGAGGCGACACCCCCGCCGGCGGAGTTCAGCGGGAGCCAGACCACGCGGTCGGGCATCTCGGTGATCTGCAGCGGCAGTTCGACGACCCCGGTCTTGCCGGTCACGGCGAGGAGGTCGCCTTCCTTGACGCCCACCTCGGCGGCCGTCGCGGCCGACACACGCGCGCGTGCCGCGTGCCGGGTCCCGGCGAGCGCCTCGTCGCCCTGCTGGAGCAGGCCCTGGTCGAGGAGCAGCCGGTGTCCGGCCAGCACGGCCTCGCCGGCGGCCGGCCGCGGCAACTGCGCCCCGGTCTCGAAGGGTTCGGTGCCGCGCGGTCCGTCCCACGGGCCGAGCCGGTCGATCTCCGCGCGCGCGGTGCGCAGATCGGGCAGACCCAGGTGCACGTCCATGGCGTCGGCCAGCATCTGGAGCACCCGGGCGTCGGTCGGTGCGAGGCGGCGGGTCATCTGGTCGGGCTTGAGCGCGGCCTCGAAGAAGCGCACCCTGCCCTCCCAGTTGAGGAAGGTGCCGGCCTTCTCGGCGACCGCGGCCACCGGCAGGACGACGTCCGCGTGCTCGGTGACCTCGCCGGGCCGTAGTTCCAGCGACACCACGAACCCGGCCTCCTGGAGCGCTGCACGCGCGCGTGCCGGATCGGGCAGGTCGGCGATCTCGACGCCGGCGACCACCAGGGCCTGGAGTTCGCCGGACATCGCGGCCTCGACGATCTGGCCGGTGTCGCGCCCGTAGCGGTGCGGGAGTTCGGCCACGCCCCAGACCGAGGCGACCTCCTCACGCGCGCGCGGGTCGGTGGCCGGACGGCCGCCCGGCAGCAGCGACGGCAGGGCGCCCGCCTCGACGGCACCGCGCTCTCCGGCCCGCCGCGGGATCCACACGAGCTGCGCGCCGGTCGCGGAGGCGGCCCGTACGGCGGCGGTCAGGCCACCGGCGACGGCGGCCAGCCGCTCGCCGACGACGATCACCGCGCCCTCGGTGCGCAGCGCCTCGGCGGCCCTGCTGCCGTCGCCCTCCAGGCCCACCTCACCGGCCAGCGCGTCCAGCCACTCGGTCTCGGTGCCGGGGGCGGCGGGCAGCAGCGTGCCGCCCGCCTTCTCCAGGCCGCGGGTGGCGTGGGTGGCGAGCGAGAACACCTTCTGGCCGTGCTTGCGCCAGGCCTTGCGGAGCCTCAGGAAGACGCCGGGCGCCTCCTCCTCGGCCTCGAACCCGACCAGCAGCACCGCCGGCGCCTTCTCCAGCGCCGTGTACGTGACGCCCGTACCGTCGAGGTCACGGCCGCGGCCCGCGACCCGCGCGGCCAGGAAGTCGGCCTCCTCGCTGCTGTGCACGCGCGCGCGGAAGTCGATGTCGTTGGTGTCGAGCGCCACGCGCGCGAACTTGCTGTACGCGTAGGCGTCCTCGACGGTGAGGCGGCCGCCGGTGAGGACTCCGGCCCGGCCGCGCGAGGCGAGCAGCCCCTGGGCGGCGATCTGGAGCGCCTCCGGCCAGGACGCCGGCACCAGTTCGCCCTCGGGGTTGCGCACCAGCGGGTGCTCCAGCCGGTCGCGCTGCTGCGCGTACCGGAAGGCGAAGCGCCCCTTGTCGCAGATCCACTCCTCGTTGACCTCGGGGTCGTTGGCCGCGAGCTTGCGCATGACCTTGCCGCGCCGGTGGTCGGTGCGGGTGGCGCAGCCGCCCGAGCAGTGCTCGCACACGCTCGGGGACGACACCAGGTCGAAGGGACGGGAGCGGAATCGGTACGCCGCCGAGGTGAGCGCGCCGACCGGGCAGATCTGGATGGTGTTGCCGGAGAAGTACGACTCGAAGGGGTCGCCCTCGCCGGTGCCGACCTGCTGGAGCGCGCCCCGCTCGATCAGCTCGATCATGGGGTCGCCCGCGACCTGGTTGGAGAAGCGGGTGCAGCGGGCGCACAGCACGCACCGCTCGCGGTCGAGCAGTACCTGGGTGGAGATCGGGACGGGCTTCTCGTAGGTCCGCTTCTTGCCCTCGAAGCGGGACTCGGCCTGCCCGTGGGACATGGCCTGGTTCTGCAGGGGGCACTCGCCGCCCTTGTCGCAGACCGGGCAGTCCAGCGGGTGGTTGATGAGGAGGAGCTCCATCACCCCGTGCTGGGCCTTCTCGGCGACCGGCGAGGTGAGGTGGGTCTTCACCACCATCCCGTCGGTGCAGGTGATGGTGCAGGAGGCCATCGGCTTGCGCTGGCCCTCGACCTCGACGATGCACTGCCGGCAGGCGCCGGCCGGGTCGAGGAGGGGGTGGTCGCAGAACCGGGGGATCTCGATGCCGAGCTGTTCGGCGGCCCGGATGACCAGGGTGCCCTTGGGCACGCTGATCTCGGCGCCGTCGATCGTCAGCGAGACGAGATCCTCCGGCGGGACCGCCGCCTCTCCCCCACCGGAGGGAGCGTTGGTGGTCACGGTCATGCGTTCACCTCCGTGCGGGAGTCGGCCCAGACCGTCGACTTGGCCGGGTCGAAGGGGCAGCCGCGGCCCGTGATGTGCTGCTCGTACTCCTCGCGGAAGTACTTCAGCGAGGAGAAGATCGGCGAGGCGGCACCGTCGCCGAGGGCGCAGAAGGACTTGCCGTTGATGTTGTCGGCGATGTCGTTGAGCTTGTCGAGGTCGGACATGACGCCCTTGCCGGCCTCGATGTCGCGCAGCAACTGCACGAGCCAGTAGGTGCCTTCACGGCACGGGGTGCACTTGCCGCAGGACTCGTGGGCGTAGAACTCGGTCCAGCGGGTGACGGCGCGGACCACGCAGGTCGTCTCGTCGAAGCACTGCAGGGCCTTGGTGCCGAGCATGGAACCGGCCGCGCCGACACCCTCGTAGTCGAGGGGGACGTCGAGGTGCTCGTCGGTGAACATCGGCGTGGAGGAGCCGCCCGGCGTCCAGAACTTCAGCCGGTGGCCGGGCCGCATGCCGCCGCTCATCTCCAGGAGCTGGCGGAGCGTGATACCGAGCGGGGCCTCGTACTGGCCGGGGCTCGCGACGTGGCCGCTGAGCGAGTAGAGCGTGAAGCCCGGGGACTTCTCGCTGCCCATCGACCTGAACCAGTCCTTCCCCCGGTGGAGGATCGCGGGAACCGACGCGATCGACTCCACGTTGTTCACCACGGTCGGGCAGGCGTAGAGGCCGGCCACCGCGGGGAAGGGGGGACGCAGTCGCGGTTGACCACGGCGGCCTTCGAGCGAGTCGAGCAGTGCGGTCTCCTCACCGCAGATGTACGCCCCGGCCCCGGCGTGCACGGTGATGTCGAGATCGAGTCCGCTGCCCAGGATGTTCTGTCCGAGGTAGCCGGCCGCGTAGGCCTCGCTCACGGCCGAGTGCAGCCGCCGCAGCACGGGGACGACTTCGCCCCGCAGGTAGATGAAGGCGTGCGACGACCTGATGGCGTAGCACGCGATGATCATGCCCTCGATGAGGCTGTGCGGGTTCGCGAAGAGGAGCGGGATGTCCTTGCAGGTCCCGGGCTCCGATTCGTCGGCGTTGACCACCAGGTAGTGCGGCTTTCCGTCTCCCTGCGGAATGAACTGCCATTTCATCCCGGTGGGGAATCCGGCGCCGCCGCGGCCGCGCAGACCGGAGTCCTTGACGTACGCGATCAGGTCGTCCGGCGACATCGCGAGCGCCTTGCGGAGCCCCTCGTATCCCTCGTGCCTCTTGTAGACGTCCAGCGTCCAGGACTTGTCCTCGTCCCAGAAGGCCGACAGCACGGGTGCGAGCAGCTTCTCGGGGCTGGTGTCTTTGAGTTCGGGTGCCAAGGTCATCACTCCCCCTCCTCGGCGGCGGGCCCGGCCGGGTGGGCCGGGTCGGAGGCCGACGTGTCCTGTGGCGCGTCGTGTGAGCTCAGGTGCTGCGTCGGGGACGGCTCGTGGACGTCCCGGTCCGGCGCTGCGGCGTCGCGGTCCTGCGGTGCGCCCTCGCGCGGATGGACCACGCGCGCGGGTGCGGCCTCTCCCCTGGCCAGGCGAAGACCCACCAGGGACGCGGGTCCGGCCCCGCCGCTCGCCTCGACGGCTCCCGGCCGCTCGTCGGGGAAGCCGGCGAGGATCCGCGCGGTCTCCTTGAAGGTGCACATCGGCGCCCCGCGCGTGGGCTCGACCGCACGCCCCGCGCGCAGGTCGTCGACGAGGCGCTTGGCGGTGTCCGGAGTCTGGTTGTCGAAGAACTCCCAGTTGACCATCACGACCGGGGCGAAGTCGCAGGCCGCGTTGCACTCGATGTGCTCCAGGGTGACCTTGCCGTCGTCGGTGGTCTCGCCGTTGCCGACGCCCAGGTGCTCCTGGAGCTCGGAGAAGATCGCGTCGCCGCCCATCACCGCGCAGAGGGTGTTGGTGCAGACCCCCACCTGGTAGTCACCGGACGGCTTGCGCCGGTACATGGTGTAGAAGGTGGCCACCGCGGTGACCTCGGCCGTGGTCAGCCCCAGCACGTCCGCGCAGAACTGCATCCCGGTCCGCGTGACGTGCCCCTCCTCCGACTGCACGAGGTGCAGCAGCGGCAGGAGCGCCGAGCGGGAGTCCGGGTAGCGGGCGATGATCTCGCGCGCGTCGGCCTCCAGCCGGGCTCGGACGTCGTCCGGGTAGGCGGGTGCGGGCAGTGCGGGCATGCCCAGGCTGACGCCCCGCTCGGAAGAACTGGTGGTCACCGGTCGACGCCTCCCATCACGGGGTCGATGGACGCGACAGCGACGATGACGTCGGCGACCTGGCCGCCCTCGCACATCGCCGCCATGGCCTGAAGGTTGGTGAAGGACGGGTCGCGGAAGTGGACCCGGAAGGGGCGGGTGCCGCCGTCGGACACGGCGTGCACGCCGAGCTCGCCCTTGGGCGACTCGACGGCCGCGTACGCCTGTCCCGGCGGGACGCGGAAGCCCTCGGTGACCAGCTTGAAGTGGTGGATCAGGGCCTCCATGGAGGTGCCCATGATCTTCTTGATGTGGTCGAGGGAGTTGCCGAGCCCGTCGGGGCCGAGCGCGAGCTGGGCGGGCCAGGCGATCTTCTTGTCGGCGACCATGACCGGTCCCGGCTGGAGCCGGTCCAGGCACTGCTCGACGATCCTGAGCGACTGGCGCATCTCCTCCAGGCGGATCAGGAAGCGGCCGTAGGAGTCGCAGGTGTCGGCGGTCGGGACGTCGAACTCGTAGGTGTCGTAGCCGCAGTAGGGCTGGGCCTTGCGCAGGTCGTGCGGCAGGCCGGTGGAGCGCAGGATGGGGCCGGTGGCGCCGAGGGCCATGCAGCCCGCGAGGTCCAGGTAGCCGACGTCCTGCATACGGGCCTTGAAGATGGGGTTCCCGGTGGCGAGCTTGTCGTACTCCGGGAGGTTCTTCTTCATCTTCTTCACGAACTCGCGGATGTGGTCCACCGCGCCGGGCGGCAGGTCCTGCGCGAGTCCGCCGGGGCGGATGTACGCGTGGTTCATCCTGAGGCCCGTGATGAGCTCGTAGATGTCGAGAATCATTTCACGATCACGGAATCCGTAGATCATGATCGTGGTGGCGCCGAGCTCCATGCCGCCGGTGGCGATGCACACCAGGTGCGAGGAGAGCCGGTTCAGCTCCATCAGGAGCACCCGGATGAGGGTGGCCCGGTCGGGGATCTGGTCCTCGATGCCGAGGAGCTTCTCGACGGCGAGGCAGTAGGCGGTCTCGTTGAAGAAGGACGTCAGGTAGTCCATGCGCGTCACGAACGTGGTGCCCTGCGTCCACGTGCGGAACTCGAGGTTCTTCTCGATGCCGGTGTGCAGGTAGCCGATGCCGCAGCGGGCCTCGGTCACCGTCTCGCCGTCGATCTCCAGGATCAGGCGGAGCACCCCGTGGGTGGAGGGGTGCTGGGGCCCCATGTTGACGACGATGCGCTCGTCGTCGGCCTTGGCCGCGCTCTGGACGACCTCGTCCCAGTCGCCACCGGTGACCGTGTAGACGGTGCCCTCGGTGGTCTCGCGGGCGGATGCTGACTGCGTGCTCACGAGTACGACCTCCGCTGGTCCGGAGCCGGGATCTGGGCGCCCTTGTACTCGACGGGGATGCCGCCGAGGGGGTAGTCCTTGCGCTGCGGATGGCCCTGCCAGTCGTCCGGCATCATGATCCGCGTCAGGGCCGGGTGACCGTCGAAGACGATCCCGAAGAAGTCGTAGGTCTCGCGCTCGTGCCAGTCGTTGGTCGGGTACACCGACACCAGGGACGGCACGCGCGGGTCGGCGTCCGGGGCGCTGACCTCCAGGCGGATCAGCCGGTTGTGGGTGATCGAGCGCAGGTGGTAGACGGCGTGCAGCTCGCGGCCCTTGTCGTGGGGGTAGTGGACCCCGCTGACGCCGGTGCAGAGCTCGAAGCGCAGGGCCGGGTCGTCGCGCAGGGTCTGCGCGACGCGCAGCAGGTGCTCGCGCTCGACGTGGAAGGTGAGCTCGCCGCGGTCGACGACCGTCTTCTCGATCGCGTTGTCGGGGAGCAGTCCCTGTTCCTCCAGGGCGCCCTCCAGTTCGTCGGCGACCTCGTCGAACCAGCCGCCGTAGGGGCGGGCCGCCGGTCCCGGGAGGCGGACCGAGCGGACCAGGCCGCCGTAACCGGAGGTGTCCCCGCCGTTGTTGGCGCCGAACATGCCGCGCTGGACGCGGATCTCCTCACCGCCCTCGCCGCGCTGGCCGGGGAGGTTGGAGGCGCCGAGGTCCTTCTCGGGGTTCACCCCGTTCGACGCGCCATGGGCACCGTTCGCGTCGCTCATCGCAGCAGCCCCTTCATCTCGATCGTGGGCAGGGCCTTGAGCGCCGCCTCCTCCGCCTCGCGGGCCGCCTCCTCGGCGTTCACGCCGAGCTTGGAGGACTGGATCTTCTGGTGGAGCTTGAGGATCGCGTCCATCAGCATCTCGGGCCGTGGCGGGCAGCCGGGCAGATAGATGTCGACCGGGACGATGTGGTCGACGCCCTGCACGATCGCGTAGTTGTTGAACATGCCGCCCGAGGAGGCGCAGACCCCCATGGAGATGACCCACTTGGGGTTCGGCATCTGGTCGTAGACCTGCCGGAGCACCGGCGCCATCTTCTGGCTGACCCGGCCGGCGACGATCATGAGGTCCGCCTGGCGGGGTGAGCCGCGGAAGACCTCCATGCCGAAGCGGGCCAGGTCGTAGCGTCCGGCGCCCGTGGTCATCATCTCGATGGCACAGCAGGCCAGGCCGAACGTGGCCGGGAAGACGGACGCCTTGCGCACCCAGCCCGCGGCCTGCTCGACGGTGGTCAGCAGGAAGCCGCTCGGCAGCTTTTCTTCGAGTCCCATGAGTTAAAGGCCCCTCAGTCCCATTCCAGGCCGCCGCGCCGCCATACGTACGCGTACGCGACGAAGACGGTGAGCACGAAGAGCAGCATCTCCACGAGCCCGAAAACACCCAGGGCGTCGAAGGTGACGGCCCAGGGGTAGAGGAAGACGATCTCGATGTCGAAGACGATGAAGAGCATCGCCGTCAGGTAGTACTTGATGGGGAAGCGCCCGCCGCCGGCCGGCGTGGGGGTCGGCTCGATCCCGCACTCGTAGGCCTCTAGCTTGGCCCGGTTGTACCGCTTCGGACCGATCAGCGTGGCCATGACCACGGAGAAGATCGCAAAGCCTGCCCCGAGGGCTCCCAGTACGAGGATGGGCGCATAAGCGTTCACCGCTCCTCGCTCCTCTCAGTCGGCACTGACTGCTGGCGATGGCATCGGACTCACACCCGCCTCATACGCCCCCTGAACCTCCGTCGACCCGACGAAGATCGCGAACATGTGAAGCAGGTCACAAGCCCAACTGACCCGCATCTTATGCCCGCCGGTCTGTGATCTGCGACACGGGGTATTGCACAAGCTTTGTGATCTCCACCACCAGACGAAGGATCATGAAGTCGGATCAGCAGTGATCTTCATACGAGAAGCGTCCGAGTGATCACCAGAGGTGACATTTTCGCTCGTCGGCGCAGGTCGGAAGAGGCGTCTCCATATCAAGAGACTTCTTCTGCATGCAAATTGGCGCAGGGCGCGGCCGCTTGGTAGTGCACCGCGTTCACACATCAGGGGGAGGTACGAGGACGGGTGTGGACACGTGCACACATTCACGAGCGCCGGCCGACTCGGGACGCAGCCGTGGCCGTAACCGTTGCGTGACCTCCGCCACACACACAAGTGATCCACAAGAAGAGGGCTTGGCCATCGGGCCCAACGGATGGTAGCTGCGGGGCAATTCGGGCGTAACAGCGAAAGTCCATGATCACGGCCATGATCACGAGAGTCCGCAATGTCCGTTACGGCGTCAATAAAGGTCGGCACGCCGGGGATTCGGGCCGGCGATTGAACAACTGTGGCGCAGCCCACGTTTCTTGAAGGTATGGAGGAGCCCCTGATACCAGTTGGTCTCATGTCCCACACCGCTCACATACGCAGCCACCGGAAACCCCGCCGCAGCGCGACGACTTCGCTCGCCGTGCGTGCCGGTGTCGCCGGTGGCGTGCTCAGCATGGCAGCGGCGGGCGCGTCGGCTTCGGCGTTCGCCGCCGAGTCGACGACGCAGACCCTCGAACTGCCCACCCTCTCGGCCGACCTGGGCAGCCAGGTCGCCGAGTCCGCCGACGCGATGCAGCAGGCGGCCGCCAACTACCAGCTTCAGGCCGAGCGTGACGCGGCTGCCGCAAAGGCGGCGAAGCAGGCCAAGGCGGACCTCGCGGAGGCCAAGAAGAAGGCGGAGGCCAAGAAGAAGGCCGAGGAGGCCCGCAGGGCCGCCGCGGAGGAGGCCGCCTCGCGCAGCTCCGAGCGGACCACCCTGTCCGCCTCGGCGAGCGCCGGCGTCTCCACGAGCTCGTCCACGGCCACCGGTTCGGCCGCGGCCGTCATCGCCTTCGTGAAGGCGCAGATCGGTGACGCGTACGTCTCCGGCGGCACCGGCCCCAACTCGTGGGACTGTTCGGGGCTGGTGCAGGCGGCGTTCAGCCAGATCGGCGTCGACCTGCCGCGCGTCTCGCAGGACCAGTCGACCGCCGGCACCCAGGTCTCGCTGAGCAACCTCCAGCCGGGCGACATCCTGTACTGGGGCAGCGCGGGCAGCGCGTACCACGTCGCCGTGTACGTCGGTGACGGCATGTTCGTCGGCGCGCAGAACCCCTCGACGGGTGTCGCCGAGAAGCCGCTGTCCTACGACCCGCCGACCGGTGCGGTGCGGGTGCTCTGACGGACTCGACAACAGCGTGGAAGGGCCGCAGCCGCTCGGGGGCTGCGGCCCTTCCGTTCTCCCGCGCGCGGTTGGATGGGGGCATCCGCGGTGCGTCCGCACCGCCGCTGCGCGACAGGAGACAGCACCATGCCCAGTGTGTTCGTTCACGGCAGGCCCACCGACTCGTACCCGCGGCTCGCCCCCGAGGCCCGGCGCGGGCGGGTGCGGCGCATCACCGAGGTCGGCGAGGAGGTGCTGCACAAGCCGTGCCGGGACGTGACCGAGTTCGGGCCCGACCTCGCCGCGCTGATCGACGACATGTTCCTGACGATGTACATCGCGGACGGGGCGGGCCTGGCGGCGAACCAGGTCGGCGTCGCCCTGCGGCTCTTCGTGTACGACTGCCCCGACGACGACGGAGTCCGGCATGTCGGACACGTCGTCAATCCGGTGCTCGACACGCTCGATCCGGCCGGGCGCAGGCTGCTCGACGACGGCGAGGGGTGCCTGTCGGTGCCGGGCGCCGTCATGGCCGTACCGCGTCCTGACCGGGCCGTGGTGCGCGGGTTCGACCGGGACGGCGAGCCGCTCGTGATCGAGGGGACCGGCTACTTCGCGCGGTGCCTGGCCCATGAGACGGACCATGTGAACGGGCACACGTACCTGGACCGGCTGTCCGCGCGCGAGCGCAAGGAGGCGCTGCGGCAGGTGGCGGACCGGCGGGAGGAGGTGTTCGCCCGCCGGGCGGCCAACATCGAGGCGCTGAACGGCGCCCGGGACGCCCAGGACGCCCAGGGCACCCAGGACGCCCGGGGCACGTTCAGCGCCTGAGGGAGTGGACCAGCGCCCACACCGACACCGCGACGAGGATGACGAACACGGGTAACGCGACCGCTGCGTCCATCCCTCCACGGTGCTCCGGTGCGGGGGCTCCCGTCACGCCTTCGGCGCCACCTTGCTCAGCCCGTTGATGATCCGGTCCATCGCGTCGCCGCCCGTGGGGTCGGTGAGGTTGGCGAGCATCTTGAGGGTGAACTTCATGAGCAGCGGGTGGGTCAGGCCGCGCTGGGCCGCGATCTTCATGACCTTCGGGTTGCCGATGAGCTTCACGAAGGCGCGGCCCAGCGTGTAGTAGCCGCCGTAGGTGTCCTTGAGGACCTGCGGGTAGCGCTGGAGGGCGATCTCCCGCTGGGCGGGCGTCGCGCGGGCGTGGGCCTGGACGATGACGTCGGCGGCGATCTGGCCGGACTCCATGGCGTAGGCGATGCCCTCGCCGTTGAAGGGGTTCACCATGCCGCCGGCGTCGCCGACCAGGAGCAGGCCCTTGGTGTAGTGCGGCTGGCGGTTGAAGGCCATCGGCAGGGCGGCACCGCGGATCGGGCCGGTCATGTTGTCCGGGGTGTAGCCCCAGTCCTCCGGCATGGAGGCGCACCAGGCCTTCAGCACCTCGCGCCAGTCGAGCTCCTTGAAGGAGTCGGAGGTGTTCAGCACACCGAGGCCGACATTGGAGGTGCCGTCACCCATGCCGAAGATCCAGCCGTAGCCGGGCAGCAGCCGGTCCTCACCGGGACCGCGGCGGTCCCACAGCTCCAGCCAGGACTCCAGGTAGTCGTCCTTGTGGCGGGGGCTCTCGAAGTACGTGCGTACGGCGACGCCCATCGGGCGGTCCTCGCGGCGGTGCAGGCCCATCGCGAGGGAGAGCCGGGTGGAGTTGCCGTCGGCGGCCACCACCAGGGGCGCGTGGAAGGTGACTTCACGCTTGTCCTCGCCCAGCTTGGCGTGGACGCCGGTGATCCGGCCGGTGCGGTCGTCGACGATCGGGGCGCCGACGTTGCAGCGCTCGTAGAGCCGCGCGCCCGCCTTCTGGGCCTGGCGGGCGAGCTGCTCGTCGAAGTCGTCGCGCTTGCGGACGAGGCCGTAGTCGGGGAAGGAGGCCAGCTCCGGCCAGTCGAGCTGGAGGCGTACGCCGCCGCCGATGATCCGGAGGCCCTTGTTGCGCAGCCAGCCGGCCTCTTCGGAGATGTCGATGCCCATGGCCACGAGCTGCTTGGTGGCACGCGGGGTGAGGCCGTCGCCGCAGACCTTCTCGCGCGGGAACTCGGTCTTCTCCAGGAGGAGCACGTCGAGTCCGGACTTGGCGAGGTGGTAGGCGGTCGTGGAGCCGGCCGGCCCCGCGCCGACGACGATGACATCGGCGGTGTTCTCGGACAGGGGCTCGGTCACGGCGGGATCTCCCCAGGCTCGGAATCAAGTTCGGAATCAAGTTCTGAATCCGTGTGCCGACCGGCACTGGACATGGGCAGTCTATTCAGCAGAATTGATCACCCGGCTGAAGGGCTGCCCCATGGACCGAGCTCTGCCCGTCGTACGGCTGCGCGTCCCCACCGACGAGGACGCCGTCGCCTGGCACCGGCTCTTCGACGACCCGGCCGTCATGGAGTTCCACGGTGGCCGGTCCGCGGAGTTGTACGTCTACGAGGAGCTCACCGCGCGCCAGCGCCGGCACGACGCCGAGCGGGGTTTCTGCCTGTGGACCATGCTCGGCGAGGACGGCCAGGTCATCGGCTTCACCGGCGCCCAGCCCTGGCCGCGGGACTGGGGGCCGACGGGCGAGATCGAGATCGGGTGGCGGCTCGGGCGGGCGTACTGGGGCCGCGGGTACGCCACGGTGGCCGCGGAGATGACCCTGGAGCGGCTGAGGGCCGCGGGTGTCACGGACGTGGTGGCGATGGTCAGACCCGGCAACGAACGGTCGATCGCGGTCACCAAGCGCCTCGGGATGGAACTCGCGGAGACCTACCCGCACCCCCTCTTCCAGGAAGAGGCACTGTGCTTCCGGCTCTCCCTGCAAGGAAGTCACACGGAGTAGCGGTCTGCTACGGAAAGACACCCGACTCTTCCGGCCGCGCCCGGGCCGGAGTTACCCTTCCAGTACCGCTGGGGGTGACATCTGTGCGTATACCACCCAAGACGCCCGAAGTGCGCGTACCGCGTCTGGTCGGGCTCATGGCCGTCGACGCGCGCGAGACGGCCCGGGCACAGGGCCTGTTCGTCAACGCGCCGGACCGCAAGGACTTCCACCAGGCCGTCGTCGACTACGTCGTACGCCAGTACCCGCAGGCCGGCGCGGAGGTGCCGCGGGACTCGGTGGTGTACGTGTGGTTCGACCTCGGCCCGGGTGAGGGCGGCGGAGGCATCCGCGAGCCCCGCATCCCCAGACCCCCGAGCGGCGGCCTCCAGCGCGAACTGGACGAGCCGGGCGATCCGTACGTGGTCCGCTGTGTGACGGGGCTCTGACGTACCGTCCCGCCCCGCCGTTCCGCCTGTCGCCGGACCGGACGGCGGCACGGCACCGGCCCTGCCCGGCGGGGCCCCACCTTGGACGGTGCCTGCGTCCGGCTGTCCCGCGCGGTGGCCGGCGACGCGAGCGGCCTGACCGTCTCCGCCCGGGCGAGGCGGAGCGGCGACAACCGGCTGCCCCGCCCCGCCCAGAGGCTCAGCTCTCCTTGACGCCCCGGTGCAGGGCCACGATCCCGCCCGTCAGGTTCCGCCACGCCACCTTCGACCATCCCGCCTTCTGCAGGCGCTCCGCCAGGGCCGGCTGGTCGGGCCAGGCGCGGATGGACTCGGCGAGGTAGACGTACGCGTCCGGGTTGGAGGAGACCGCGCGGGCGACCGGCGGCAGGGCGCGCATCAGGTACTCGGTGTAGACCGTGCGGAAGGGCACCCAGGTCGGGTGGGAGAACTCGCAGATCACGACCCGGCCGCCGGGCCTGGTCACCCGGTACATCTCGCGCAGCGCCGAGTCGGTGTCCTGGACGTTGCGCAGTCCGAAGGAGATGGTGACGGCGTCGAAGGTGTCGTCCTTGAAGGGCAGCTTCGTCGCGTCGCCCGCGGTGAACGGCAGCCAGGAGTGGTTCCGCTTGCCGACCCGGAGCATCCCGAGCGAGAAGTCGCAGGGGACGACATAGGCGCCGGTGCGGGCGAAGGGCAGCGAGGAGGTGGCGGTGCCCGCCGCCAGGTCCAGGATCTTCTGGGCGGGGCGGGCGTCGACGGCCCGGGCGACCTCCTTGCGCCACACCCGGTCCTGGCCGAGCGACAGCACGTCGTTGGTCAGGTCGTACCGTTCCGCCACGTCGTCGAACATCGAGGCGACTTCGTGCGGCTGCTTGTTCAGGGAAGCGCGGGTCACGTCCCCATTCTTGCAGGCCGCCCTCCCGGAAGAAGCTGCGGCTTCCTCTTCCCGGCCACGTCCTCCACCCATCCGCACAGCAGCACGAACACCCCGATGAGGATCCAGCCGACGCCGAACATGAACCACTGGCTCTCCAGCGGCAGCCACTTCTCGAACGCGGGCACGTCCCAGAACCGGTCGATCAGCGGCACGGCGAGGATCAGCGCGATCTCGTGCCACAGGTAGATCGTCACCGCGCGGGAGTTGAACACCGTGACGACCCGGTCGGTGCGCCGGAAGCGGGTGAGCCAGGCGAAGTCGATCCCGAAGTACGCCTTGGCCCACATCAGGAGCATCACGTAGCCGGCCGACCAGAAGGCCTGCGCGAGGGGGATGTCGTCGAGGTCGTACGTCCCCGTCTCGGCCTGGTGGGTGAGGGCGTACCAGCCGCCGAACCCGATCGCGGCGAGCGAGAGCACGATCACGGCGACCGGCTTGAGCCTGTCCAGGACCCCGTCCCGGTGGGCGAAGCCGAGGAGCCAGCAGAACAGGAAGGTCGCGAGGTCGGTCAGGGCGCTGCCGAGGCGGTCGTCCGGGGGCTCCCACCCGAACTGGAAGACCACGATCGGGGCGAGGGACAGCAGCAGGACCGGCAGCGGCGCGAGCCGGAACACCTTCAGCAGCGCCGGGGACAGCAGGACGAACCAGAGGTACGTCCGCAGGTACCAGAGGATCTCCCAGGCCTGCTCGCCCCACGCGTTGCCCGGCGGGTCCCCGAGCGGCACGATCCAGTAGACGATCTGCCGGCCCGGCATCCAGCCGTGGACCAGCATCGCGAGGACCACGAAGACGCCCCAGAACCAGAACGGCGGCAGCAGGCGGCGCAGCCGGCTCCTGATCACCTTGGCGGCCGGGCGCTCCAGGGACTTCGCCATCAGCGTCCCGGCCAGGCCGAACATGATGCCCATGGAGGGGAAGACCATGCCGGCCCAGGCCCACCCGAACGTGTGGTAGGTGACGACGCGGATCAGGGCGACCGCCCGGAGCGTGTCGAAGTACCGGTCCCGGCCGGGGGGCCGAGACGGAGGCTTCTCCTCCTCCGCCTCGGCGTAGGGGGGAGCAGGCGGAGCCTCCGGTTCCCACACCGGCTCCGCGCCCTGCCCGTCGTCGACGTGCTGCTGCGGGTACGGCTGATATGTGTACGGCTGCTGCGCATACGGCTGCTGCGTGTACTCCGGGTACCCGTACTCGGGCCCGTATCCCTGGTACTGCTGGGGATACCCCTGCTGCTCCCAGCTCATCGGCCGGCCCCCGCCGGGGTGCCGACCTCGCCGGTGCGCTTCAGCTTCTGCCAGCGCAGGCGGCCGCCGGTGAGCGCGGTGATGCAGGAGTGGATGAGGACGAGGTACATCATCTGCCGGTAGGCGAGCTGCTGGAGCGGCATCATCAGCAGATACCGGTACCGCTCCTTGTCCAGCCTGAAGGCGTACGCCGCGCACACGAGCTGGATGCCGAGGACCGCGAGCCACGCGCACAGCGCCGCCCGGAAGTCGATGAAGATCATGGAGTAGGCGGTGAACACGTCGATCAGCGGGGCGAAGACCGGCGTGAGGATCTGGAAGATCACCACGAGCGGCATCCCGACCCGGCCGAAGCGGCCCGAGGGCCCCTTGTCGGTGAGGGACTTCCGGTGCTTCCACAGCGCCTGCATGGTGCCGTACGACCACCGGTAACGCTGCGACCAGAGCTGTTTCAGCGATCCCGGCGCCTCGGTCCACGCACGGGCGTGCTCCTGGTAGACGACCCGCCGGCCCGCGCGGTGCATCGCGATGGTGATGTCGGTGTCCTCGGCGAGGGTGTCCTCGCTCATGCCGCCGACCTGGAGGACCGCCTCGCGGCGGAAGGCGCCGATCGCGCCCGGGATGGTGGGCATGCAGCGCAGCAGGTCGTACATCCGGCGGTCGAGGTTGAAGCCCATCACGTACTCGATGTGCTGCCAGGCGCCGATGACCGTGTTGCGGTTGCCGACCTTGGCGTTGCCGGCGACCGCGCCGACCTCCGGGTCCGCGAAGGGCTGCACCAGCTGCCGAACGGTGTCCGGTTCGAAGACGGTGTCGCCGTCCATCATCACGACGATGTCGTGACTGGCGCTGCGGACACCGTGGTTGAGGGCGGCCGGCTTGCCCGCGTTCTCCTGGCGGACGACGCGGACGTTGGTCATGCCGAGCCGCTCGGCCGCGGCCCGGGCGATCTGCGAGGTACCGTCCGAGGAGCCGTCGTCGACGACGATCACCTCGATCGGGTGGGTGCTCCGCGCCAGCGACTCCAGGGTGTTGGCGATGCACTCCTTCTCGTTGTACGCCGGGACGATCACCGTCACCGGCCGGGTGACCGTGGGCCCCCAGCTGAAGCGGCGTCTGTTGCGCTGCCGGTAATGGCGGCGGGCGAGGATCAGCATCATCCCGAACCGGCCCATGACGGCCACGCCCACGACCACGAGTCCCGCCGACAGCGTGGGCACGGTGTACTCGGCGACGGCGACGGCCATGACGAGCGCCTTGCCCTCGTAGAGGGTCGCGCCGGCGGCCTCGCGGTGGGCGGCCTGGAGACGGTCAGTGCCGGTCCGCGCCCCGCCCTGGAGCTGTCCGCCCGCGGCGCCGGCCGGCGCGTTCGCCTGCTGTCCGGCTCCGGCGGCCGCGTTCTGCGCCGCGACGACCCCGCTGACGGTGGTGAAGGTGTAGCCCTTCGCCCGCATCTTCTCGATGTACTCCGGCAGCGCCTCGATCGTCTGCTCGCGGTCGCCACCGGCATCGTGCATCAGCACGGCGGCGCCCGAGGTGCCCGACGGCGTGGCCCACTTGACGATCTTCGAGACGCCCGGCTTCTTCCAGTCGTCGCTGTCGGTGTCGACGAAGACGCTGGTGTAGCCCTCCTCGCCGAGCTTCTTGTAGACCGGCCAGCTGTAGTTGTCGATCGCGTCCGTCTCCGAGGAGTACGGCGCCCGGAACAGCGTGGTGGTGATGCCCGCCGCGCCAGCGAGGGCGAGCTGCGTCTGGGTCATCTCGCGCCGGATGCGGGTGTCGCTCTGGTAGGAGAGGTCGACGTGAGTGAAGGTGTGGATGCCCACCTCATTGCCCTGGTCGACCATGTCCTTCACGATCCCCGGGTAGCGCGAGACCATCGAGCCGACCACGAAGAAGGTCGCCGGGACGTCGTACTTCTCCAGGATCTCCAGGACCTGGGGCGTGTACGTCGGGTTCGGGCCGTCGTCGAAGGTGAGCGCGATCGTCTTGGACGGTACGGAGGTCGTGGTGGCCCGGCCGCCCCGGAAGCTGATGATCGGCCCGCCGTTGATGATCTCGTCGGGGACCTTGCTGGAGCTGGCTCCGTCGCGTACCCGCTGGTCGCCGCCGACCTCGGCGCGCAGGTAGCCGTCGAGCAGCATCACGCTGGTCAGGCCGAGCAGGAGCAGCAGGGCGAGGATGACCCGCGGTTTCTGCAGCGCCGCGGCCCTGCCCCTCGCCCGATCGATGCGGGAGGGGGCACGCCGGCGGCCGCGGGAGGGCGTCGTCGTGGTCATGTGGTGGGCCGTTCCGGTCAGTTGGAGGCCGCGGAGGCGGTCGCGGTCGGGGCGGTGCCCGTGGGCGGGGTACCGGTGGGCAGCGCCGGCGGGGTGCCGATGCCGCCCTGCGGCTGGAGGCCGCCGGGGCCGGAGTTCGAGGAACCGCCGGGTCCGCCGCCCGCGAAGGGCAGCAGTGTCGTGCTGGAGACGCCGATGCCCATGAAGGCCAGGCCCAGCACGACGGCGTAGCCGAGGGACAGAACGCCGAGGAGAAGGCCGATCCGGCGCAGCAGTCTGGAGCGGCGTCCGGAGTTGTCCACGAACACGGGGCCCTCGGCGCGGTTTTCGGTGGCAGGCTCGAAATGCATTCCCCAGACGTTAGGCAGGCTTTATGTGTTCCCATGTGGCGTCCTTGTGAGGCGCATATGAGATGGCTCTTGTCCTGTCTGTTTCCTGAGCGGTTCCGCGAAAGCCTGCGCAACGTTTCGGGGGGTTTACTCCTTACCACCCGCCTTGCCTGTGAGTTCGCTTTTCGAAGACTGTCGCCACAAGGCTCAGACCCGTGTGAGACATTCGCTCCCCAGAAAGCGACCTCACGAGATCGGGTGCATGCGCATGCGGAGTTTCCTGAAGCCGATGGTCGGGCTCACCTGCCTGTTCGCCCTGGCCACGGCGGGGTGTTCCGCCGAAGCGAAGCAGACCGGTACGTCACCGTCGGCGCCGTCGGTGGTCACTTCGTACGCGCCCTACGTCAGCGCCACCGAGGCCTCCGGCAACGACTCCGCGGGCTCACCCCCGGTCTACAACCTCGCGTTCGTCATCGCCGACGGCAGTGACTGCACGCCGTCCTGGAACGGCACGTCGGCCGTCGGCGACTCCGCCGTCACGTCCCGGATCAGCGCGCTGAAGGAGGACGGGGCCGAGGTGCGGGTGTCCTTCGGCGGGGCGTCCGGGAAGGAGCTGGCCGAGACCTGTTCCAGTGCGGCGAAGCTCGCGGCGGCGTACGGCTCCGCACTGGACGCGGCCGGTTCCTCGCTCGCCGACTTCGACATCGAGGGGGACACGCTGACGGACGCCGACTCGGTGGACCTGCGGTCCGAGGCGATCGCCCTGCTCCAGGAGGAACGGTCCGATCTCGCCGTCTCGTTCACGCTGCCCGTGATGCCGTCCGGGCTCGACGCCGACAGTGTGGCGTTGCTGGAGTCGGCGAACAACAACGCCGTTCAGGTGTCGACGGTCAACATCATGACGATGAACTACGGGGAGTCGTACGACGGGGACATGGGGGATTACGCGATCACCTCGGCGAAGGCGGCCCAGAGTCAGTTGAGGAAGGTGTTCGGCACGTCCGACTCCACCGCGTGGCGGGGAATGGCGCTCACTTCGATGATCGGCACGAATGATGTGGCCGGGGAGACGTTCACGCTGTCCGACGCGGCGCAGGTACGAGAGTTCGCCGAGTCGAAGGAGGTGGCGTGGGTGTCGATGTGGTCGACGTTCCGGGATCAGCAGTGCGAGTCGGGGGATGCCGATGCGGATGACGCGTTGACCAATTGCAGTGGGGTTGCTCAGAGTTCGGGGGAGTTCGGGGAGGCGCTGGGGGGTTGAGT
>NZ_RSAJ01000490.1 GCF_003933965.1 Streptomyces sp. RP5T
CTTCGGTACTAACCGGTCAAGCGTACGTGACTGGTTGCGCGACTCGCTTCTAACCTCTAAAGTCCCTTACAACGGTTACTCACATCTGGAGGGGACATCGTGACCTTGCGCACCGGCCACATCGGCCTGAACGTCACCGACCTCGACCGCTCGCTCGCCTTCTACCGGGACGTCCTCGGCTTCAGGCCCCTCGCCGAGGGCAAGGAGGAGGGCCGCCGCTACGCCTTCCTCGGCGACGGCGAGACCCTCGTCCTCACCCTCTGGCAGCAGGCGGAAGGGCCCTACGGCTCCGAGAGCGCGGGCCTGCACCACCTCGCCCTGGAAGCGGACTCGATCGAGCAGGTCAGGGAGTACGAGGAGGCGCTGCGGGCGTACGGAGCGGACTTCGCCCACGAGGGCGTGGTCGCCCACCGCGAGGGCGCGGCCTCGGGCGGCATCTTCTTCCACGACCCCGACGGCACCCGCCTGGAGATCTCCGTGCCGAGCGGCGCCGAGGAAGCCCCGGCTCCCTCCGGTGCCGCCCCGACCTGCGGGTTCTTCTAGCCATGGGCGTCTATCACGCAGGCTCGCGGGCCGTTCAGGACCGGGTGGGGGTGCGCGAGCAGGCCGATCACGTGGGCCGCTCGGTCGGCCGGGGCATCCGGGAGGTCGCCGCGGCCTTCCTGGAGCTCCAGCCCCTGCTGGTCGCCGGCGCCGCGGACCCCTCGACGGGCCGGGTCTGGGCCTCCCCGCTCGCGGGGGCGCCGGGCTTCGTGCGGGCGACGGGCCCGCAGCGCGTCTCGGTCACCGGGGGGTGGCTGCCGTCCGACCCCCTCGCGGCCGCGTTCACCACCCCCGGCACTCCCGTGGGCACGATCGCCCTCGACCCCCGCACCCGTCGCCGCATGCGCCTCAACGGCCGACTCGGGCCCACGGCACGGGGGTTCGCTGTCGAGGCCGACCAGGTCTTCGCCAACTGCCCGAAGTACCTGCAGAAGAGGCAGTCGTACGAGATCGTGGCGGACCGCCGGCCGGGCGAACCGCGCAGCGGCGCCGAGCTCTCGCCCGAGCAGGCCGAGTTCGTCACCGCGGCGGACACCTTCTTCCTGGCCTCCGTGCACGAGGGCGGCGCCGACGTCAGCCACCGCGGCGGCAACCCGGGCTTCGTACGCGTCGACGCGCCCGGCGAGCTCAGCTGGCCCGACTACCCGGGCAACTCCATGTTCCTGACCCTCGGCAACCTCGCCGCCGACCCCCGGGCCGGACTGCTCTTCCTCGACTGGACGACCGGTACGGCACTCCAGCTCACCGGTGAGGCGCGCACCGAGTTCGGCCCGGAGCGCCGGGTCCGCTTCACCGTGCACGAGACCGTCGAGACCCCCTCCGCGCTCCCCCTGCGCTGGTCCGCGCCCGAATACTCACCGGCCAATCCGCTTCCGGCGGGCTAACTTGCCCGTATGCGCACGAATTTGAGGGTGGCGTCCTACGCCGTATGCGTCCGGGACGAACAGATTCTGCTCGCCCGCTGGATCAACGACGGCCGGCCGGAGTGGACGCTGCCCGGCGGCGGCATGGAACACGGCGAGGACCCCTACGACACCCTGCTGCGGGAGGTGGCGGAGGAGACGGGCTACCGCGTCGAGGTCACCGGCCTGCTCGGGGTGCGGTCGGCGCGCTTCCCGTCCCGCCGCCGCTTCGGCCGCCCGGTCGACCAGCACCATGTGGGGCTGATGTACGAGGCCCGGGTCACCGGGGGCGAACTGCGCTTCGAAGTCGGCGGTTCCACGGACATGGCCGCATGGCACGACCTGGACGCGGTACCCGGGCTGACCCGGGTGCCCCAGGTCGACTTCGGCCTGCGGCTGTGGCGGGAGCGGCCGGCGGCCGGACGGCTCGCGGGATAGGTGTCGTACCCCGGAAGATGAACACGGAGTGACCGCCCCCGGGCCGTTCGACGAGCGCTCCTGAACGCGCAGGGTGGGCCAAGATCCACGTACGGCGATCGGCGTTGCGCGTTGCCGTCTCGTTCACGCGCAGGTCATTCCCGGTGCCAAGCATCCAGAGCGAGCGGGTTGTTCGCGAACGCGATCACCCGCGACCACTGCCGACGCAGTTCGCACTCGGGGAGATCGCGCCATGTCGCGCACACGCTCTGTCGCCAGCACCACGCCGGCGGTCCACCGTCGCGCCGTCCTCGCCGCAGCCGGTGCGGTCGCCGCCTCCGCGGGCGTCGGCTACGCCCTGCGGCCCACCGACAGTCAGGCCGCCACGGCCACCGGCGCCGCCGAGGCGCCCGTGGCGAAGACCGTCCACAAGGCCGCCGTCCCGGTCGCGGCCCCCCTCGCCCCGTACACCCGCGGCACCACCGTCGCCTCCGTCGCCGCCCCGCGCACGAGCTCCGGCTACCGGCGCCTGGGCAACGGCCCCGGCTGGAGCCGCAAGGTGCGCTCCGAGCTCGCCGCCCCGAAGACCGGGCGGGCCGGCCGCCGTACCGCGCTGGCCGCGTTCGTGCAACTCACCGACCTGCATCTGATGGACAGCCAGCACCCGATGCGGCTGGAGTACCTGCGCTCCACCGACGTGCACGCCTGGCGGCCCCAGGAGGCGCTCACCGTGCCCGGCGCGATCTCGCTCGTCGAGCGGATCAACGCGCTGCGCGGCGGCCCCGTCACCGGCTCCCCGCTCCAGTTCGCCATGACGACCGGCGACAACACGGACAACAACGCGCGCACCGAGCTGGACTGGTTCCTGACCGTCATGAGCGGCGGCCGGATCACCCCCAACTCCGGGCACCCGCGCCACTACGAGGGCGTCCAGAACAGCGGCCTCAAGCAGTACTGGCAGCCCGACTCCACCACCCGCGACCAGGACAAGCAACTGGGCTTCCCGCACCTGCGGGGCTACCTGGCCGCCGCCGTCCGCGAGCTCAACAGCCCGGGCCTGAACATCCCCTGGTACTCCACGGTCGGCAACCACGACAGCCTGCCGCTCGGCTGCTTCGGCCACGGCGACTCCTGGCTCGCCGAGTACGCCGTCGGCGGCAAGAAGCTCATGTCGCTGCCCGCGTCCGAGTCCAAGAAGCTCCAGGACATGATCAGGAGGGCCGACGACCCCCAGGGGCACGCCTTCCGCGATCTGCTCAAGGCGCACGCCCGGAGCATGCGCTCGGTCACCCCCGACGAGCGGCGCGCCCCCTACACCGTCCGCGACTACCTCACCGCCCACCTCGACCCCGCGCACCGCGGCGTCGGCCCGGTCGGCCACGGCTACTCCACCGCCAACCTCGACGCGGGCACCCAGTACTACAGCTTCCGCATCGCCGACGACGTGATCGGCATCAGCCTCGACACCACCGACCCGGGCGGTCACTACCAGGGCTCCATAGGCACCCGGCAGCTGCGCTGGCTGGACCGGACGCTGCGGGAGAACAAGGACGCCTTCGCCGTCGTCTTCAGCCACCACACCAGCGACTCGATGGACAACACCCGCCCCGACCCGGCCCACCCGGGTGAGCGCCGGCACACCGGCAAGGAGGTCGTCACCCTCCTTGCGAGCCACAACAACGTCCTCGCCTGGGTCAACGGCCACATCCACCGCAACGTGATCACCGCCCACTCGGCCCCGGGCGGCCGCTCCTTCTGGGAGATCTCCACCGCCTCCCACATCGACTTCCCGCACCTCGCCCGGGTCATCGAACTGGCCGACAACAAGGACGGCACGATCTCGATCTTCACCACCCTGGTCGAGTCCGCGGCCCCCCACCGCACCGACTTCACCGACCTCTCCCAGACCGGCCTCGCGGCCCTCTACCGCGAACTGGCCTACAACGCCCCGGGATCGAGCAACAAGCTGGGCGGCGCCGCGACGGACCGGAACACGGAGCTGGTGCTCAGGAAGGGCTGAAACCGGCTCAACCCCCCGAGCCCGCCTCAACCTTCCTCCAAGGGTCCGGGTCTCTCCCGCCGATCACGCTCGCCGAGCGTGTCCGACCAGGGGGAAGACAATGACCGTACGTACGACTGTGGTGGTCGGGGCGACCGCCGTGGCACTCGCGACCGGCCTCGCCGCCCCGGCGATGGCGGCCGGGTCCGACCCGCACGCGGCCACCCGGCAGGCCGTCCGCGCCGCGGTGCAGGACGGGGTGCCCGGGGTGACGCTCACCGCGAGAGACGGCCGCAGCACCTGGTCGACCACCGCCGGGACGGGCAACCTGAAGACGCACGCCCCGCGCACGGCCGACGACCGCTACCGCGTCGGCTCCATCACCAAGACCTTCGTCTCCACCGTGCTGCTCCAACTGGAGGCGGAGGGACGGCTGTCGCTCGACGACACGGTGGAGAAGTGGCTGCCGGGAGTGGTCCACGGCCACGGCCACGACGGCAGCCGGATCACCCTGCGCCAACTCCTCAACCACACCAGCGGGATCTTCAACTACACCGCCGACGACACGTTCGGGCGCACGTACTTCCTCAAGGACGGCTTCTTCAAGCATCGTTACGACACCCAGAGCCCCGGGCAACTCGTCGCCATCGCCATGAGCCACGAACCGGACTTCGCGCCGGGGGCGTCCTGGAACTACTCCAACACCAACTACGTCGTGGCCGGCATGGTGATCCAGAAGGTCACCGGGCGCTCGTACGGCGAGGAGATCCGGCACCGGATCATCGCCCCGCTGCACCTGACCGCCACCTCGGTCCCGGGCACCCGCGTCACGATGCCCCGGCCCAGCAGCCGGGCCTACTCCAAGCTGGCACTGACGGCGACCGGGCCGACGTACGACGTCACCGAGCTGAATCCCTCCCTCGCCTCCTCGGCCGGGGAGATGATCTCCGACTCGGCCGACCTCGACCGCTTCTACTCCGCCCTGCTGAAGGGCCGGCTGCTGCCGCCGGAGCAGCTCAAGGAGATGAAGACCACGGTGGCCGTGGAGGGGATCCCGAACGCCGGGTACGGTCTCGGGCTCATCGACCGCGAGCTCAGCTGCGGGGTGCACGTCTGGGGCCACGACGGCGGCATCCACGGCTCCTCATCCGTGGCCGTGACCACGGCCGACGGCCGGCGCTCCCTCGCCTTCAACTTCAACGGCGACTGGTCGGGCGACAGCGACGCGGTGATCGAGGCGGAGTTCTGCGGCGCGTAGTCACGCCGCCGCACACGACGAGGAGGGGCCGCGGCTCCCCAGTGCCGTGACCCCTCCTCTCCCCTCCTGGTCCCGCCCCGGTCCGTGTCTACCGGGGCAGCACTACGACATACGCGGCGGGATCCCGGTCGCCCGAGGCCATCAGGGCGGTACGGAGCACCGTCGCCTGCTGTTCCATCGCGTCCCGGAGCTTGCGCGGGGTGATGTGGACGACCGTGATGCCGAGCCGCTCCAGGTGCTCGCGCTTGCGGGCGTACTCCGACCAGAGCGCGTCGTCGTCCTGCCGGTGGCCTTGGCGGGGTGCCCGGGTGTCCAGCTCCACGGCCACCGCCTGCTCCGGCCAGTACGCGTCCAGGCCGCCGAGGTGGGGGCCGCCCGGCAGCCTCAGGTCGACGTTCCACACCGGGTCCGGCAGGCCGTACTCGCGGACCATGCGGTAGAGGCGGTCCTCGGCGATGGCGCGGCCCTCGGCGAGCAGGGAGTCCACCGCGTCCACCACGTGCGGCCGGCTGAGCAGCTTGGCGAGGTTCAACTCCCGGACGACGGCCGCCGGTTCGCAGTGCCCGCCGCGTACCGCCTCGGTCAGCAGCCGGCGTACCGCGCCCGCGTCCGTCAGTTCGGTGACCGCGTCGGCGAGGGCGCGCGGCACCGGGGCGACCGGGAGGCCGGTGACCTGTTCGGCGGCGGGGAGCGCCGAGGTGCGCACGATGCGCGCGCCGCCCGTCGAGCGCAGCCGGCGCATCCTCGGGACCAGCACGTCGATCCGGTCCAGGGAGAGCAGCGGCGGCGTCGAGCTGAAACCGTGCAGCGTGAGCGCCGCGAGGCCGGTGATCACCGCGTCCGCGTACACGGGGCGGTGCGGTTGCTCCGGGCCGGGCTGTGCGGGGACGCCGGCGCTCTGCTCCCGTGCCGCGTACATCAGCACCGCGTGCAGCCGCTCCTCGCTGGTCGGCGGGCCCGGGTGGAGCAGGAAGACACCCGGGAGGATCTGCTGCCAGGGGCCGCCGGGCCGGCACTGCTCGTTGGCCTCGGCGACCGAGACGCCGGTCGCACGCAGCCGGCCGGCCGTCACGACGCGGCGCTGCACCTCGGAGAGGAGCGTGCGGGGGGAGAGC
>NZ_RSAJ01000491.1 GCF_003933965.1 Streptomyces sp. RP5T
CCGGGGTTCTGATCGTTGCATCCCGGGTGCGGGGCCGTGGGGGCTGGTCGCGCAGTTCCCCGCGCCCCTAGGTGGGTTCACCTGACCGGTGCCAAGCGGCCCTCCGCACCTTCCGCATCAGCTTGCGGTGACGCCATCCCGTCACGTGGTCCGCGTAGACCTTGCCCGCCAAGTGGTCGCACTCGTGCTGAAGGCAGCGGGCGAAGAACCCCGTCCCGTGCACGGTGATCGGTTCGCCCGTCGCCGTGAAACCCTCCACCACCGCGTGGTCGTGGCGTTCCACCCCCGCCTCCAGGCCCGGCAGCGACAGACAGCCCTCGGGCCCCCTGAACAGCAGACCGTCCGCTGCCACCAGCCTTGGGTTCACCACGTGGCCGAGGTGGCGGACCTCCTCGTCGTCCGGGCAGTCGTACACGAACACGCGGAGGGGGACGCCCACTTGGTTCGCCGCGAGGCCCACACCCTCGTGCGCGTACATCGTCGCGAACAGGTCCTCCACCAGCGTCGCCAGGTCCGGGCCGAAGTCCGATACGTCCGCGCAGGGTTCGTGCAGCACGGGGCTGCCGAGCAGGGTGAGGGGCCGGACCCGGCCACGGGTGCCCGGAATGGAGCCGTTTCGCATGGCCGCAAGGGTACGGCGATTCGGGAGTGCCTTCGGATCTCGATAGGCTGAGGTCCACACCACGTGGCCGGAGGCAGAGTCGCGGCGCGTACGCAAGGAGGATCGAGAACTGATGACAGGCAACTCGGACCCGCTCTCGCCGCGGGCCAAGCTGGCCGTGACGGCGGGCAAGGCCGTCGCGGCGGCATCCCGAGCCGCGGGGCGCGGCAGCGGTTCGGTCATCGGCGGCCGGGTGGCCCTCAAGCTCGACCCCGACCTCCTTGCCCGGCTCGCGCAGAACCTGGACGTCGTCCTGGTCTCGGCGACCAACGGCAAGACCACCACCACCCGGCTGATCGCGGAGGCGCTCGGCGCCGCCGGGCCGGTCGTCTCCAACGCGCTGGGCGCCAACATGCCCGCCGGCATCACCTCGGCGCTCGCCGGCGGCTCGGATTCCCGGTACGGCGTCATCGAGGTCGACGAGAAGTACCTCGCGGGCGTGGCCCGGGACACCGACCCGAAGTGCATCGCCCTGCTCAACCTCTCCCGCGACCAGCTGGACCGGGCCGCCGAGACCCGCATGCTCGCCGAGAACTGGCGTGAGGGGCTGGCCGGTTCGAAGGCGGTCGTCGTCGCCAACGCCGACGACCCGCTCGTCGTGTGGGCCGCCTCCTCCTCCCCCAACGTCATCTGGGTGGCCGCCGGGCAGATGTGGAAGGACGACGCCTGGTCCTGCCCGTCCTGCGGCGGCGTGATGCAGCGGCCGGGCGACGACTGGTTCTGCGGCGAGTGCGGCTTCCGGCGTCCCACCCCGAGCTGGGCGCTCTCCGGTGACCACGTGCTCGACCCGCACGGCTCCGCCTGGCCGATCCACCTCCAGCTGCCCGGCCGCGCCAACAAGGCCAACGCGGCCTCCTCGGCCGCCGTCGCCGCCGTCTTCGGTGTGCCGCCGCAGGTCGCCCTGGAGCGCATGTACCAGGTGCAGGCCGTGGCCGGCCGCTACGACATCGTCCAGTTCCAGCAGCGCGACCTCAGGCTGCTGCTCGCGAAGAACCCGGCCGGCTGGCTCGAGACGTTCAGCCTGATCGACCCGCCGCCCACCCCGGTGATCCTCTCCGTCAACGCCCGCGGCGCCGACGGCACCGACACCTCCTGGCTGTGGGACGTCGACTACACGCGCCTGACCGGCCACCCGATCTGCGTGATCGGCGACCGGAAGCTGGACCTCGCGGTGCGCCTCGAGGTCGCGAACCAGAACTTCCAGGTCTGCGACAACCTCGACCAGGCCGTGCAGATGAGTCCGCCCGGCCGCATCGAGGTCATCGCGAACTACACCGCCTTCCAGGACCTGCGCCGCCGCGTCGGCAACTGAGACTCAGGGGACTTTTGTGAGCGACAACCAACTGCGGATCGTCTGGATCTACCCCGACCTGCTCAGCACCTACGGCGACCAGGGCAACGCCCTCGTCATCGAGCGCCGGGCCCGCCAGCGCGGCCTCGACGTGGCCCGCCTGGACGTGCGCAGCGACCAGCCGATCCCGACCTCCGGCGACATCTACCTGATCGGCGGCGGCGAGGACCGGCCCCAGCGGCTGGCGGCCGAGCGGCTGCGCCGGGACGGCGGTCTGCACCGGGCCGTCGGCAACGGCGCGATCGTCTTCTCGGTGTGCGCCGGGTACCAGATCCTCGGCCACGAGTTCATCAACGACCTCGGCCAGCGCGAGCCCGGCCTCGGCCTGCTCGACGTGGTCTCGGTGCGCGGTGAGGGCGAGCGCTGCGTCGGTGACGTGCTCGCCGACATCGACCCGCGCCTCGGCCTGCCGCCGCTGACCGGCTTCGAGAACCACCAGGGCGTCACCCATCTCGGCCCCACCGCCCGCCCGTTCGCCAACGTCAAGCTGGGCAAGGGCAACGGCACCGGGGACGGCACGGAGGGCGCGTACAACGACACGGTGTTCGGTACGTACATGCACGGGCCGGTGCTCGCGCGCAACCCGCTGATCGCCGACCTGCTGCTGAAGCTGGCGCTCGACGTGAACGCGCTGCCGCCGACCGACGACCGCTGGTACGAGGCCCTGCGCAACGAGCGCATCACCGCCGCGCAGCAGCCCGCCTGAACAGGGAGTTCACCTCGGTTCCAGAGTCCTTTCACCAGCCCGTCTGACGACTGCTCCGCACAGGTGAGCGCGGCAGTCCAGCAGGCGGACGCATGCTTCGGCCCCGCCCCCTCCTGCCGCTAGGGTGGCGGGGTTCGAGCCGGACAGCGTGGTCCGGACCCATGCCACGTCACTCGCTGAAAAGGTTCTCGCGGCTATGCGCATTGGTGTCCTCACGTCCGGCGGCGACTGCCCCGGCCTGAACGCCGTCATCCGGTCCGTCGTGCACCGTGCCGTCGTCGACCACGGCGACGAGGTCATCGGTTTCCGGGACGGCTGGAAGGGCCTCCTGGAGTGCGACTACCTCAAGCTCGACCTCGACGCGGTGGGCGGCATCCTGGCCCGCGGCGGCACGATCCTCGGCTCCTCCCGGGTCCAGCCCTCGCACCTGCGGGACGGCGTGGAGCGGGCCCGGGGGCATGTCGCGGAGCTCGGGCTCGACGCGGTCATCCCCATCGGCGGTGAGGGCACGCTCAAGGCGGCCCGGCTGATGTCGGACGCCGGTCTGCCGATCGTGGGCGTGCCGAAGACGATCGACAACGACATCGCGGTCACGGACGTCACCTTCGGGTTCGACACGGCCGTCGGGGTGGCGACCGAGGCCCTGGACCGGCTCAAGACCACCGCCGAGTCCCACCAGCGGGTGCTCGTCGTCGAGGTCATGGGACGGCACACCGGGTGGATAGCGCTGCACTCGGGCATGGCGGCCGGTGCGCACGCCATCGTGGTGCCGGAGCGTCCCTTCGACATCGAGGAGCTGGCCCGGCGGGTCGGCGAGCGGTTCGAGGCGGGCAAGCGCTTCGCGATCGTCGTGGCGGCCGAGGGGGCCAAGCCGGCACCGGGCTCCATGGCCTTCGACGAGGGCGGCAAGGACATCTACGGCCACGAGCGTTTCGCCGGGATCGCCCGCCAGCTGTCGATCGAGCTGGAGGAGCGGCTGGGGAAGGAAGCCCGGCCGGTCATCCTCGGGCATGTGCAGCGCGGCGGTACGCCGACCGCGTACGACCGGGTGCTGGCCACCCGGTTCGGGTGGCATGCGGTGGAGGCCGTGCACCGCGGGGAGTTCGGTCACATGACCGCGCTGCGCGGGACCGACATCGTGATGGTGCCGCTGGCGGAGGCGGTGGAGACGCTGAAGACGGTCCCCGCGGACCGCTACGAGGAAGCCGAGTGCGTCCTCTAGATCAGCGCGTACGGCACTGAGGAACCCGCCCCCGGTCGCAGCCGCGACCGGGGGCGGTTCTAGTCTGTGTGGCGGACAGACACGCACAACCCCCACGAATCAGGAGCCGCCGCGATGGACCACAGCGGGCACGGCATGACGCACGACCTGCCGCCGTTCACGCTGGGACGAGGGCTTCAGTGGTCGGCCGACCCCTTCTTCCTCGTCGCCTGCCTTCTCGCGCTCGGCCTGTACGCCTGGGGAGTCCTGCGGCTGCGGCGCCGGGGGGACTCGTGGTCCGCGGGGCGCACCGTCTCCTACGTGGCCGGTGTGCTGACCATCGGCCTGATGATGTGCACGAGGCTGAACGACTACGGGATGGTCATGTTCAGCGTGCACATGGTGCAGCACATGGTCATCAGCATGCTGTCGCCGATCCTCATCCTGCTCGGCGCCCCGGTCACCCTGGCCCTGCGGGCGCTGCCGGTCGCGGGCAAGGGGCGCAAGGGGCCCCGTGAGCTGCTGCTCGCGTTGCTGCACAGCCGGTACATGCGGATCATCACGCATCCGGCGTTCACCATCCCCCTGTTCATCGCGAGCCTGTACGCGCTGTACTTCACGCCCCTCTTCGACTTCCTGATGGGGTCGAAGACCGGGCACGTCGCGATGATGGTCCACTTCCTCGCCGTCGGCGTCGTCTTCTTCTGGCCGATCATCGGCGTGGACCCGGGACCGCACCGGCCCGGGTATCTGATGCGGATGCTGGAGCTGTTCGCCGGGATGCCGTTCCACGCGTTCTTCGGCATCGCGCTGATGATGGCGTCCGAGCCCATGGTGACCACGTTCAAGAACCCGCCCGCCTCGCTCGGCATCGAGGCGCTCTCCGACCAGAACTACGCCGGCGGTATCGCCTGGGCGTTCAGCGAGATTCCCTCCGTGCTGGTGCTGATCGCACTGCTGTTCCAGTGGTACGGCTCCGAACAGCGGCAGGCCAAGCGCTCGGACCGGGCCGCCGACCGGGACGGCGACAAGGAACTCGAGGCGTACAACGCATATCTTGCCTCTTTGAGCACGCGCGAGCGTTGAGAGGCTCCGCCTTTCCGCGGCATTCAGTAGCATGAAGCGCGTTGGGGGAACCGCCGGGGGGAGCGGTCATGACATTTCGCGCATTGATGCACAGGATCGTCGTGCCGGCGATTTTCTCGCTGCTGCTGAGCGGCTGCGGGAAGGGAGATCCACTGGCGGCGGTCAAGGCGGTGGCCGTCGGTGTGCCCTCGCTCGCGCCGTTCTTCGAGGAGAACAGCGGGCTGGGAAGGGACGCCGTCACCGTGCGCTCGCAGCCCGTCCGGGGCAGTCTCCAGCAGGGGGACACTCCTGGTCTGTACGGCGGCAGCAAGCAGCCGACCATCTGTGATGTCGCCGCACTGGAACGATTCCTCACCGATCCCGGGAATCACAGAAAAGCACAGGCCTGGGCCAACGTCCTGAACATCGGCACGGACGCGATACCGGAATATCTGGATCGACTCACACCGGTTCTGCTGCGTCACGACACTCTTGTCGAGAACCACGACTACAAGAAGGAAAATGCCGTCCCGTACAACTCCTTGCTCCAGGCGGGAATCGCGATTCTCGTCGATGAACAAGGGCTTCCGGCTGTGAAGTGCTCGTGCGGAAATCCACTGCGGCCCTTCAAGGGCGACACCGGCCGGATTTCCGTCCGGTTCGAGGACGGCAACAAGAAGTGGGCGGGATACGCACGTGGATCCGTGGTGGCCGTGAAGCCCGCGCCGCGGAAACTGGCACGGGTCGCGCTCGTCGATGCCCGGGAACCGGCCCGCGGCATCAGCCGTCCGGTCGGCAGCACCGGTGAGAAGGACACCGCGTTCGACGCGAGGAAGCGGCGCACGGTGCCGGACCTCGTCGGCAGGACCTTCGCCCGGGCCGGCCGGGAACTGGTCGACGCCGGTCTGGCGGCCGGGTACGCGGGGCAGCGGGCGCCGTCCGGGGACGCGAGGGTCACGGCGACCGATCCCCCCGCGGGGACCGAGCTGCCGTTCGGGCGGTACGTGACGCTGACCGTGGCCGGGGACGGCACGGGTGCCTCCGGCGGAACGGGCGGGGGCACGAACGGAGGCACGAGCGGGCCCACGACCACTCCCCCGCCGCCGTCCTCCGGGTCGGGTACACCGCCCACGAGCACCCCGGCGTCGTCGGGTCCACCGACTTCACCGGGCGGCCGGACCGGTCCCTCGTCGCCCACGAAGCCGCCCTCGCCCTCGAAGCCACCCCCGTCCACGAAGCCGCCCTCGCC
>NZ_RSAJ01000492.1 GCF_003933965.1 Streptomyces sp. RP5T
GCCGCTGGGTGGTGCGTCGGGGTGCCGTACGGGGTGGTGCGGTGCGCGGCCGGGTGCGGCGGTTGTGGCCTTTGACGTAGGTGCCGTCACGGCGGTAGTGGGGGCGTACGTAGGTCACGGGAGGTCCTCGGCGGTGAAAGGGGGGGAGCGCCCCCGAATGCGGGGCCGGGTGTTCCTCGGCGCAACATTCGACGGCAGCGCCCGGCACGGACAGTCCCGGGCGGCCAACTCCTCGACTGTGCACAGCCGTTGGGCACAGGCCAACGATTTTCAGACGGGTGATCCCTACGGCGGGCCGACTGTCAGTGCCGGGTGCTGTCATGAAAGCGGCGGGGAGCTGCAGACGAGGGGGGAATGTGCCCGGGAACAGGGGACATGAAAACGTCGCTCACACGGGCAGGGGTGTACGCGGGGCGCTGCGCACCGTGGCGGCGGAGCTCTTCCGGTGAGCCCGCGCCGGCGGCGCACGAGCGACGACGATCTGCTCATCGCCTTAGGCGCACTCATGGCCTTCGGGTTGGTGCTGGTCAAGGTCGGACAGTGGGTGTGGGCGCACTGGTGGGTCCTGGTCGTGTTCGGCCTGCTGGCGCTCCTCGCCCTCGCGGGCTGGATCTACCGGCAGGTTGACCAGATGCGGTCCGCGCAACGGCGGGTCGAAGGCCTGACCTACACCCTCGGCCAGATGGACGCCATGCACCACAGCGCCTTCGAGAACGCTGTACGTGACCTGCTGGCCCGGGACGGTTCCCGCGACGCGCTGCGCTGCGGCGGCCGGGGCGACCTCGGCGCCGACGTGAAGGGGCACGATCCCCTCGGCCGGCTGTGGGTGATCCAGTGCAAGCACCGTAGGAAGGGGCTGGACGGCTCGGCGGTCGGGACTCCGGAGCTGCAGACGCTCAACGGCACCGGCCGGCCGGTGCACGGCGGCGACGTCGTGGTGATGGTGACCCACGGGAGGGTCTCCGGGCCTGCCCGCGATTTCGCCCGGCAGCAGCGCCTGCACCTGGTTGACCGGCGGGTGCTGGAGCAGTGGGCGCGGGGCGGGCGACCGCTGTGGGAGATCCTTCCGGCTGTCCCACAGCCCCGGAAGCCTCCGCAGGTGCGCTGAGCTTCATCACCACGGTGGGCGGGACCGGTTGGTCCCGCCCACCGTCATGGCGCTTCTCACCCGGAATCCGGTGTTCGGCCCGGCTCCGGGGTGCTGGGGTCGCCGCTGATGCGGGTGACGGTGTCGGCGAAAGCGCGGTGATCAGCGAGGACGTGCCGGGCACGCGACCAGGCCCCCCGAAGAACTACCGCTGCAGCTGGACCCACTACCTCGGCCCGGACGGGACGTTAGTTGTCCATCGGACCAGCTTGCACGAACTTCAGGCTGAGGGCTTGGACACCGACTGACTCCCGCCGGGCGGGGCCCCGGTGGTCTGCCCGACCGGAGTGCGCCAGGCACAGGGCGGGTAGCCCGGGAGCACCGTGGCCGCGACCAGCTTCCGGAGCGAGAGGGCCCTGGTACACGGGCCCGGCGCTGCCGGAGTCCTTCCAAAGTCTGTTCGCTTCGTGCGAGCATGCAGTGCGGGGCCCCTGCAAGTGGGTCGCCGACCTCCTGGCTGGGCCTTCGTGCGGGCTTTACGGCGCACTCAGCGGCCCTGCGCAGACGCTGGGCAGGGGGGTCAAGCTCCCTACCATTCCCCCTGCCGGGGTCCCTACCGAACCCCCTACCGTCTGCTCATGCAGGCCGCGCATGGTTTTGCCTGGTCAGCGCGTGTGGGCAAGCCCGACCAACGGTCTCGACAACCCTCTTCTCTCTCCTCTCCCCGCCGCCCTTGTGTGTCAGTGGTAGGTGGTAGGGGTGGGGGCGGGCGGAAAGTCGAGAGCCTCGGGAGGCTTGCGCGGTGCTGGCGGGCCCCGCGCCGCCGGGCCCGCGGCTGCGCAGCCACAGGGCTGCGCAAGAGGCAGGGAAGGGGCAGCGGTGGGTGGCTCGAAGACCTACCCGTACGGATCCACCGGAGCGATACGCGCACACGTCCTGGCCGCGCTGGGCGTGCTGAAGGTCGCCAGCGCCGATCAGGTGCGGCGGCTGATGTGCCCGGGCCACAAGGACAACAAGGCGGTGCGCAACGCCTGTCTGGATCTCGCGAAGCACGGCCTGGTCCTCTCCGAGGGCAACGCGCGGGACGCCTCCAAACTGTGGGGCCTGACCCCGCTCGGCCTGGACGCCGCGGCTGAGGTCCTCTCACGTCCGGCCGGTGAGATGGGCGGCACCGCCCGCGGCGCAGCCCGCTCGGGGGCCCCGCACGCCATGGCCGTGAACGAGACGGTCATCGCCATCACCCGCACCGCCCCGGAACCGACCCGCCCCGTACAACGCACCGACGCCGCACCGGTGACACCCCTTCAAGAAACCGGCATGCGGGAGCCGGCCGGGATCGGCACTCCCGCGTCCTGGTCGACGGAAGTGGTGCACGTCCTGTCCGGCGGCACCCGGGGCCGCTCCACGGTCCAGACCGACGCGGTACTGCTCGCCCCGGACGCGGGGGTACCGGTGCTGCTGGTGGAGGTCGACAACTGCACGGAGAGCCCGGAGCGCCTGGCCGCCAAGTTCGACCGCTACCGCGACTACTTCCGCCGCACAACCAAAGACGCCCAAGGCCGCGAAATTCCGGCCTGGCGCTCCCTGTACCCGCCCACCGGCCGCGAGGGCCACCCCCCGGTCGCGGTCGTGTTCAACCCGGGAGCCCGTGCCGGGCAGGAGGCACTGAAGAACCGGATGAACCGGGTCTTGCACCTGACCCGCGACATGTGGTCCGGCCGGTACGAGAACATGAGCCTCACCCTGAGCGAGCGGGACGGCTACCAGAACTACACGGACGCCATCCCGCTCCTCTTCACCACCCTGCCGCGCCTGCAAACAAACGGGCCACTGGAGGCAGTGTGGTGGCGCTGCGGACACCGCCAGTGGGAAACCCTCACCGACGCCCTGGAAAACCCCGACGACCATGACGCCTGGCTGCGACGCGACGCCGAACGCCGCCGCCAGCGGCAGGAACAAGAACGCCAGGAGCGAGAGCAGACGCAAGCCCGCAGCACGTCGACAACCAACACCGCCCCTGCTCCTGTCCCCACCCCTGCTCCTGCAGTCGAGCTGCCCGCTCCCTGCGCGCGATGCGGGCAGCCCGTCACCGGCCCGACCGGCGTGAGCTTCGACGACGCCCCTCCCGAGGACGGCCGGCACTGCCCTCTGTGCCGTATCGACCTCGCCCAGCAGCCCACAGGCTTGCTCAAGGCCCTCTTGCGCCGCCCGCCGACAACGTGACCGCCTAGAACTGGCCGACGACGTCCACGCCCGCAAGCCTGTCAACTCCCCGGTCGCGCCCGTGGTCTGGCCCGTGGTCGGCCCGACCAGGAGCCAGGAGGGCCCGCCACGGCCCGTTCAGGGCGGGGGATCGCCTGGACTGGCGGGCGGCTGCTCTGGGGCAGCGGGCGTGGTCTGGGGATCCGGCCCGGCGCCCGTCCCGTATGACAGACGCAGCATCTCCATACCGTTGCGGCTCGTTCTCTCATCCGGATCCAGGGCCTTCGTCCGCGCCGTGGTGGTCGTGCGGTACTGCGTCCAGGCGGTGAGCGTCCCGGGGAGTCCGCCCGGGAAGAGGCGCCACACGATGAGGGCGACGAACGCGAGGGTTCCGGTCGGAGCCAGGGCGGCGATGAGGGCGGCGGGCACGGAGTCTCCAAGTTTCAGGGGCAGGGGGTCTTTCACCCGTTGGGCTGCGGGTGGCGACACGGACAGCACAGGCGGCGGCGAATTCTTGGCGGGAGCACGGTGCCGGAGCGCGGGGCTAGGCGCGCAACTCCGGTGGCTGCCGTCCTCATCGGCTTTAGGGAGCCGAATGCCGCAGCAGCAGGGATCAAAGCGGCGAGAGCACCGTGACGTAGGCCAGCCCAAGCCGCGCAATCCAGCAGTCCGGGACGCATTCGTGACTGTCGAGTCGGATAGCTGTCTGGCTGTCGGCACGCGAGCGGGGCCCGGACCGTTGTGGTCCGGGCCCCGCTCGCGTGCCTTGCACATGGGTTATGTCGTAATTCCGGCTGAATGTGAGGCCGGTCGGCGTCTTCTACCAGCGCATCCCCAGCGCGGTCAGCGAATCGCGTCGTTCGGGGCTGAGCTTGTCGGCGCGGCGGCGGGCGTTGGAGATGAACGATCCGAGTCCGAGCAGCTCCCCGTCGACGTCCTCGCGGTGCTGGCGCGGAACGCGCAGATGCCCCTCGCGGGCGTGGAATTGGCGGGCTGCGGTCATGTTCCGCTCCCAGATCTCATCCTGCGTGCGCCGCACCGGCCCGACCACCTCGCCCTCCGCAGGCGGCTCGAGGCCGATGGTCTCGAGCAGGTACTGCTGTGCCGGCGCCAGCCGCTCCCATCCAGCTCGTTGCGCGCTGACCCACACCGCGAGGTCTTCGCCCTGCACGATCACCTCGCCCGCCCGGTCCGGCAGCACGCCCCCGGCCTTCACGTGCGCGAGCAGCAGCCGATACGAACGCTGCCAGGCGACGTCCCACCCGTCTGGCGCCCACCCCGGGTCGATCTCTGTGAGGGTCTCCATACGGCTCTCTGACAGCTCCCCGACGCTGGAGATGCCCGTTTCCCCGTTCGCGCGGCGTACGGCGTTCTCACGGCTCCTGCGGGCCGACGCTCGCATGTTCTTGGCCCATACGCCGATGGGGAAGCCGTCTCCGCCCCACACGGCGGTCGTGGGCGGCAGGAAGTGCCCGTGGACGGCTGCGTAGTCGCGGGCGACGGCGAGGCCGGCCTCCCACGCGGAGGCGTGCACGGACCAGACCATGCCCAGGTTCTGCAGCTCGGTCACGCGCTTGGCGTCCAGGGTGCCCTCGCGGTAGTACCGGCGCTGATCCGCGATGAAGACCCCCAGTGGGTGCCCGCCCAACGCTCCCCAGTCCTCCGGCGTGACGTACGTGAACGGCACCCGCAACTCGCTCTCGCCCATCTCGCGCAGCCACCGTGTGGCGGCCTCGATACCGCGCCGCCAGTACGCGCCCTCGGGGTCGATGACCCGCAGCCGCACGAACTGCGCGAGGACGGCCGGGTCGCGTTCCTCGCTGAACCGCAACACCCCCGCCGCCGAAGCTCCCACCGCCGGAACGACGTCCTGCTCCTGGACCTCCTCACCCCCGTCCTCACCGACGTCGTCCTGGCCCGCCTCGTCCGCACTCAACTCACCGATCTCACCGCCCACTTCGGAGGCAGCGCGACTGTTGCGCAGCCGGGGATCAGCGAGCGCCTCGATCGTCTGCGCATCGTGCGCCCGCAGAGCTCCAAGGACCTTCGACAGGCTGTTGTAGGCATCCGAGGTGAGGAGATCGTGCGGATCTTCGTCCCGCCCGAGGAACACGGGAACGATCAACGTCGCCAATTTCCCGTGACCCGGATTGAGCCGCAGAGCACGCCCAACCATCTGCACGATGTCCACCATCGACCCACGCGCGTCCGCGAAAAGGACCGCATCACACTCGGCAGTGTCGACGCCTTCTCCGAGAACACGAACGGAGGAAAGCACCCGCAATTCCGCCCGCACATCACGACCCTCAAAATCCGGCCCGCCCAGGAATTCGGAGGCGAATTCATCGAGCACCTGACGGCGGTGGCCGGGATCGTGCGCGCCGTACAGCCAGTCCGCCCACACCTGCCCGGCCGACGGGTAGGTGTCGGGGGCGTCGGCGGCGAGCCGGGCCGCGGTCGTTGGGACCGAGGCCGCCATCGCCGCAGCCTCACTCACCCGGCTGTGAAACGACAACACCCTGCGGAAACGCTCCTGGACAGCAGCCTGCATCAGCCCTGTCTGCACCGCCGCCAACCGCGCCCCCCTCACGGCATCCGAGCCAGGAGCCTCGCTCGTCAACGCCGCATGCAGGTCGGGATCACGGATATCGAGGCACAGCACCTGATACGGCGCCACGATGCCCCGCCCGACCGCCTCCGAAAGCGTCAACTTGTAGGCCACCGGCCCGAAGACAGGGGAGCCATCCTCCATCGACGCCACCATCCGCGGCCGCTCACCCTCGGCCTCCCACACCCGCGGCGTCGCCGTCATGTACAACCGACGCTCCGCAGGAAGCTGCGCCTGGTCGTGCACGGCCGCCCATGGCCTCAGCCCATCCCCACTCGTCCGATGGGCCTCGTCCGTTTTACTGACCTTCAAGGTGTGTGGAG
>NZ_RSAJ01000493.1 GCF_003933965.1 Streptomyces sp. RP5T
GCATGGGAGTGTCCTGATGACCGCCCCCGCCGGCCCCTCCGTCCCCGACTTCACCGGGATCGAGCTGGGCACCCCGGCCACCGGCGCCGGCGCCGACGAGTGGCGTACGGCCGTGAAGCAGGCCACGCAGGGCGCCGAACCGGTGTGGGAGACACCGGAGGGCATCGACGTCAAGCCGCTCTACACCGGCGCCGACCTGGAGGGCCTGGACTTCCTGGAGACGTACCCGGGTGTGGCCCCGTACCTGCGCGGCCCGTACCCGACGATGTACGTCAACCAGCCCTGGACGATCCGCCAGTACGCGGGCTTCTCCACCGCCGAGGAGTCCAACGCCTTCTACCGGCGCAACCTCGCGGCCGGCCAGAAGGGCCTGTCGGTCGCCTTCGACCTGCCCACGCACCGCGGCTACGACAGCGACCACCCGCGCGTGACCGGTGACGTCGGCATGGCGGGCGTGGCCATCGACTCGATCTACGACATGCGGCAGCTGTTCGACGGCATCCCGTTGGACCGGATGTCCGTGTCGATGACGATGAACGGCGCCGTGCTGCCGGTGCTGGCGCTGTACATCGTGGCGGCGGAGGAACAGGGCGTGCCGCCCGAGAAGCTGGCCGGGACCATCCAGAACGACATCCTCAAGGAGTTCATGGTCCGCAACACCTACATCTATCCGCCGAAGCCGTCGATGCGGATCATCTCCGACATCTTCGCGTACACCTCCGAGCGGATGCCGCGCTACAACTCGATCTCCATCTCGGGCTACCACATCCAGGAGGCGGGCGCGACGGCCGACCTGGAGCTGGCGTACACGCTCGCGGACGGCGTCGAGTACATCCGCGCGGGACGCGAAGTCGGCCTGGACGTGGACGCGTTCGCGCCGCGGCTGTCGTTCTTCTGGGCGATCGGCATGAACTTCTTCATGGAGATCGCCAAGCTGCGGGCGGCGCGGCTGCTGTGGGCGAAGCTCGTCAGGCAGTTCGACCCGCAGAACCCCAAGTCCCTCTCCCTGCGCACGCATTCGCAGACCTCGGGCTGGTCGCTGACCGCGCAGGACGTGTTCAACAACGTCACGCGCACCTGCGTCGAGGCCATGGCGGCGACCCAGGGCCACACGCAGTCGCTGCACACCAACGCCCTCGACGAGGCACTGGCGCTGCCCACCGACTTCTCCGCGCGCATCGCCCGCAACACCCAGCTGCTGCTCCAGCAGGAGTCGGGGACCACCAGGGTCATCGACCCGTGGGGCGGCAGCGCGTACGTGGAGCGGCTGACGTACGACCTCGCCCGCAAGGCCTGGCAGCACATCCAGGAGGTGGAGGCGGCCGGCGGCATGGCCAAGGCGATCGACGCGGGCATCCCCAAGCTGCGCATCGAGGAGGCCGCGGCCCGCACCCAGGCGCGCATCGACTCCGGGCGCCAGCCCGTCATCGGCGTCAACAAGTACCGTGTCGAGACCGACGAGGCGATCGAGGTCCTCAAGGTCGACAACTCCTCCGTGCGCGCCCAGCAGATCGAGAAGCTGCGGCGGCTGCGGGCGGAGCGGGACGAGAGCGCGTGCCGGGACGCGCTGGACGCGCTGACCCGGGCCGCCGACGGCGACGGCAACCTGCTGGAACTCGCCGTGCGCGCGGCCCGCGCCAAGGCCACCGTCGGCGAGATCTCCGACGCCCTGGAGAAGGTGTACGGCCGGCACGCGAGCCAGATCCGTACGATCTCCGGCGTGTACCGCAACGAAGCAGGGGAGTCGCCCTCCGTGGACCGCACCCGCGCCCTGGTGGACACCTTCGAGGAGGCCGAGGGCCGCCGGCCGCGCATCCTGGTCGCCAAGATGGGCCAGGACGGCCACGACCGCGGCCAGAAGGTGATCGCCACCGCCTTCGCCGACCTCGGCTTCGACGTCGACGTCGGCCCGCTGTTCCAGACCCCGGGCGAGGTGGCCCGCCAGGCCGTGGAGGCGGACGTACACATCGTGGGCGTCTCGTCGCTGGCGGCCGGGCACCTCACCCTCGTACCGGCGCTGAAGGAGGCGCTGGCCGAGGAGGGCCGGGAGGACATCATGATCGTCGTCGGCGGGGTGATCCCCCCGCAGGACGTGCCCACGCTGCTGGAGATGGGCGCGGCGGCCGTCTTCCCGCCCGGGACGGTCATCCCGGACGCGGCGTACGACCTCGTCCGGCGGCTCTCGGCGGACCTCGGGCACGACCTGTGATCGGGCGCGACCTGTGATCGATGTCGACACCTATGTGAAGGGCGTCCTCGACGGGAAGCGCGCGCTGATCGCCCGCGCGATCACCCTCGTCGAGTCCACCCGGCCCCAGCACCGCGTACTGGCACAGGAGTTGCTCACCGAGCTGCTCCCGCACAGCGGCCGGGCGCGGCGGATCGGCGTCAGCGGGGTGCCGGGCGTGGGCAAGTCGACGTTCATCGACGCGTTCGGCACGATGCTCACGTCGCTGGGGCACCGGGTGGCCGTCCTCGCCGTGGATCCGTCCTCCAGCCGCACGGGTGGCTCGATCCTCGGCGACAAGACCCGGATGGAGCGCCTGGCCGTCGACCCGGACGCCTTCGTACGGCCCTCCCCCACCGCGGGCACGCACGGCGGGGTGGCCAAGGCGACCCGGGAGTCGATCGTGGTGATGGAGGCGGCGGGCTACGACGTCGTCCTCGTCGAGACGGTGGGCGTCGGCCAGTCGGAGACCGCCGTCGCCAACATGGTCGACTCCTTCCTGCTGCTCACCCTGGCCCGCACCGGTGACCAGTTGCAGGGCATCAAGAAAGGTGTGCTGGAGCTGGCCGACGTGATCGCCGTGAACAAGGCGGACGGCCCGCACCAGCGGGACGCGCAGGCGGCGGCACGGGAGTTGGCGGGTGCGCTGCGGCTGATGCACGGCAAGGACGCGGCCTGGACACCGCCCGTGCTGAGTTGCAGCGCCCGTGAGTCGACCGGCCTGGACACCGTCTGGGAACGCCTCGAACAGCACCGCGCCCTGCTCGACTCCACGGGCCGGCTCGCCGCCAAACGCCGTGACCAGCAGGTCGACTGGACCTGGTCGATGGTCCGCGACGAACTCCTCGGCCGGCTGCACGCCGACACGGCCGTCCGCGCGCTCGCGCCCGGCCTCGAACAGCAGGTCAGGAACGGCGAGTTGACGGCCACGCTCGCCGCCGAGCGGATCCTGGGGGCGTTCGGTACGGACGCGGACTGACCCCGCGGGGCAGAACACCGGACAGGGCGGCCGACGCCGTGGTGACGGCAGGCCGCCCGGCGGCGCCCCTCAGACGCTCGGCGCGGTGGTGTACCTGGGTGCCGCGGGACGCGGTGCGCTCCGCATCGTCCGGCGCAACTGGTCGACGTCCAGGCGCAGTTCCCGGTCGGCGTGCATGCGCTGGAGCTGTTCCTCCGGGCCCGGGACGACCTCGGCGTCCGGAGCGGATCCGTCGGGGCTTCCGGGACGCCCGCTCGCGAACAGCTCCCGCGCCCCGGTCAGGTCGAGCAGCCGCCCGACCGTCGGACCACACGTCCGGACGGTCACCGTCTTGCCCTGGTCGAGGGCCTCGCGGCGCAGGTCCAGCAGGACGTTGAGGCCGCCGCAGTCGCAGAACGCGACCTCGCCGAGATCCAGGTCCACCCCGGTGACCGAGCGGTCGAGGACGGCGTACAGCTCGGGCCGGAGCACGTGGGCTCCCGTGTCCAACTCACCACGGCAGGTGACGACCGTCCGCTCCCCGGCCACCTGCGTCCTGATCGTGGCCAGACACCGGGGCCGCGCCTCCAGCGTGGCGAGGGACTGCGCCGTGTGCGCAGATTCCGGCATGACCCTCTCCCTCGTGTACTCGGCTGTCTCTGTCCCCAGATTCGCCTCCGCCGACAACATACGTCAACCAATACATGAAATAAAGTTCCTGTTTTTGAATGCGTGAATACCCGGTCGCTAGACTGTCCTCATGGATGGAGTGCCCGAGTCCCACACCGGATGGACGTTCGTCACCAATCACGCGAGGGTGCTGGCCGCGATCGCCGACAACCCCAGTGCCCGGATACGCGACATCGCCGCACACTGCCGGCTCACCGAACGCGCCGTACAGAAGATCATTTCCGACCTGGAGCAGGACGGATACCTCTCCCACGTGCGCGAGGGCCGCAGCAACACGTACCGCATCGACCCGGGCAAGGTCCTGCGCCATCCCGCCGAGGCCGGCCTGACGGTGGCGGCTCTGCTGTCCCTGCTCGTCCAGGACGAGGAGGACCGCAGCCCGCTCCCCGACAGCCGGCGCCGCACTCTCGCCTGACCCCACCCCACGCCGAACGCGACCAGTCGCCGGCACCCCGCTCGCCAGGCTTGCCCACCCGGCCCTGTCGCGGATCAGGAGCGGTGAGCTTCCGGAAACGTCGTGTTCATGACACTCGGTCGCCGCGGTAACAACCGCTTCCTAGCGTGACGGACCGTGGGATCAGAGTCGTATACAGGGTCGCGAACCATGCATGCCCGCCCGTCGACTCCCCGGCTGCCGACGACGCCACGCGGGGCTCCCACACATCCCCCCACCGCCCGCGAGCAGCACCGGGAGGCGTGACATGAGCACCACAGAGTCACGGTCGGCAACGGCAGACCCGTCCGCATCCGCCGACCAGGCGGTCAAGGAGACCCTGGAGGACTACACCCTCCGCTTCGCGCCCCGCAGTTACCGCCGCTGGACCCCCATGGTCGTCGCCACCACCGCCCTGGGCGGCATCGCCTACATGGCCGACTTCTCCATCGGCGCCGGCATCGGCCTGGCCCACGGCACCGGCAACGCCCTCGTGGCCATCGCGGTCGCCGCCGTCGTCATCTTCGTCACCGGCTTCCCCCTCGCCTACTACGGCGCCCGCTACAACATCGACCTCGACCTGATCACCCGCGGCTCGGGCTTCGGCTACTACGGCTCGGTCCTCACCAGCGTCATCTTCGCCAGCTTCACCTTCATCTTCTTCGCCCTAGAAGGCTCGATCATGGCCCAGGGCCTCAAGCTCGGCCTCGGACTGCCCCTGTGGCTCGGCTACCTGGTCTCCACCCTCATGGTCATCCCGCTGGTGATCTACGGCATGAAGGCGCTGAGCAGGCTCCAGGTGTGGACGACCCCGATCTGGCTGCTGCTGATGGTCGGCCCGCTGGTCTACCTCGTCGCCACCGACCCGGACACCGTCGACCGCTTCCTGTCCTACGCGGGCACCGACGGCGACGGCGGCGTCAACACCGCGTCCGTGCTGCTCGGTGCGGGCGTGTGTCTCTCGCTCATCGCGCAGATCGGTGAGCAGATCGACTACCTGCGCTTCATGCCGCCCAAGACCGAGGCGAACCGGCGCGCCTGGTGGACCGCGGTGGTCATGGCCGGCCCCGGCTGGGTGGTGCTCGGCGCGCTCAAGCAGGCCATCGGTGTCTTCCTCGCGGTCTACATCCTGGCCGAGGTGGGGCCGCAGGCGGCTCCCGAGCCGATCCAGCAGTTCAAGGGCGCCTTCGACGCGATGATGCCGTCGTGGCTGGTGGTCCCGCTGGCCGTGGTCCTCGTCGTGATCAGCCAGATCAAGATCAACGTGACGAACGCGTACTCCGGCTCGCTCGCCTGGACCAACTCCTTCACCCGCGTCACCAGGCACTACCCGGGCCGCCTGGTCTTCGTCCTCGTCAACCTGGGCTTCGCGCTGGCCCTGATGGAGGCCGACATGTTCAGCTTCCTCAACGACATCCTGGGCTTCTACTCGAACTGCGCAATCGCCTGGGTCGTCACCGTGGCCACTGACATCGGCGTCAACAAGTACCTGCTCAAACTCTCCCCGCAGGCGCCCGAGTTCCGCCGCGGCATGCTCCACGCGGTCAACCCGGTGGGTGTGGTGTCCTTCGTCGCCGCGTCCGGCCTGTCCATCGCCCTGTACTTCCACGCCCTCGGCGACACCCTCCAGCCGTACTCCCCCGTCGCCGCCGCGGTGATCGCGTTCGTCCTCACCCCGCTGATGGCGATCGTCACCAAGGGCAGGTACTACCTGCGCCGCACCGGGGACGGCATCGAGGAGCCGATGCTGGACGCGGACGGCAACCCGAGCGCGGTCAGCTACGACTGCCACGTCTGCCGGCAGCCCTACGAGCGCCCCGACCTGGCCGCCTGCGCCACCCACGAGGCGGTGGTCTGCTCCCTGTGCCTGAGCACGGACAAGACCGGCGACCACGTCCTGCC
>NZ_RSAJ01000494.1 GCF_003933965.1 Streptomyces sp. RP5T
CCTCGGGCGGTTGCGTGATCCCTTCGAGTTCGCTCGTGCCGCTCTCGTTCGCGGCGAGTCGGTGCCAGCGGGTGAGCTGGTCGGCTGCGGCGCGCACCCGGTGGTACTCGGCGGCGGCGGTGTCGGCCGCCGCCCGCAGCACGGCGAGTTCCTGGCGTCGGGTCTCGAAGGCGTCGCGTGCGGCCTTGAGGCGTTCGGTCGCGGCGGCGTGGGCGCGGGCGGGCGCGGTGAGCCGGCCGTTCGCCACGGTCTGCCGGGTGCGGGCGCGGGTGAGCCGTCGGTCGGCGGTCTCGACGAGAGTCGCGGCCTTCTGCCGAGCACGGTCGGCATCGGCGGCCGGGGACGGTGTAGTGGTCGGATCGACCGGATGTTCAAGGGCGGCGAGCCGTTCCTCGGCCCTGTCGCGGGCGAGTTGGGCGGTCGCGACGGCACGGGCGGCCGCGTCGCGGACCTCGTCGGCCCGTCGGCGTGCCGCGTCGAGGTCGTCCGCGGCCTGCTGGAACTGTTCCGGGCCCAGTTCGTTGCCGGGCAGTGCCGCCCAGCCGGGCAGCATGTCGAGGGTGTCCTGGGCCGTCCGTACGAGCTCCTGCGCGGCGGCACGGTCCGTGCGCGCGGTCTCCCGGGCCGTGCGCAGGGCGGTGTCGGCCAGGTCGAGGGCGTCGGCGGCCTCGGTGAGCCGGCGTGCGGTGTCGTGATCGGTGCGCGCGTCGCTCTCTGCCTGTGCGAGTACCGTGTCGGCGCTCTCGGCAGCATCCAGAAGGGGGTTCAGGCGGTTCCCGGTCTCCGCCGCGGCCGTCTCCGCCGCCCTGACCGCGTCGCGCAGATGGATCGCGGTGCGCCGCTTCGCCCAGTAGGCGGTGTCCGCCTCCACCCAGCCCTTGCTCGCCTCGCCGACCGCGTCCCACGCCTTGCCCGCGGACTCGGGGAAATTGGAGTCGGTGACGAGCATCAGCTCGCGGGCGACGTCCTCACGCACCCACGCGACGAGGTACGCCTGGCTCTCCATCGCCTGCGCGCCGGGCCTGACGTGGCCGAAGGTGCCGCGCAGGTACGTCACGGCCCGGGAATCCTTGAAGGTGCGATGGACGTCGCCGACACCGACGAACCGGGTGGGGATCGCGAACAGGAACACACGGGGTGTCTTCGCCTTGAGGTTCCTGGAGGCCAGGTGGTCGTCGGCGGTCGGCCTGGTGTCGGCGTCCAGGGCGTGGGGCCCGCCGCCGAGGAGGCCGATCTGGTTGAGGCCGATGTCCTGCGAGGCGTCGTAGAGGAATCCGGCGCCGAGGTGGCCGGACTGGGTGTGTTCGTCGGCCAGCGCGGTGGCGGCGGCCTCGCCGGACTGGTGGAGCACCTCCAGGCGGGCTCCGTCGGTGACCGTCAGCAGCAGGGCGCGGCTGAAGTCCGGTGTGGAGTGCAGGGACAGTTCTCCGGAGTCGCTTCCGAGGAAGGACTTCTCGGTCAGCCCCGCGATCCGGTAGCCCTCGGGCTCCAGGGTGCGCGGGTAGAAGGAGGTGACCGCCATGAAGCTGGTGGCGTCCTCCAGGGCCTGGGCGGAGCCGGTGCCGAGGCGGGTCAGGCCCGACTTCTGTGTCCGGCGCAGGAGTTGGGTCAGGGCCGCAGCGTCGGGGCCGTCCTCCGACCGCAGCACGGCGAGGGAGAACCCGGCGTCGTAGGCCCGGGTGAGCAGGAGGTCGTTCGCCGTACGGATGTTGTCCACGCCGAGGATGCCCCGGGGGTGAAAGCCGTTCTCGGGGAAGGTGAACGGCCGCTCGACGCCGTCGCCGTAGACGACCCTGATCTCCTCGCGTACGGCGGGCAGGGGCACCGGCCGGGGAGCCCTCGTCAGAGCGGGGTCGGTCCTGGGGTCGGGCGCCGGCACGGTCGCGCGGGGCTCGGACGACGCGGTGGCCACCGGCTCCATCAGGCTGAGCGGCACGTGTTCGCGCAGTTCACCGACGCCGTGTTCCTCGACGATCCGACGGCGGCCCAGGAAGCGGTCCAGAGCGGTGGTGGTCCCCTCGTCCGCCTCCCGGCCGGACGGGTCGCCCTGGTGAGGGGTGTCGTCGGCCTCCAGGGTGATCCGCATGGTGTACGGGGTGACGATCTCCGCGTGCGGTTCCGTGGTCACCGCGCGGTAGATCGTGACGGTGGTGTTCGAGTGGCTGGACGCCACCGTTTGCTTGTGGGTCCCGGATTCGGTGTACGTGGGCCCGGCGCCCACGACCGACGGGTTGTCGGTGTGGGCGACCTGACCGGTCACGATTCCGAGGTCCGCCCCGGAGGACGCCTCGGAGGAGTTCAGGACGACTTCCGAGGCGCGCCGGTTGTCCTCGATCTCGGAGCCGTGGTCCAGTCCCTGGAACTCGGGCGTCCCGGGGATAAGTTCGACGCGGACCCGGACCGATCGCCTTCCGATCCGTACGCTGCCCCAGCCCGCCCCCCTGGCCGAGACCATCGCGGAGGGGCCGGTGGTCGTCATCTCGCCCTTCAGGGCGCGGGTGGCACGGGCCGTCACGAGCTGGCGGATCTTCTCCCGGCTCGCCTCGTCGAGGCCGACCCCGTCGAGGCGCCGCTCGAAGGCGAGCAACGCGTCCGTCGGATCGAGCGAGTTGACCGCGTACGTCCCGAACGCGGCGCCCGCCAGCCAGGGTTGGGGCGTCCAGCGGTGCTGGGCGTAGCGGGGCACGTCACCGAGGCCGTCGTCGATCAGGCCCATCCGGTGGGCGCTCTTCTCCGGCAGATGGGCCAACATGCCCGCGGGGGCGTCCAGTTCCGTGCCCGCCGCGCCGGCGAGGATCGACGGGACGAGTGCGCTGCCCGCCGCCGCCCGTCCCAGGCGCCCGGTGCCGAGGCGGCTGGTGGTCAGTGCGAACCAGTGCTGCACGTCGCCGGTGACCAGTACCTGGTGGACCGACGAGGCACGGTTCACGTCGGCGACGACGGTCCGTACGACGGCTGTGGCGGATGCGCGGGACGTCGAGACGGGGTGGGCGACCAGCCCGTACACGCCCATGAGTCCGTGCCCGGGGCTGCGGACGGCGTTGTAGCCGAGCTGGCCGCCGAAGACGAAGGTGGTGACCTTGGTGACCTTGCCCGAGGCCACGCGGGTGGCGCCGAGGGCGAGTTCGGTGTCCATGGGCCTCGGACCGGTGAGCAGTCTGAGGCCGGACACCGAGGTCGCGTAGCGGTAGGTCGCCCACAGGGCGGTGGCGGGCCCCTTGCCGAGCAGGCCGCTGCCCATCAGCCCGAGCGGGCCGGAACTCTGGTCGAAGTTGGCGGTCAGGTACTGGGGGGTGAAGACCCGGATGACCGCTTCCCGGACGGGGGCGCCCTCCTTGACCAGATGCCAGGTACTGCCCGAGGCGGTGCGCAGGACACCGTCCACCGCCGCGACCAGACCGGGTGTCAGGACCGCGTTGACGATCGCGTAGGGATGCTGGCGCAGCTCCCGGAACTGGTCGGTGCCGCGTGCGGCGAGCCGTCCGTCCCCGGTGGCGCCGCCGGGCAGTACGAGGTCGCCCTTGGCCAGGGCCAGGGCGCGTTCCGTGCTCATCGCCACGGGCTCGGGTTCGGCGGCGAGGTAGGGGTTGAGGGCCCCGTCCGCGTGCGGGTCTGCCTCGGGGGCGTGCTGGACGGGGACGCTGATCAGCACCTGCCCGCGCACCGGGCCGCCGCCCTTGAGGAACCCCATCGACGTGCGCCCGAACAGGATGTCGACGGGCTCGTCGAGGACCAGCAGTCCCGGCAGGCCGAAACCGAAGCCGCGGATCAGGCCGCGGGGCCGCCAGTAGCCGCCCATGGTCGCGGTGAGGTCGAGGGTGTAACGGTACAGATGGGCGGGCGACTTGCTCACCGACATCGGCTCGGCGGTGACGGTGGAACCGAAGCCGCTCTCCGTCTCCCGCTGCCAGCCCTTGCGCGCGCCCAGCGACAGTCCGAGCGTGTTCAGCCGGCGTCCCGTGTCGTCGACGTTGTTGTCCCGGCCCGACAGCGTGCCCTCGAAGCCCGCCTCCGCGGCGCGGCGCGCGGTGACCTGGCCGTCCATCCGCTCGGCGCCCTGGGCGCTGAACCGGATGCCGTCGGTGATGTCCTTGCCCTCGTACTGCCGTCCGCTCAGGGTGCCGTGCACCCACACGGTGTAGTACGTCTGCCCGACCGCCCCGGGATCGGAAAGCCGGACCCGCAGGCCGATCGTGGTGAGGGCCTCCAGGCCGCCGGTGACGTTCTGCTGGGAGAGCACACCGAGGATCTGGAGGGTGTTCTGCAAGGCCGCGTGGTAGTGCTTGTTGTTCCGCCACCGCGGCGGCACGGGGAGGCTGCGGGCTTCGGCGGCCAGCCGGTCCGGGTCGCGCCGGATCAGGTCGTGGAAGCGGGCACGCCAGCCCCTGGGCAGGTTCAGCTCGTGCAGTGGCACGACCAGTCCCCTGCGGCGGGCCGCGACGGCGTCCACCACGCTGTCGGCGAAGGAATCCAGCAGAGTACGCCCCACTCCGTCGTGGGTGTCCGGCAGGACCCGGGTGCGCTGACCGTCCTCGAAGGTGAACTCCTTCACCCGGTGCATACCGAGGGTCCGGGGCCGGTCCACGCTCAGATAGGCCGGCGCGTACGGCACGGCGCCGTGCCGTACGACCAGTGCGGTGCCGTCGTCCCAGCCGGCCAGCCGCCGTGCCTCGGCGCTGGTCATCCGGTCCAGGCTCCAGGTCAGGAACTGGGTGGGCGGGCCGGTGTCGCCCGAACGGCGCACCCGCACCGACTTCACGACCACGTACAGGGCGGTTTTCGGTCCCTTGACCTGGCCGACCGCCTTCAGGGCACCGGAACCGCCGAGGCCGCCCGCGCGGTTGCGGTTGAACGAGTACTGCGCGTTCGGTCCGAACTGCAGCCGCAGATCGAAGGGAGCAAGGCCCGGGTCGAAGAAGTTGAAGGCGGGCCCCGCGGCGGCCTGCAGCACGATGTTGCGGCCCTTGGTGCGCACGCGTTCGCTGCGGACCGTGGAGCTGCTGCTGTCCCGGATCTCGGCCATGTCGGTCTCGCCGAACAGCACGGCGCTGCGCGGGACGACCTCTTCCACGACGAACACGCCGAGCGGCGACTTGTTCTTGTCGTCGGCGTAGAGCGGAGGGGTGGTCAGCCGGCCGCGGGCCATGGTGGCACTGTGCCGCTGGAAGCTGTCGCCCGAGAAGAAGGCGTCCAGTTCCCCGTACGCGCTGCTGCCCGGCAGAACGCCGAGGAGCGAGGCCGCCCAGTCCCGGATCGCGGCGACCGGCCCGTACCCCTCGACGCTGACGAATCGGTACTGCGTGCTGCGGCCCAGGTCCATCGACCTCGGGATCCGGCCGGGCTCGCCGACCTTCGTGACGCTGTCCGGGAGCCTGAGCCGGATGCCGTTGCGCATGCCGAACGCGAAGCGCGCCGGGACGACCTGGACGTCCTCCGCCGTGGACGTCGCGGCTTCCGACTCCGTGTCGGTGGGAGAACCGGTGACGAGCTGTCCCGCCGCGTCGACGACCCACAGCTCGTAATGGAGGTCGTCCAGATAGGTCCGGGAGTCGTCGAGCGTGCGCGTCTCCGTCTGGTTCTGGCGCTGTTCCGTGAGCGTGTAGCCGACCTTGTTGATGAAGCCGAACCGGAAGGCCAGCCGGCCGTAGCCGCCGTAGGCCGCGGACCCCACGGGGCCGAGCGGACCGCCCGACCCGTACTGGGTGTTGGACTGCACGTTCTTGGTGAACCCGAAGACCGCCGCGGCCTGGTACATGCTGTCGAGCTTCGCGGCGTGCCCGACACCGTCGTCGAACGGGGTCCAACCGCCGCGGTGGCGCGCCTTGATGTACAGGACGCGCAGCTTGCCGTCCTCGTTGACGTACGGGAAAGGGCGCCCGCGGTCCGTCAGCGACTTCGGCTTCTCACGCAGGGTCCGCGCCACGTCCGCCGACAGCTGGGCCTGGTCACGCGGCCGCACGCCGGGCCTGCGTGCCAGCTCTTCCCGGATCCGTGCCACGACCTGCCCGATCCCGCGCAGGACGACCACGCTCTGGCCGAAGGTACTGGGGCTTTCGAGGAGTTGGCTGCGCTCGGCGTCGGTCAGGTCGTCCGGGAGCAGGGCTTCGAGGTCGTCGACGTACGCGGGCATGGTGCGGCCGTCGTCGAGCTGGGCCGGGGTACGCCGGGCGGTGGGCGGGGCGGACATCGCGGGGTCGAGGAC
>NZ_RSAJ01000495.1 GCF_003933965.1 Streptomyces sp. RP5T
GACCGGAAGAGGGCGTGGCGGGGTGCGGCGGCGCCGGAAAGCCCGGGCGCGGGGTCGTCGTCACCACCCGGTACCTCCTGCCGCCGCGCCCGCCGGGGCCGTCGGTGCGAAGCCCTCCAGTGCTTCGGCGCGCAGTCGCGCGGCCCTTCTCAGCGCCGCCACCGCCGGGTCGTCCGGATCGCCGGTCTCGCCCCGGGCGGCCGCCAGGACCTCCTCGACCGTCGTCAGTCCGCCCAGCTCCGCGCGCACCGGGCGGCCCAGGGAGGTCACCGCGCCGGCCGCGCGGGAGCGGTCCCGGCAGTGGAAGGCCAGTTCGCACGCGGACAGGCACTCGGGGGCGTAGGCCGCGGGCACCGACTCGACCGCCGCGGTCAGTTCCTCCGCGGGCAGGTCCGGGGCGAAGCAGGCGTCGTCGGGCAGGGTGTCGGCGATGTCCTGGATGCGGGTGAGCCGGGCCAGCTGGCGGGCGGTGACCGCGCGCTGCTTGCGGATGTCGACGGCCGAGGCGGTGGGCAGGTTGGAGAAGTCCTTGGGGCAGACCAGCAGGACCCGGTGGCGCACCCGCGGGACCGGGTCCAGGCGGGCGGCGACCTCCTCCAGCGCGAGGACGTACACCGCGGCCTGGCGGGCGGCCGCGCCCACCTTCGACGGGTCCGCCGCACCGTCCAGCATCGGGAAGGACTTGATCTCCACGACCGTCCAGCTGCCGTCGGGGTGCACGACCACCGCGTCCGGCTCCAGGAAGGCGGGGGAGCCGGCGACGTCGAGCGCGAGCATCGGGTGGTCGAGCAGGGTCCAGCCCTCGGCCCCGGTGGCTTCGCGCAGGGCGAGGGCCGTACGCGCGGTGCGGCCCTCGGGGCCGATCGCGGCGAGGTCGGGCACCTGGGCCCCGGCGGGCGGCTCGGCGCCGCGGTCCAGCCGCTCGTGCACCAGCCGCAGCAGCTCCGCGCCGCCGTCCGCCTTGACCTTGGCCTCGAAGGCGTTGCCCCGGGTCAGGGCGAACTGCGACTGCCCGAAGGCCGCGGGCGACCCCAGCGCGCTCGCCAGCGCCGTCTTGTTCACCCCGGCGCCGTCGAGGATCGCTCGTCGCTTGCAGCCGGGGTTCGCCGCGAGGGCCGCCAGGGCGCGCGCGTCGAGTGCTTTGGCCGGTACCTCGGGGCCGCGCAGCTCAGCGAGCCGCTGCCGGAGCGCCGTCCCCCGCGTCCGTGGGAGCGGCACTGGGCTCGGCTCCGCCTGGGAAGCGTGTCTCGCGCTGCCGTGGAATGTGCTCACCCGCGGAAGTCTGGCATCCGCCACTGACAATTGAGGGCTCTGTGTCCCGAGAGACGACGGGAACGGAGGTCATCCGGGCGCGGACACCCGCCGTGACCCGCTCCGCGACCCGGCTGACGTGCGGGGCGAGCACGAAGCCGAGCCCCATCACCGCCGCGCCCGCGACCGCGTCGAGGAAGTAGTGGTTCGCGGTGCCCATGACCACGATGGTGGTGATCAGCGGGTAGGCGACGGCCGCGACCCTCGTCGTACGCGTCCTGCCGTAGCGCCACAGGATCACCCCGCACCACAGCGCCCAGCCGACGTGCAGGCTCGGCATGGCCGCGTACTGGTTCGTCATGCCGCCCATGCCCCGTGGCGCGCTCGCCTCGCCGCCCCACCAGCCGTACGAGCTGTACTGGGCCATGGTGTCGACGAAGCCGTGGCCCGCCGACAGGAGCCGGGGCGGGCAGGTCGGCAGCAGCGTGAAGCCGATCAGGCCCATGAAGGTGGACGTCATCAGCCAGGTGCGGGCCGCGCGGTAGTGCAGGGCGCGCGAGCGGAAGAGCCAGACCAGGACGGCCGGTGTGACCAGGTAGTGCAGCGAGGCGTACCAGAAGTCGGCCGGAACGCCGATCCAGGCCTGGTCGGTGAACAGCCGGTTCAGCGGGTGCTCGGCGTTGAGGTGGAGGACCTTCTCGATCTTGAGGATCGCCAGGCCGTGGTCGACGGCGCCCGTGACATCGCCCCTGGCGAGGAGCCGTCCGGCGCTGTAGCAGGCGTACACCAGCAGGATCAGGGGCAGCTCGGTCCACCAGCGCAGCCGCGTCCGCGGGACCGCCTCGGTGCCTGGTGTCTCGGTCAGCGGCATCCGATCCTGTCCCCCTTCGTTTCGCGCGGCGTCCGGCACTGGTCGTCCGGGCGTGCCACTTTACGGCGTATGTGCGGGCCCTGGTGGAGTGCCCCCGCGCAGCGCCTTCGGCCCTCAAAGACGCTGAGATCGCCCGGCGGGTTGCCCTCCCACAGGGTGCGCGATGATGGAGGTGTTCCGCTTCCGCTTTCCCCCGGAAAGGTTTCTTCATGGCTCCGCGCATCCTGCTGGCCCGGCACGGACAGACCGAGTGGTCGCTGTCCGGCAAGCACACCGGCAGGACCGACGTACCGCTTCTGGAGGAGGGCCGGAGGGGCGCCAAGCTGCTCGGCGAGCGGCTGCACCGGGCTCCCTACGACGGCCTGGCCGGTGTGGAGGTCCGCACGAGCCCGCTGGCACGCGCGCGTGAGACCTGCGAACTCGCCGGGTTCGGGGAGCGGGCGGCCACCTGGGACACGCTCATGGAGTGGGACTACGGCGCGTACGAGGGCATGACCCCGGACGAGATCCAGGCGGTGCGGCCCGGGTGGCTGATCTGGCGGGACGGCGTCCCCGAGGGGGAGTCGCTCGCGGAGATCACGTCCCGCGCGGACGAGGTCGTCGCCTGGGCGCGCGCCGCGGACCGGGACGTGCTGGTGTTCGCCCACGGGCACATCCTGCGGTCCATCGGGGCGCGGTGGCTGGGGCTGCCGGTTGACTTCGCGGCCCGGATCCGGCTCAATCCGACGTCCCTCTCGGTGCTCGGCTGGGCCTACGGGGAGCCCGCGATCGAGAGCTGGAACGACTTGGGGCACCTGGGGTCTTAGGGGCGCGGGGAACTGCGCCACCAGCCCCCACCGGCCCGCGGTCGAACGACCGCCCTCTCTCACGCGGTCCGGGGCAGGGACGTGTGCCGGTCCAGGAACGCCGACACCCCCGAGGCCCGCCGGTGCGGCAGCAGCACCCTCGCCGTGGCCGCCAGCATCGTCCGGATGCGGGACGACTGCACCTCGCCCAGCAGCTCCAGTACCCGCAGTCCCGCCGCCGCCCCCTCGTCGGGGTGGCCGCCGCGGGCCAGGTCGTCGGCGAGTTCGGCCGTGTACAGCGCGATGTTGCGGGTGAAGTGCGGGTCCTGGAGATCCGCCGCCCGGCGCGCGTGCCGGGCGGCCCGGCGCCAGTCGCCCAGGGTGGACCAGCACTGCGCCTCCAGCCCCTCCAGCTCGGCCTCACCGTAGAAGCTCATCCACTCGGGGTCGGCGTCCGAGTGGCCTCGCTCGAAGTAGGCCTGCGCGCGGACCAGGGCCTGCTCGCACCCGGTGCGGTCGGCGAGCCCCGCCCAGCCGCCCGCCTCGCGCAGGGCGAGCAGCGACATGAGCCGGGCCGAACCCAGGGGCCGGGCCACCCGTTGCGCGGCCTGCGCCGCCCGCACCGCCTCCCGTGGCCGTCCCGAGTCGCGCGCGAGGAAGGCGGTGTTGCAGAACGCGTGCGCCTCCAGGGCGTCGTCACCGGTCACCCGTGCCGTCGCGAGCGCCTCCGCGTAGTGCGAGCGGGCGTCGTCGAACCGTCCGGAGTCGTGCGCGAGCCAGCCCACCGAGATGGCGAGTTCACCCGCGCCCGAGTGCAGCCGGTCGGCGGTCGTCTGCCGGGTCGCGCCGGCGTCCAGGAGCGCGTAGGCGGCGCGCAGTGGGGCCGCCGCGCGCTGGTACAGGCCGTCCGCGCCGTGCCGGTCGTCGAGCAACCGGATCCTGCGCACGGCCTCTTCCAGGGCACCCGCCTCACCCGTCCCGGCGCGGCGGACCGGCCGTCCGGCGGCCGTGGCGTCGAGTGCGAGCCCGAGCGGGCCCAGTGAGGCGGCGGCGACGGTGGCGCCGCCGGTCATGAATGCGCGACGCAGCACGTCGCTCTCCTCGTAGTTGTCGTACGTCTCGTCAGGGTCCTGAGTGTCTTGCGTGTCATACGGCTCGCACGTCCCCGGTGTCTCATCCGTGGCGCGCGCCCGGCGTCCGCGTACCGAGGCGCGGGAGGCGAAGCCCAGGTCGGTGAGCGTGCGGCCGGGGAACATGTGCAGGAACACCCGCTCGTACGCGTAGTTGGGGCAGCGGATCTCGCCCGCCTCCACGCGGCCCACATAGCGCGCGTCGCAGCTGACGCTCTCGCCGATCTCGCGCGCGGCCCGCCGCACCGCCGCGGCGAACTCGGCCGGCGAGCGCTGACCGCGCAGGCGCCGGAACGCGAGGTTCGGCCTCGGTGGGGTGGGGGGCTGGGACGAGGTCACCGTTGACGACGCCATGGCCGGGTCCTCTCGTGCGAACCGTCGAACCATGCCGGAGGGCGGGGCGAGTTGACTGGTTTGTCAGTGTGACGCCCTGTTTCCGGCGGGCAAGAACGTACCTGTTGTGTCCGGGTCGTCACGCGGGGTTTGGCTACAAACCGGATATCTCATCCGGGATCCGCCATGAACTGCCATCCTTTGCGGCGGACTTCTGCCGTAGCCGTTGACGCCGGCGCGCGTTGAACCTGTCGGAGTCGGACGAGGATTCCTCGATGGAGGCCGCGATGGAGATCAGCTGTGACGTGGTCACGGTACCGACGCGACACGGCCTGGAGGCCGTCGACATCCTGCGGCGGGGGGTGGGGGAGTCGGTCGGCCCCGTGCTGCACGACGACGGCGGCGAGACGCTGGGCTTCCTGGTGCCACCGGGGACCGCCGCGGGATGGGACGTCCCCGGCAGCACCTGCACGGAGACCGACGGACGGGGGCTGCGACTGGCCCCCGAGCCTCCGGTGCAGGGCTCGGACTGGCTGCTGCCCCCCGGGGACGCGGACCTGGCGACCGACCCGGCGGTGCTGAGAGCGGCACTGGACGAGGCGGCGAGACTCATCGAGGCGGCGGACAACTGCCGGTGACCGCAGCCACCTCTTCCGGGGCACGGCGACCGCGCCACAGCCACCGGACCCGCGGACGCGAGACGGTCACCCGCCCCCGATAATGGTGCAGTGGGAAAGCCCAGGAGGTCCGCCGAAGCCGTCGTGGAACCAGTGGACGGCGGCCTCGCCGAGCTCGTCCCCGATCGCGAGCGCCCGCACGCGTGGACGCTGCTCATCGACGGTGCCCCGCAGTCCCATGTGGACCTCGACGACCCGCACCACCTCTCCTTCGAGTACCAGCGCCGGCTCGGCCACGTCATCGACCTGGTCGCGCCCCCCAACAAGCCCGTGCACGCCGTGCACCTCGGCGGAGGCGCCCTCACTCTCGCCCGGTACCTCGCCGCCACCCGCCCCCGCTCCACCCAGCAGGTCGTCGAGCGGGACGCGGCCCTCGTGCAACTGGTCCGGCAAAAGCTCCCGTTGCAGCCGACGGCACGCATAAGGGTGCGGTCCGTCGACGCGCGCGAAGGACTCGCCAAGGTCCCCGACGGCTGGGCCGACCTCGTCATCGCCGATGTGTTCAGCGGTGCCAGGACCCCCGCCCACCTCACCTCCACCGAGTTCCTCGACGAGGTCCGCAGGGCGCTCAGGCCGGGCGGTCTCTACGCCGCCAACCTCGCCGACGGCCCGCCGCTCGCCCATCTGCGCGGCCAGATCGCCACCGCCGCGGCCCGCTTCCCCGAACTCGCCCTCGTCGCCGACCCGACGGTCCTGCGCGGCAAACGCTTCGGCAACGCCGTCCTGGTCGCCTCCGACACCCCGCTGCCGATAGCCGAACTAACCCGCCGCGCCGCCTCCGACCCGCACCCCGGCCGCGTCGAACACGGCAGGGCGCTCCTCGACTTCACGGGAGGGGCCGTCCCCGTGACGGACGCCGACGCGGTCGCCTCGCCGGCGCCGCCGCCCTCCGTGTTCCGCTGACTCAGTAGGTGCCGATCTCCACCCGCGGCGGACCGTCGTGCCAGGTGCAGAAGACCGACACCCGGTCCGCGCCCGAGGAGAACTCCACCCGGATCCACGACTCCGTCTTCCACACCTGCATCGACCACCCCGTGCCCGGCGTCGCGGACACCAGGGTCGCCGACTTCTCACCGAGGTCGAAGACCGCGCGGCCCCCGTCGGTGTCGTAGCTCCGGACCCGGCCGGAGGAGGTGGGAGAGGGG
>NZ_RSAJ01000496.1 GCF_003933965.1 Streptomyces sp. RP5T
TTGCAGGCCCGCCGACACCAGCCCGTGCGGAGCCATGGGTGGCCGCCGTTCCGGCCGGGGCTCAGCCGGCCGGAACGGCGTCCACCGCCATTCTCCACACCGCCACCACATTTCGGGAACCGCTTTCCAAGAGTCCGGGATGACAACCGTCACCCCCTGGCGCGGTACCGCCGCATCTTCGCCCGCGCTCCGCACACCTGCATGGAGCACCACCGCCCCCGCCCCGCCGGGCTCCGGTCGTAGTACGCCCAGTGGCAGTCCACGGCCTCGCAGGCCTTGAGACGGGTCCAGGTGCCCGCGACCAGCGACTCGGCGACGGCGGCGGCGACGCGGGAGAGCAGGGACCCGGGGTCGGTGGGGGTAAGGGCGGCCGAACCGTCCGACGCGGCGACCGTCACGAACAGGGGGGCCGCCGCCAGCAGGTCCCCCAGGGGCGTCACCGTACGATGCGGCGGATGCCCGGCGTGGGCCAGCAACGCGACCCGCAGCGACTCCCGCAGCTCACGTGCCCGCTCCAGCTCCCCCTCGGCGATCCCGAACCGCTCCCGCCCCTCCGCCGTGTCCAGCGAATCGGCGCCCGACTCCAGGTCCACGGTGTTGACCAGGGACTCGATCAGGGCCAGTCCCCCGGGCGCGGGCGATCGCTCACTCATGGCTGCACGCTACCTAGCTAGGGAATTCCCTTGCGACGTTACCTCCTATGCGGGAGCATGCGGTAACCGTTACTGGTTACCCGCTTCTACAGGTAACCCCGCGCTTCAAGGAGGAAGCCATGGCCGTCGCCGAACTCGGAGCCGTCGTACTGGACTGTCCCGACCCCCGCGCGCTCGCCGGTTTCTACGCCGGTGTCCTCGGCGGCACCGTCGAGGGCGAGGGTGACTGGGTGGACCTCAGGACCCCCGGCGGACCGTCGCTGGCCTTCCAGGCCGCCCCCGGTTTCGTGCCGCCGAAGTGGCCCGCCCCCGACGCCTCGCAGCAGTTCCACCTGGACCTGACCGTCCCGGACCTGGACGCGGCGGAGCGGGAGGTGCTGGCGCTCGGGGCGAGGCCGCTGGACACCGAGGACCGTTCCCGCAGCTTCCGTGTGTACGCGGACCCGGCGGGGCACCCGTTCTGCCTCTGCGCCTGCTGAACCGCCGGTCGAACCAGGAGGACCTCTCGTGACTGTCGCACGTTTCCGTTCCGTCGTGATCGACTGCCCCGACCCCCGCGCGCTCGCCCGCTTCTACGCCGGGATCGTGGGCGGCACCCCGGAGGACGACGACCCGGACTGGGTGGTCCTGCGGGTGCCCGCCGGTCCCCGGCTCGCCTTCCAGAGCGCCCCGGACCTCACCCCGCCCGAGTGGCCGCGGGCGGACCGCAACTCCCAGCAGTTCCACCTGGACTTCGACGGCGGGACCACCTGGGAGGAGATCGAGGCGGCCGAGGCCAAGGTGCTGGAGATGGGCGCACGGCTGCTGCACGCCGAGGACAAGGAGGACTTCCGGGTGTACGCGGACCCGGCGGGGCACCCCTTCTGCCTCTGCCGTATCGACCCGGTGTAGCGCCGCCGGTCAGCCGTCCAGCTCGGCGATCTTCGCCGTGGACGGTTCGCGGCGCTGCTGCGCCGCCCGCGCGGTGAAGTCGGACTCGCGCAGCAGCCGCTGGACGTTGCCCCAGGTCAGCAGCGCGAGACCGGTCTCGTCCCAGCCGCGGCGCAGCAGCTCGGCGACGAGGTGCGGGTAGCAGGAGGCGTCCCCGAGCTCCTGCGGATGGGCGGTCCCCGCGTCGTAGGTGCCGGACAGCCCCACGCACTCGGCGCCGGCGACCGCGCGCACATGGTCGAGGTGGTCGGCGACGTCCCGGACCGTCGGGCCGGTCTGCTCGGCGGTCAGCGGCACCATGCACAGGCCCTTGGCGGCGCCCAGCTCGGCCAGCAGGTCGTCGGGCAGGTTGGCCGGATGGGGGCGCAGGGCGCGGGCGGCGGAGCGGCTGAAGAGCACCGGCGCCTTGGACACCGCGAGGGCCCGCCGGACGGTGGCGTCGGAGGCGCCGGAGAGGTCGGCGAGGACGCCGAGCCGGTTCATCTCGCGCAGCACCTCCTCGCCGAACCGGGTGAGCCCCGCCGCGCTCGCCCAGGACACCCCGGTCAGGGTGAGGGCGCGCAGGCCGAGGGCGTGCAGGGAGCGCAGGATGCCGAGCGAGTCGCCGAGGGCGGCGGCGCCCGCCGGACCGAGCAGGACGGCGGCGCGGCCGCAGTTGCGGGCGTCGGTGGCCTGTCCCGCGGTGCGGGCCAGACGCAGGCCCTCGGGATGGTTGCGTACGACCGTCTTGACCAGGTCGAGCTGTTCCAGGGTGGCGCCGACGGCACGGTCGCCGTCGAGCCCCTCGGGCAGGTGCAGCGACCACATCAGGGCTCCCACGTGCCCCTCCCTGAGCCTCGGTACGTCCGTGTCCACCGCGCTCTCGCCGAGTTCCAGGTCGAACCAGGGCAGGTGCCGCAGGGCCCAGGGCAGTCCGCTGTAGCCGTCGGCCACGGGGTGCGCGGCGAGCAGGGCGCGGGCGCGGTCCAGGAGCTCGGCGTCCGGGTCGGAGCCGGGGGTGCGCAGCTCCGGCACGGCTCCGAAGAGCGCGGGCAGCTCTCCCACCTCGGGGTGCAGTTCGTCCTGGAGATCTGCCATGACGGGCTCCCGTACGTCGTGATCTTCCTGATCGCCGTACGGTCACCGTCGCACGGAGCGCGGGGGGCTTCCTGGTGGGCGGGGCGTTCGGGGGTACGTGGGTGCGGTTCCCCGTGCCGCCCCGGCCACCAGGTCAGGGTGCCCGGACGCTCAGGCGTCCAGCCGCGTGATCGTCGCGTTGGAGGGGCCCCGGGCGGCTTGGAGGTCCCGGGCCACGTCCTCGGCCGCGCCCAGCACCCGGACCGCGTTCTGCCAGGTGAGCTTGGCGAGGTCGGTGCGGGACCAGCCGCGGTCGAGGAGCTCGGCGATCAGGTTCGGGTAGCCGGAGACATCGGTCAGGCCGTCCGGGGTGAACGCCGTGCCGTCGTAGTCGCCGCCGATGCCGATGTGGTCCACGCCGGCCGTCTCGCGCATGTGGTCCAGGTGGTCGGCGACCGTCGAGACCGTGGCGACCGGGCGCGGGTTGCGCTCTTCGAAGGCGCGGTGCACCTTCATCGCCTCGGGAGTGGTGGCGAGGTGGTGGAAGCCGTGCTCGCGCATGTTCTCGTCGGCCGCGGCCGTCCAGTCGACGGCGGCCTGGAGGACGAACTTCGGGACGAAGGTCACCATCGCCATGCCGCCGTTGGCCGGCAGGCGCTCCAGGACGTCGTCCGGGATGTTGCGCGGGTGGTCGCACACGGCCCGCGCGGAGGAGTGCGAGAAGATCACCGGCGCGCTCGTCGCGTCCAGCGCGTCCCGCATGGTCGTCGCCGCCACGTGCGAGAGGTCCACGAGCATGCCCTCGCGGTTCATCTCCCGGACCACCTCGCGGCCGAAGGCGGAGAGCCCGCCGACTCCGGGTGCGTCCGTCGCCGAGTCCGCCCAGTCCACGTTGTCGTTGTGGGTGAGGGTCATGTAGCGGACGCCGAGCGTGTACAACGCGCGTAGCGTGGCGAGGGAGTTGGCGATGGAGTGGCCGCCCTCGGCCCCCATGAGCGAGGCGACACGGCCCTCCGCGCGCGCCGCCTCCATGTCCGCGGCGGTGCGCGCGGCCCGCAGCGCGGACGGGTACCGGGCGATCAACTGCCGTACGCAGTCGATCTGTTCCAGGGTCGCCGGCACCGCGTCGGGCAGGTCCGAGCGGACGTACACCGACCAGTACTGCGCGCCGACCCCGCCGGCCCGCAGCCGGGCCAGGTCGGTGTGCAGGTGGGCGCTCTGGTCGGTGGCGATGTCACGGGCGTCGAGGTCGTAGCCGACCTGTTCGCGCAGCGCCCACGGGAGGTCGTTGTGACCGTCGACGACCGGGAACTCGCGCAGGAGTTCCCGGGCCGCCTCCAGCCGGTCCACGGCGGTCACTTGCCGAAGCCGAAGCCGTTGGAGCCCTCGACCTTGGACCTGAGGCGCTTGCCCTTCTCGGTGGCCTGGTCGTTGAGTTCCTGCTGGAACTCCCGCATCCGGCCGAGGAGTTCCTCGTCGTGCGCGGCGAGGATACGGGCCGCGAGCAGACCGGCGTTGCGGGCGCCGCCGACGGAGACGGTCGCGACGGGGACACCGGCCGGCATCTGCACGATGGACAGCAGCGAGTCCATGCCGTCGAGGTACTTCAGCGGGACCGGCACGCCGATCACCGGGAGCGGGGTGACGGAGGCGAGCATGCCCGGGAGGTGGGCGGCTCCCCCGGCCCCCGCGATGATCGCCTTCAGACCGCGCTCGGCCGCCTGCTCGCCGTACGCGATCATCTCGCGCGGCATGCGGTGCGCGGAGACGACGTCGACCTCGTACTCGATCTCGAACTCGTCGAGGGCCTGGGCGGCGGCCTCCATGACGGGCCAGTCGCTGTCGGACCCCATGACGATGCCTACGACAGGGCTCATTCGGTGATCGTGCCTCTCAGGTAGCCGGCAGCGTGACGTGCGCGTTCGAGAACGTCGTCCAGGTCGTCGCCGTAGGTGTTGACGTGGCCCACCTTGCGGCCGGGCTTCACGTCCTTGCCGTACATGTGGATCTTCAGCTTGGGGTCGCGGGCCATGCAGTGCAGGTACGCGGAGTACATGTCGGGGAAGTCGCCGCCGAGGACGTTGACCATGACGGTCCACTTGGCGCGGGGGCGCGGGTCGCCGAGCGGGAGGTCGAGGACGGCCCGGACGTGGTTGGCGAACTGCGAGGTGACCGCGCCGTCCTGGGTCCAGTGGCCGGAGTTGTGCGGGCGCATCGCGAGCTCGTTGACGAGGATGCGGCCGTCGCGGGTCTGGAACAGCTCGACGGCGAGGTGGCCGACGACGTCCAGTTCCTTGGCGATGTTGAGGGCCATCTCCTCGGCCTTGAGCGCGAGGGCCTCGTCGAGCTCGGGCGCGGGGGCGATCACGGTGTCGCAGACGCCGTTGACCTGCTGGGACTCGACGACCGGGTAGGCGACGGCCTGGCCGTGCGGCGACCGTACGACGTTGGCGGCGAGCTCGCGGACATAGTCGACCTTCTCCTCGGCGAGGACGGGGACGCCGGCCCGGAAGGGGTCGGCCGCCTCCTCGGCCGAGTCGACGACCCACACGCCCTTGCCGTCGTAGCCGCCGCGGACGGTCTTGAGGACGACGGGGAAGCCGTCGCCCTCGGCCGCGAAGGCCGCCACGTCCTCGGGGTCGCTGACGATCCGGTGCCGTGGGCACGGCACACCGATCGCGTCGAGCCGCGCGCGCATCACGCCCTTGTCCTGGGCGTGCACGAGCGCGTCGGGGCCGGGGCGTACGGGGATGCCGTCCGCCTCCAGGGCTCTGAGGTGCTCGGTGGGTACGTGTTCGTGATCGAAGGTGATCACATCGCACCCGCGCGCGAACTCGCGCAGCGTGTCCAGGTCGCGGTAGTCGCCGATGACGACATCGCTCACCACCTGCGCCGCGGAATCCTGAGGGGTGTCACTGAGAAGCTTGAACCTGATGCCGAGCGGGATGCCTGCCTCGTGTGTCATACGCGCGAGCTGGCCCCCGCCGACCATGCCGACTACCGGGAACGTCACGGCACCAGGGTATCGGTCGCGCCACGGCGGCCGGATTCCACTCCTCTTCCGGGCCTCTTACCAGCTTGTTTCCCGTTGTGTGAGTTCGTCCACAGGCAACGGGTACGGGGGGTGGTTAGCATGGCTGGGTTGACGAAATCACTCGACTGACCGACCCGACTGGGGGACTGTACAACCATGGGACATGGTTCCTCAGGGCTGCGAAGGATCGTTCGCGAAGCGGCCAAATTCGGTGCGGTGGGCGGGGCTGGGCTCCTCGTCAACCTCCTCGTCTTCAACCTGGTCCGGCATGTCACCGACCTGCCGGTGGTCCGGGCGAGCGTCATCGCCACGGTGGTGGCGATCATCTTCAACTACATAGGGTTCCGTTACTTCACCTACCGCGACCGCGACAAGAGCGGCCGTACGAAGGAACTGACCCTGTTCCTGCTGTTCAGCGTGGTCGGCCTGGTCATCGAGAACGGCATCCTGTACACCGCGACCTACGCCTTCGGGTGGGACAGCCCGCTGCAGAGCAACAT
>NZ_RSAJ01000497.1 GCF_003933965.1 Streptomyces sp. RP5T
TCTCCGAGGCGTAGCGGTCGGCCAGGCGTCGCAGCGGGGCGGTGCAGTGGGCGTAGGGGGCGGCCACCGCCGCGTGGGTGGTGATGTCCGGCAGGACCCCGTCCCGGAAGACCGTGTATCCGGCGCCCCGCAGCAGCGTCGTGCACTCCTGGAGGAAGGCCGCGTGGGAAGGGGTCCCCGGGTCCAGGGAACGGATCAGCGCCGCGTACGACACGTGGTGCGGCCAGTCGATGTGCAGGGCCTGGGCGGTGCGGCGCAGGCGGCCCACCGCGCCGTCGGGGGCGGCGGGGAGCGTGCGGAGCACACCCGTGCCGTACGCGAGCATCAGCTCCGCCGCCGCCATGCCCGTGAGCAGGGAGATCTGGGCGTTCCAGCCGTCGGCGGGCACACCTGCGCGGTACGTGAGCTCGTACGTGCCGTTCCGCTCGACCACCTCCTGCTCGGGGACCCGCAGGGAAATGCCGCCGCGCTCGACCTCCAGCCGCTCGCGCAGCGCACCGACCTCGCCGAGCAGACGCAGCGGCTCCTCGGCCGTACCCGAGTCGACCGCCCGCTGCACGCCCTCGTAGTCGAGTCTGGCCCGGCTGCGGACCAGGGCGCGGCGGACGTCGGCCGCAGTCGTACGGCCTTCCGCGTCGAGGTCGATCGTCCACAGGGCGGCAGGGCGGACCTGGTCCGGGAGGAGGCTGGCGGCACCCTCGCTGAGCAGCGGCGGGTGCAGGGGGACCCGGGTGTCCGGGAAGTAGAGGGTCAGCACGCGGCGGTGGGTCTCCGCGTCCAGGGCCGATCCGGGGTCCACGAACGCGGCGACGTCGGCGATGGCGTACCGCAGGCGGTAGCCGGTGCCGCGGCGGGCGAGGTGCATCGCCTGGTCGAGGTCGGTGGAGGCGGGCGGGTCGATGGTGAAGAGGGGGACGTCGGTCGCGTCGGCGTGCGCCCCCGGCCGAGGGGGACGTTCGGCCTCCGACAGGGCCTCGGGCGGGAAGTCCGAGGGCACCCCGAGTTCGGTGCGCAGGGCGGCGAAGGCGGCCCGGAGCGGGACGTCGGTCACACGTATGCGGCGGCGCGGCATACAGCGAGGGTAAGCAGATCGGGCCCCGTACGCTGTCCGGAGCTCAACAGAAGGAGATGTTCCGTGCTGGTCCTGCTGCCTCCCTCCGAAGGCAAGGCGTCCTCCGGTCGTGGCGCCCCGCTGAAGCTGGAGTCGCTGTCGTTGCCGGGGTTGAACGAGAGCCGGGAGGCCGTCCTCGACGCGCTCGTCGAGCTGTGCGCCGGGGACGAGGAGAAGGCGCGCGAGGTGCTCGGACTGAGCGAGGGGCTGCGGGGCGAGGTCGCGAAGAACACCGGGCTCAGGACCGCGGGGGCGCGGCCCGCCGGGGAGATCTACACGGGTGTCCTCTACGACGCCCTCGACCTGGCTTCCCTCGACGCCGCCGCGAAGAGGCGTGCGGGGCGTTCCCTCCTCGTGTTCTCGGGGCTGTGGGGTGCGGTCCGGCCCACCGACCGGATTCCGTCGTACCGCTGCTCGATGGGGGTCAGGCTGCCGGGGCTCGGGGCGCTGGGCGCGCACTGGCGTACGCCGATGGCCTCCGTCCTCACCGAGGCCGCCGGGGACGGGCTCGTGCTCGATCTGCGGTCCTCCGCGTACGCGGCCGCGTGGAAGCCCAAGGGTGAGGTCGCGGGGCGGACGGCGACCGTGCGGGTGCTGCACGCGCCGACCCGGAAGGTCGTCAGCCACTTCAACAAGGCGACGAAGGGGCGGATGGTGCGGAGTCTGCTGTCGGCGGGGGTCGCCCCGAAGGGCCCGGCCGAGCTGGTGGAGGCGCTGCGGGACCTCGGGTACGTGGTGGAGGCTGCGGCGCCCGTGAAGGCCGGGCAGGCGTGGGCGCTGGATGTGCTGGTGGACGAGATCCACTGACCTGTCGTTGCAGAGAGTGCAACACCCTTTGCGCACAGCGCACCGCCTCGGCAGGATGACGCCATGGCCTTCTCCTCGCACGCCTCGCTGCTCGACATCGCGCCCGTCGTCCCCGTCGTCGTCCTCGCGAACGCCTCCGACGCCGTACCTCTCGCGCGCGCCCTGGTCGCCGGGGGACTGTCCGCGATCGAGGTGACACTGCGGACGCCGGCCGCGCTCGACGCGATCCGCGCGATCGCCGAGGAGGTGCCGGACGCGGTGGTCGGCGCCGGGACCGTCATCACGCCCGAGCAGGTGCGGGAGTCGGTGGCGGCCGGCGCGCGCTTTCTCGTCAGCCCGGGCTGGACGGACGTACTCCTGGAGGCGATGCGGGGGTCCGGGGTGCCGTTCCTGCCGGGGGTGTCGACGACCTCGGAGGTCGTGGCGCTGCTGGAGCGGGGGGTGCGGGAGATGAAGTTCTTCCCGGCGGAGGCGGCCGGCGGCACGGCCTATCTGAGGTCGCTGTCCGGGCCGTTGCCGCAGGCGCGGTTCTGCCCCACGGGCGGCATCGGGGCCGGGAACGCCCCCGACTATCTGTCCCTGCCCAACGTCGGCTGTGTGGGCGGGACTTGGATGCTTCCGGCGGACGCGATCGCCGCGCGGGACTGGGAGCGGGTCGAGAGGCTGGCCCGGGATGCCTCGCAGCTACGGCCGCAGGTATGACGTGTCGTTGAGGAGCCGCACGCTCGCGTTGCCGTCGGCGTAGTACGCGACCACCGACATGGACGCCGCCGACAGTTCCATGCGGAACAGGGACTCGGGCGGGGCTCCGAGGGCCAGGCGTACGAAGGTCTTGATCGGGGTGACGTGGGTGACGAGCAGGACCGTGCGGCCCGCGTACGCCGCCACGAGCCTGTCCCTGGTCGCCGCGATCCTCGTCGCCGTGGCCGCGAAGCTCTCGCCGCCGCCGGTGGGTTCGGCCTCGGGGTCGGCGAGCCACTTGGTCAGGTCGTCGGGGTAGCGCTCGCGCACCTCGCCGAAGGTGAGGCCCTCCCAGGCGCCGAAGTCGGTCTCGATGAGGCCGTCCTCGACAGTGACCTCGATACCGAGCCGGTCGGCCACGGCGGCGGCGGTCTCCCGGGTCCGGGCCAGGGGCGAGGCGAGGATGTGCTGGATCGTGCCCCGTGCGGCCAGCGCCTCGGCCGCCCTTCTGGCCTGCTCCCTGCCGATCTCGGAGAGGGAGGGGTCCGTACCGCCGCTTCCCGAGAACCGCTTCTGGGGCGTGAGCGGGGTCTCCCCGTGCCGCAGGAGCACGAAGGTGGCCGGAGCGCCCATGTCGGCCGGGGCCCAGCCGGGACTCGCCACGGCCTTGGCCGCCCGCACGTCGGCCTGGGCACCGGCAGCGGACAGGCGTCCGGCGGAAGTGGTCGGCTTCTCGGCGGGAGGGGCCGACGTCTCCGCGGCAGCAGACGGCTTCCCCGCGGCAGCAGACAGCTTCCCCGCGGAAGCGGTCGGCTTCCCTGCGGCAGCAGACCGCTTCCCCGCGGCAGCGGTCGGCTTCCCTGCGGAAGCGGTCGGCGTCTCTCCGGGAACGGACAGGCGCCCGACGGCGGTGGACGGCTTCCCGCCCGCAGGGGCCGACGTCTCCGCGGCAGCGGTCGGCTTCCCCGCGGCAGCAGACGGCTTCCCCGCGGCAGCGGTCGGCGTCTCCGCGGAAGCGGTCGGCGTCTCCGCGGAAGCGGTCGGCGTCTCCGCGGAAGCGGTCGGCGTCTCTGCGGGAACGGACAGGCGCCCGACGGCGGTGGACGGCTTCCCGCCCGCAGGGGCCGACGTCTCCGCGGCAGCGGACCGCTTCCCCGCGGCAGCGGACAGACGGCCGGCGTCGGCGGTCGGCGTCTCCGCCGCAGGCGACAGCTTTCGTACCGAACTCGCCGACGCCCCCGAATCCATTGCCTCGTTCGCCAGCCGGTCCGCGTGCTTGTTCTGCTCGCGCGGGATCCACTCGTACGTGACCCGCCCCGGCGGGAAGATCCGCCCCGCCTCCAGGGCGAGCGGCTTCATGTCGGGGTGCTTGATCTTCCAGCGGCCCGACATCTGTTCCACGACGAGCTTGGAGTCCATGCGGACATGGACGCGGGCCGAGGGGTCCAGGTCGTGCGCGGCGCGCAGGCCCGCCAACAGCCCCCGGTACTCGGCGACGTTGTTGGTGACGATGCCGAGGTATTCGTACGTCTCGACCAGCGTCTCCCCCGTCGCCGCGTCCAGCACCACGGAGCCGTAGCCGGCCGGCCCGGGGTTGCCCCGCGAGCCGCCGTCCGCCTCGACGATGAACTCCCGCACGCCCGCCGCCGCTTACAGGCCGGACTCGGACGTGCGCACCAGGATGCGGCGGCAGTTCTCGCAGCGCACCACGGTGTCGGGCGCGGCCGCGCGGATCTCGTTGATGTCGGTGATGGCGAGCTCCTGGCGGCAGCCCTGGCAAGTGCGCTGGTACAGCTTGGCCGCGCCGATGCCGCCCTGCTGCTCACGGAGCTTGTCGTACAGCTTGAGCAGGTCGGCCGGGACGGAGGCGGCGATGACCTCGCGCTCCTTGGTCACCGAGGCGATCTCGCCGTCGAGGGTCTCGAAGGCCGCGTCCCGGCGGGCGGTCGCGTCCTCGATCTTCGACTGGACGGAGGCGACGCGTCCGGTCAGCTCGGTCACCCGCTCCTGCGCGGACTCCAGGCGCTCCATGACCTCCAGGACGACGTCCTCCAGGTCGCCCTGGCGCTTGGCGAGCGAGGTGATCTCGCGCTGGAGGTTCTCCAGGTCCTTGGGCGAGGTCACGGCACCGGAGTCCAGGCGCTGCTGGTCGCGGGCGGCGCGCTGGCGCACCTGGTCCACGTCCTGCTCGGCCTTGGTCTGCTCGCGGGCGGTGTCGCTCTCCTCGGTCTGCGCGGCGACGAGCAGGTCGCGCAGCTGGGTGGCGTCCTTGGTGAGCGCCTCGATCTCGGCGTGCTCGGGCAGCGACCGGCGCTTGTGCGCGAGCTGCTGGAGGCGGACGTCGAGGTCCTGGACGTCGAGGAGTCGGATCTGGTCGGCGGGCGCGGCGTTCAGTTGGGGGCTCCAGGTGAAGGGGAGTGGCTGGTCCAGGGGTCGGTGACCGTCTTGGAGACGTGCACGCGCAGGTTCCAGCCGTGGCGGTCGGAGATCTCGTCGAGCTGGGCGGCGGCCAGCTCGCACCAGGGCCACTCGGTGGCCCAGTGCGCCGCGTCGAGCAGCGCGAGGGGACTGTGGGTGCGATCCGCGATGAATTCTGACACCGGGTGGTGGCGCAGGTCCGCGGTGAGGAAGGCGTCGACACCGGCCGCGCGGACGTGGTCGAAGAGGCTGTCGCCGGAGCCGCCGCTGACGGCGACCGTGCGGACGGTGGCCTCGGGGTCGCCGGCGACGCGGATGCCCTGGACGGTGGCCGGGAGGCGTTCGGCGGCGCGCGCGGCGAGTTCGCGGACGGTCGTCGGGGGGTCGAGCTCGCACACCCGGCCGAGCCCGCGGCGCCCTTCCGGGTCCGTCGGGTCCGGCACCAGCGGCCGTACGACCCTGAGGTCGAGCGCGCCCGCGAGGGCGTCCGAGACGCCCGGGTCGGCGCTGTCGGCGTTGGTGTGGGCCACGTGCAGCGCGATGTCGTTCTTGATGAGGGTGTGGACGACCCGGCCCTTGAAGTGCGAGGCCGCCACGGTCGTCGTACCGCGCAGGTAGAGGGGGTGGTGGGTGACCAGCAGGTCCGCGCCCAGCTTCACCGCCTCGTCGACGATCTCCTGGACCGGGTCCACGGCGAAGAGGACCCGCTCGACCTCCTGGTCGGGTTCGCCCACGACGGTACCGACCGCGTCCCAGGACTCGGCCCGCTCGGCGGGCCACAGGTTCTCCAGCGCGGCGATGACTTCAGACAGACGGGGCACGGGGAAAGGCTACCTGCCTGGTCCGCCCCGCTGAACCTGTGCGTCGACCGACGGGAACCCGTGCCCCGTCGAGCACAGTCGCCTCGGTTTCCTCAGGCGAATCGTTCCTGGGCCACACCTTTGTGTGAAGCGGAAGCCCGCCCGTCCCACGACTGTGCGTGCGAAAACTACCTTCGTCGCTGGAGGTGACCGGACGATGACTGCCTGTGCCATCGAACCCGCGGCGGCGAACGAGGAGAACGCGGACGGGGAGAACGGGGACCGGGTGAACGGGGACGGGGAGACCTCGCGGCCGGAGGGCGCGATCGCGGAGGACGACGGGACCGGGG
>NZ_RSAJ01000498.1 GCF_003933965.1 Streptomyces sp. RP5T
GTCCGGGCCGAGCGGGGCGGGATCGCGGCGGGCGGCGACATCTGCGGCAACGCCATCGGTGCCCGGTCACAGGTCTCCGGTCCCCGTACTCCCGCGCGGGGGACGGCCGCCCGGCACGGCACGGGCGACGTCCACGCCCGTCCGGGCGCGACGGCCGCCGGCGGGGACGTCACGGACAACGCCTTCGGCGACGGCAGCCGCCGATGACCGGCCGTTCCTGGCCGCGCCGCGTCCGCGCGGACCACAAGAGCGTCGCGGCCGACGGCAACATCCAGGACTCCACGATCTCCTCGGACAGTCATGTCACGCACATCAACGAGGTGCACATCCACCCCGCGCCCGGCGCGACGGAGCAGGGGACGGCACTGTCGGACATCGCGGCGGTCCTCGCCGACCTCAGAGACCGTACCGGCGAGCTGGCCGCCGAACAGGTTACGCAGGCCAGGCAGCTGGCCGCACTCGAACACCGGCAGACCACAGGCCCGACCACCGCCCTGACCGACCTCCAGCACCACAACGCCGAACTCACCGGACGACTCCGGAACCAGGCCGAACGGCTGCGCGCCGTCGAGGACAGGCTCGACGACCAGGAAGCCCGCTCCTCCGCCGCGGCCCTCACGGACCTCCAGCGGCAGAGCGCCGAACTCAGCGCCCGGTTCGCCACCCAGGCCGACCAGCTCGCCGCCCTCGAACGCCGACGCGACACCGCCCCGGTCTCCGCCGCCGAAGCCGAACGCCTGCGCGCCGAACGAGAGTGGGCCGCCGCTCGTGCCCACGCCGACCAGTACGCCGCCGAACGCGACGAGGCCCGCCGCCGGCTCGCCGCACTGCCACCGCGCGAGGGGGGCGAGCCGGCCACGACCCTGTCCTCCGCCCAGCAATACCCGACCTCGGCCACAACCGGGCGGCAGGGCAGGTACGCCCCGAGCCGGCTTCTCGACCGCAGCCGCGACATCCTCCACCCCTCCCCTGTGCGGCCGAAGCGGATACATTCCGCCTACAAGAAGGTCGGCGGCACAAAGTTGCTCGTCGTCAGAAAGACCTGCTCCTCGCGCTGGTGCCTGCGCTGTGTCCGGGAACAGCACGGAAGGGCGCTCGGTGCCGTCATCGGGCCGGTCGGGCTCCTGGCCTCCCTGGCGGCCGCGATCGGGCTGTTCCGCGCCGGCGCCCCCTGGTGGATCGGCCTCCCGGTCGTCGCCGGTCTCTTCTTTGGGACCCCGTTCCTGGTGGACTGGGTCGAGCGGAGCACTCCGAGGATCTGACGGGGATCACCGGAAGAACGTTTACTCAGCGCTCGTAGAGTCCCTCGATCTCCCCCGCGAAGTCCCGCATGACCGCCTCCCGGCGCAGCTTCATCGACGGGGTCAGGTGGCCGGCCGCCTCGGTGAAGTCGGTGGGGAGGACGGTGAAGCGGCGGATGGACTCGGGGCGGGAGACCATCTTGTTCGCCTCGTCCACCGCGCGTTGCAGGACCTGCCGCAACTCCGCGTCGTTCACGATGAGTTCCGCGGGCACGGGATGCTTGCCGTTCATCTGGCGCCAGTGGTTGACGCCGTCCATGTCTAGGCTGATCAGGGCCGAGATGTAGGGGCGGCGGTCACCGAGGACCATGCACTGCGAGATCAGCGGGTGGGAGCGCAGCCAGTTCTCCAGCGGGGCCGGGGCGACGTTCTTGCCGCCGGCCGTGATCAGGATCTCCTTCTTGCGGCCGGTGATCGTCAGATAGCCCTCGTCGTCCAGTTGTCCGATGTCCCCGGTCGGGAACCAGCCGTCGGCCGAGGCGGGGGCCACCCCCTCGCCGTAGGGGTCCCAGTAGCCCCGGAAGACCTGGCCGCCGTTCAGCAGGATCTCGCCGTCCGCCGCGATGCGGACTCTGGTGCCCGGCAGGGGCCAGCCGACCGTGCCCAGGCGGGGCTTCAGGGGCGGGGTGCAGGTCGCGGCGCCGGTCGACTCGGTCAGTCCGTAGCCCTCGTAGATCTGCATGCCCGCGCCCGCGAAGAAGGCCGCGAGGCGGCGGCCGAGCGGGGAACCGCCGGAGATGATGTGCCGGATCCGGCCGCCCATGGCGTTGCGGATGCGGCGGTACACCAGCGGGTCGTAGAAGGTGCGGGCCGCCTTCAGGGCCGCGCCCGGGCCGGAGCCGGTGCCGGCGTGGCGGGTCTCCATCGCCTCGCCGTAGCGCACGGCGACATTGGTGGCGCGGTCGAAGACGCTGACCCGGCCGCCGCTCTCCGCCTTGGCGCGGGCGTTGTTGAAGACCTTCTCCAGCATGTACGGGATCACGAGCAGGAAGGTCGGCCGGAAGCTGGCGAGGTCGGCCAGCAGGTCCTCGGCCTGGAGGCTCGGCGCGTGCCCGAGGCGGACCCGGGCGCGGACGCAGGCGATGGCGACCATGCGGCCGAAGACGTGCGAGATGGGCAGGAAGAGCAGGGTCGCCAGGTCGGGTTCGTCCGACTTGGACTTGAAGACCGGGAAGAGGAGCTCGATCGCGTTGTCGACCTCGGTGAGGAAGTTGCCGTGGCTGAGCACACAGCCCTTGGGGCGGCCGGTGGTGCCGGAGGTGTAGACGACGGTGGCGACCGTGGCCGGGCCCAGCATGCCCCGCCGTACGCCGATCTCCTGCTCGGGGACGGCCTGGCCGAGCTCGCCGAGGCGCTCCACGTGCCCCTTCTCCATGATCCACATGTGGCGCAGGTCGGGGAGGCGGCTGAGCTCGGGGCCGAGGGCGGCGGCCTGGGCGGCCGTCTCGGTGACCAGGGCGACCGCGCCGGAGTCCTGGAGGATGAACCGGGTCTGGAAGACCGAGGACGTGGGGTAGACGGGGACCGTCACCAGGCCCGCGGCCCAGGCGGCGAAGTCCAGGAGCGTCCACTCGTACGTCGTACGCGCCATGATCGCGACCCGGTCGCCCGGCATCAGGCCCTCGGCGATCAGGCCCTTGGCCACGTCCAGCACCTGCCGGGCGAACTCGGCCGCGGTGAGGTCGATCCAGCGGCCGTCGTCGGTGCGGCGGCTCATCACCCGCTGGTCCGGCGCCGCCTCCGCGTTGTCGAACGGCAGGTCGGCGAGCGAGCCGTGGGTCACCGGCGGGACCAGGGGCGGCACCGACACCTCGCGGACCTCACCGTCGAGCCGCACGATCTCTGGTTCCACGAGCACGGGTGCGCCGTCGTAGTCGTGGCCGGACACGTACGAGAGGGACATGGTCAGCTCCTGGGACGTGCAGCTCGGTACCGCTCCGCTGCATGAGGTACGCAGGGGACGTACCGGGGCGTTCACCCGCGAGTGCGCCGGGAAGGGTTACCAGGGGTAGGACGGTGATCCTAAGTGGCTCAAGTGGCGAGCCTGTGCGGGTTCGTTGATGGTCCGGAGCCGGGACTGTGCAGCCTCGACCGCAAAGTGAGGCTTTGTCGCCGACCCGCTCCTACGGGCGCTCCAGAATCGCCGTGACCCCCTGGCCGCCCGCCGCGCATACCGAGATCAGACCCCGTCCGGGGCCCTCCCGTTCGGCCAGCAGCTTCGCGAGCGTGGCCACGATCCGCGCTCCGGTCGCCGCGAAGGGATGCCCGGTGGCGAGCGAGGACCCGGTGACGTTGAGCCGGGACCGGTCCACCGGGGCCAGCCCCTGCTTCTCCCAGGCCGCGAGGGTCGCGAGGACCTGGGAGGCGAAGGCCTCGTGGATCTCGACCAGGTCGAAGTCGTCCATGCCGAGCCCCGCCCGCTCCAGCATCCGGGGCACGGCGTGGGCGGGAGCCATGAGCAGCCCGTCCTCGCCCTGTGCCACGTCCCCGCGCACGAAGTCCACGGCCGCCGTCTCGTACGCCGTGAGGTACGCCAGGACGGGCAGGCCGCGCGCCTTCGCCCACTCCTCCGACGCGAGCAGCACGACCGCCGCCCCGTCCGTCAGCGGGGTGGAGTTCCCGGCCGTCATGGTCGGGTCGGGGTCCGCCAGGCCGAACACCGGTTTGAGCGCGGCGAGTTTGGCGGCCGTCGAGTCGGGGCGGAGGTTCTGGTCGCGGGCCAGGCCCCGGAAGGGGACCACCAGCTCCCGGAAGAAGCCCCGCTCGTACGCCGCCGCGAGCCGCTGGTGGCTCGTCGCCGCCAGCTCGTCCTGGTCCCGGCGGCTCACGCCCCAGGCCCGGGCGGTGACGGCGGCGTGCTCCCCCATCGACAGTCCGGTGCGGGGTTCGGCGTTGCGCGGGATGTCGGGCACGAGGTGGGCGGGGCGGATGCGCGCGAGCGCCTTGAGGCGGGCGCCGGCCGACCTGGCGCGCCGGGCCTCCAGCAGGATGCGGCGCAGCTCGTCGTTGACGCCGAGGGGCGCGTCGCTCGCGGTGTCCGCGCCGCCCGCGATCGCGGACTCCGTCTGGCCGAGGGCGATCTTGTTGGCGGCGGCGATGACGGCCTGGAGTCCGGTCCCGCAGGCCTGCTGGATGTCGTACGCCGGGGTGTGCGGGTCCAGCCGGGAGCCGAGGACCGTTTCGCGGGCGAGGTTGAAGTCGCGGGCGTGCTTGAGGACCGCGCCGGCGACGAACTCCCCGACGGCGCCCGGCTCCTGGAGCCCGAGGCGCTCGACGAGGGCGTCGAGCGCGGCGGTGAGCATGTCCTGGTTGGAGGCGGTGGCGTACGGGCCGTCCGAGCGGGCGAAGGGCACACGGCTTCCGGCGACGATCGCCACGCGCCGGGCGACCGGCGGCTTCAGGGGGCTCATCTCCACCAGCTCCTCACCTCGAACATCGGCTTACCTACGGTAACCTTACTCCAGAGTAAGGACTCTGCGACCGACCCGGGAGATGGACATGGCCGACCGCTATCTGAGCTTCACCGGCACCGCGCCGGGCCGGTTCCTCACCCGCCGCCTGGGCCTTCCGCAGCCGGCGGTGCTGCGCCGGTGGTCGCGGGAGACACCGGAGTTCGAGGGCGGGGTGCTGCGGCTGACCGCGGGCAAGTCACAGCTCACCGCGCCGGATCTCGACCCCGCCGCGGACTCCCCCGCCGGGGTCCTCCTCGACGCCACCGGAGTGCGGGACGTCGAGGGGCTCGCGGAGGTGCACGCGGCCCTGCACCCGGTCGTGCGGTCGGTCGCCGCGAGCGGCCGGGTCGTCGTCCTGGGCGCGCCGCTCGACCCCGCCGACCACCACCAGGCCGCCGCCCAGCAGGCGTTGGAGGGGTTCACCCGCTCCCTGGGCAAGGAGATCGGGCGGGGCCGGACGGTCAACCTGGTACGCCTGACCGACCTGTCCGCCGCCGAGTCCACCCTGCGGTTCCTGCTCTCCCCCCGGTCGGCGTACGTCAGCGGCCAGGTGATCGAGGTCGGGCAGCCGCAGGAGGCCGACTTCGACCGGGACCTCCCGCTCGCCGGGCGGACGGCCCTGGTGACCGGCGGGGCACGGGGCATCGGCGCGGCCGTCGCCGAGACGCTGGCGAGGGACGGGGCGCGGGTCGTCGTACTCGATGTGCCGGGGGCGTCGGCGGATGCCGAGCGGCTGGCCGGGCGGCTCGGGGGCAGTGCGCTCACGCTGGACATCACGGCCCCGGACGCGGGCACGCGGATCGCCGAGGCGCTGCCCGACGGACTGGACGTGCTGATCCACAACGCGGGCGTCACCCGGGACCGGCGGCTGGTCAACATGCCCGCGGAGCGCTGGAGTTCGGTGCTGGACGTCAACCTGGCGAGCGTGCTGCGCACGACCGACGTCCTGCTGGACACGGGCACCCTGCGGCGCGGCGGGCGGATCGTGGCCACCGCCTCCATCGCGGGGCTCGCGGGGAACGCCGGGCAGACCAACTACGGCGCGAGCAAGGCCGGTGTGGTCGGGCTGGTGCGCTCCCTGGCGCCCCGGGCGCTGGCCGAGCACGGGGTCACGGTGAACGCCGTCGCCCCGGGGTTCATCGAGACGAGGATGACGGCGGCGGTCCCGCTGTTCATCCGGGAGGCGGGGCGGCGGATGAACTCCCTCGGACAGGGCGGCCTGCCCGTCGACGTGGCCGAGACGACGGCCTGGCTGGCCCACCCGGCCTCCGGCGCGGTGAACGGCCAGGTCGTGCGGGTGTGCGGCCAGAGCCTGTTGGGGGCGTAGGGACGATGTACTCCGACGACACCCGGGCCGAGCAGGCCCACGGCGACCCGCGGACCGTTCTCACCCGGCCCCCCTCC
>NZ_RSAJ01000499.1 GCF_003933965.1 Streptomyces sp. RP5T
CTCCCGCCCGCCCCCCGAAGTCTCTAGGCTCGTAAGTTCACTCTTAGTCGAAGGACACCCACCATGCGCCGCGCCTTGATCGTCGTCGACGTGCAGAACGACTTCTGCGAGGGAGGCAGTCTCGCGGTGGCCGGCGGTGCCGACGTGGCCGCCGCCGTCACCGAGCTGATCGGGCAGGCGGCGGGCTCCGGCTACCAGCACGTGGTGGCCACCCGCGACCACCACATCGCCCCCGGCGGCCACTTCGCCGACAACCCCGACTTCGTGCACTCCTGGCCCGCGCACTGCGTCGCCGGGACCGAGGGGGTCGGCTTCCACCCGAACTTCGCGCCGGCCGTCGCCTCCGGGGCGATCGACGCGGTCTTCGACAAGGGGGCCTACGCGGCGGCGTACAGCGGGTTCGAGGGCGCCGACGAGAACGGCGTGCCGCTGGGCGACTGGCTGCGGGCGCGCGAGGTGACGGAGGTGGACGTGGTCGGGATCGCCACGGACCACTGCGTACGGGCCACCGCGCTGGACGCGGCCCGGGAGGGGTTCCGCACCCACGTCCTCCTCGACCTCACCGCCGGGGTCGCCGAGGCGACGACCGAGCGGGCGATCGAGGAGCTGCGGGCGGCGGGCGTGGAGCTCTCCGGGAAGCCGGTGGTCTAGCCGGCAGGGGCCGGTCAGACGGGTGCTGTCGGCCTCCTCAGCAGTGACCTGATCGGCTGCCACAGCTCCTGGATGAGCTCGGGCCCGCCCACGACAGCGTTGTCAGGGGCGGTGCGCCATATCAGCCCGTCCGGATGGTGGAGTACGGCCGTGATCTCGTCGGGGGTCGGGGGCGCGCCGTTGCCGCGCAGGTACACCGCCCGCAGACCGAGGTTGCGCAGCCTGGTCAGGGCGCGCGCCCGGTTCTGGGCGTGGACGAGCACCCGCACGCTGCCGTAGCCGTCGGCGGGCGGGCGGGGCAGATTCAGCGCCACCACCACCCTGCCGTTCGGCAGCTTGCAGAAACCTCCTGCGGCCATGCGGTCACATCCCCGTGTGCGTCGGTGTCAATAAGGAAGCCACAGGACGCACCTAAACACGATCGGCGGCAACCCGCCAGGGGTTGCCGCCGATACGCTTCTGACCTGCTGTTTTACTTCTTCTTGGCCGAAGGTCCGACCTGGAGCGAGATCGTCGAGCCGTCCAGCGGCTCCTTGACGATCTTGATCCGGGTGTTGGTGTCAGTGACGTTGACACCCGCGAGCGGGTTCGACGCGTCGTAGTAGCTGGACACGCCGTCGTCGAAGACCGGGACGCCCGGCTTGGACTTGATCTTCGTCGCGACGTCGGCGTTGTGCAGCGTGATCGCGTCCGTCGGGTACCAGCTGAAGGTGGAGTCGTAGGCCTGGATGCGGTTGCGCATCAGCGTGCCGTCGGACCACTTGAGCGCGGTCGGGTGCGAGTCGACCGGGAGGATGAGGCCCTCGCCCGGGTGCTGGCTGGTGTTGTCGTCGGCCTGGGAGGTGTCCCACTTCCAGATCAACAGGCCGTTCTGGTAGGCGTAGTGCTCCACCCAGTCCGGACGGGTCTTGGAGAAGCCGTAGTTGTACGGGCCGACCTTCAACACCTTGTCGTACGACACGTACTGGCGGTTCTCGGCGAGGTAGTACTGCGCGTAGTCGTCCGTGATGGAGGCGCCGATGCGCGAGAAGCCGTTCGCGGTCCAGGCCGCGTCCGCCGTCTCGGCGTTGTCGGAGAACAGGGTCGCGCCGTCGGCGGTCACCGTGATCTCGTCGGCCGCGAAGCCCTTCTGGGCGACCCCGCCGTCGGTCTGGTAGCGGAAGCGCAGCTGGATCTTCTGGCCCGCGTAGGCGGTCAGCGGGAAGGTCAGCTTCTGGTACGCCTCGACCGTGCCGGTGAGGGCCGGCTTGCCGCTGCCGTCACGCGGGATCGCGGTGCCGTCGGCCAGAGTGCCGTCGATCGGCGTCCAGTTGGCGCCGGCGTCGGTGGAGACCTCGGCGTAGACGTAGTCGTAGTCCGTCTCGGTGTCCCACCAGGCGTCGAGGGTGAGCGCCGCCGCGGACCTGCCGGTCAGGTCGACGGAACGGGTCAGGGTGTTGCGCAGGTCGTTGCCGCTGCCGCTCCACCACTGGGTCGCGCCCTGGGCCGGGGTGACCACCGGGGTGGTGACCGTCTTCCGCGGCAGCTGGACCACGAGCGCCTGCGGGTTCTTGGTGTTGTACTCCGCGACGCCCAGCTTGTGGCTGGAGCGCTTGCCGGCCGTGGCCACGTCGTAGTCGAGCCAGCCCAGTTGGAGCTTGTCCCAGGCGTTCATGTCGCCGGGCAGGTCCCCGATGGAGTCCTTGCCGGTGCCGAGCCAGGAGCCGGAGGACATCAGCGTCCAGAAGCCGGTGGAGTTCTCGCCGCCGCCGGAGGTGTCGTACTCGTCGGGCAGGCCGAGGTCGTGGCCGTACTCGTGGGCGAAGACGCCCAGGCCGCCGTTCTCCGGCTGGATGGTGTAGTCGCCGACCCAGATGCCGGTGTCGCCGATCTGGGTGCCGCCGAGCTTGTTGGTGTCCGGGCCGGTGGAGCCGGCGTCGGTGCCGAAGGCGTACCAGCGGTGCGCCCAGATCGCGTCCTCGCCCTGGGCGCCGCCGCCCGCGGACTCGTCCTCGCCGGCGTGCACGATCTGGAAGTGGTCGATGTAGCCGTCGGGCTCGTTGAAGTTGCCGTCGCCGTCGAAGTCGTAGCGGTCCCACTGGTCGAACTCGGCCAGTTCCGCCCTGATCTCGGCGGCCGTGTCACCGGCGGCCTCGCGCTGGGCGACCCAGGCGTTGACGCCGTCCTGGACCGCGTACCAGGCGCCCGTGGAGGCCTTGTTGGAGCCGTAACGGGCCTCGTTGTAGGGGACCTTGACCCAGTCGGTGACCTCACCGTCGACCGAGTAGCGGCCCGAGGACTGCTTCTCGTAGTACTTCTTCAGCGACTCGGTCTTCTTGCCGGTGCCGAAGTACAGGTCCTGGAAGTGCGCCTGGTCGTAGTCCGCCTGCCAGGCCGTGCTGTTGTTCGTCTTGCGGTCCGGCGCGGCGATCTGGTTGTGCAGCGGGCCGGCCGTGCCGCCGTAGCGGGGGTCGACCTGGTCGCCGAACTCGACCAGGATGGTGAAGATCTTGTCGGTCTTCTCCCGGCCGAGCTCCACGTACTTGCTGTCACCCTTGCGGCTCTTGAGCTCGACCACCTGGGAGCCGCCGCGGTCCTTCACCGTCGCGGCCCCGGATATGACCTGGTCGAGCGCCTCCTTTCGCTGCGCCTGCCGGGTCTTGGTCAGCGGGCCGTCGAAGTCGTGCTCCCTGGCCTTCACCGGCTGCGGGTCCTGCCGGTCGACCGCGGAGGTCCCGGCGGAGTTGTCCGCGGCCTGCGCCACGGCGAACGTGGAGAACGTGGCCGAGGCCGCGGCTATCGCCACGACCGTCGCTGCCGTCCTGAACGTCCAGGATCTTTCAGTCACTTGTACCTCTCCCCTATCAGGCAAGTGACCGGTATTTGACTAAAGGTTGGGGAGAAAAGACAGACCTTGACTTGGACCCGACAAGTGCATTATTGGGAGCCGGTGTTCGTATTGCGGACACGTGGCGGCAACACGACGGGCGCGCGCAGCGGTCCACTTGATGGACGTCATGACTCCGTGCGCCCCCTGTGCTCCGGCACTGTTGGTTAGGTCACGCTTACTGTTCGTTCCACTCGGGCACACAGGCGATTAGAGTCGATTGGCGGAACGCCCGGATGTCGGCGGAATGCCAGGCCGACGCCCCCCGTGGACCCCCAATTCCGAGGACACGATTGCCATGCCTCGTCCGACCGCCGCACAGCTCGCCTACGGTTCGATCACCGTCATCTTCTCGACGCTCGCCATGCTGCTGCTGTCACAGACGAGTTCGGCCGTGGGGACCGCGGTCGTCGCGGTCTCGGCGCTCGCCCTCGGGCTGCTGGTCGCCATGACGGTGCCCCAGCCCAAGTCCCGCGTCGTGGCGGTGAGCAGGCCCGCCGAACGCCAGCCGGAGAAGCCCGTCCCGGCGACGGCCCACAGCTCCAAGACCGCGGCCTGAACACTGCGTTGACGCGCCCGGGCGAGCCCGGCGGACACGCCCTCTCCCGGGACCGACGCGCTGGTCTACGGGGACGCCGACTCCAATACGGCCCGCTGAACACTGCGTCGACACGACCGGCGAGGCCGACGGGCACGTCTTCCCGGAGGGCGACGCACACGTGCACGGCCACGTGCCGACCCGTCGTCGCCACGAACGGCCCCGGGCACTCACCCGAGCCGGCCTCCCGCGCCTTCCGCGGCGCGAACCACGGGCAGGACACCCACCCGAGACAGCCCCCGCGACGCCCAGCCGCCCGCGCACACCCCGGGCCCTCGCTAAGCCCTGCGGAGCGGCCCAGGCGTATCGGCTGCCGAAGGCAGACGGCACCCAGGACCGGCCCGCGCCCACCGGCCACACCAACCCGCGGTCTCCGGGGCGCCCACCTGCCCGGGCCCGACCGCTGGAGCGTCCAGACGCTCACGCGCACACCCGAAGCCACGCCCCCGGCCCCTCACCAAGTCCGGTCGGCCCACGTACAGCAGGCGCGTGCAACCGGAGCGCGCTCCCACCTCGCCTCGCCCACCCACGGGCCGCCGGGGGCTCGTGGGCCGGGGTCCCCTTGCAGTGTCAGTTGGTGCTGACGACCACTGTCTTTGCCGCCTTGTCGTGCAGGCCCTGTTTGTACGGCTTGTCGAAGTAGCTCCAGCCGCCCGAGATGGCGGTCCAGATGCAGGCGCAGCAGAACGCGAAGGGGATCCAGAGCACCGCCGAGCGGATCAGCATGGTCTGCGCGGAGGGCGTGGAGCCGTTGTCGAGGTTCGCCACCCGCATGCCCAGCCACTTCTTGCCGAGTGTCTGGCCGGTCCGGGCCATCAGGACGGTGTCGTAGGCGATGTAGAGCACCGCGGCGAGGAACGACTGGGCAAGCGACTTGCCGTACTGGACGTTGTCGCCGTTCACGTCGTACTCGCTCACCCCGAACCCCCAGGTGATCAGCCAGACGACGATGCCCACCAGGATGAGGTCGATGATGCGGGCCAGCGTCCGCTTGCCGCTGGGCGCGAGCGGCGGCATGCCGGACAGCGGGTCGGCGGGGTAGGAGCCGCCGCCGTACGGATCGCCGCCGGGAGCACCCCCGTAAGGCGGTGGGGTGCTGTACGGCGATCCCGAGCCCTCGTCAGGCGGGGGCTGCTTCCTGAACGGGTCGTCATCCGGCGGCTGTGGGCCGGGACCGGGGGGCGGTTCACTGCTCATGGCCCGAGTCGACCGCGAACCCCCCGGCTCCGCATCCGGCGAGCGGCCGTCCGGAGTACCGAATCCCGTACGCCGTTCGGCGGACCCGCTCAGCCCGCCACGAACGTATGCGCCGCCTTGTCGTGCCAGCACTGGTGCCACGGCCGGTCGAACAGGCACCACGCGACGCCCACCAGCCCGATGCCGAGCAGGCCCGGGACGCTGTAGACGAGCCAGCGGCGCAGGGCCGCGCCGAACGGCGGGGGCTCGTGGGCCTCGATGTCCCGCACCTCCAGGCCGAGCAGCTTCTTGCCGAGGGTACGGCCCCACTTGGCGGTCGGCAGCGCCTCGTACAGGACACCGGCGACGAGGAGCACGGCGACCACGATGCCGAGGTACACCGACGTCGTGCCGTCCAGCAGCCAGACCGTCACGGTCTCGCCGGAGAGCTTGGCCGCGTCGATCTTCTCGTTGACGTGGTCGGCCGCCCTGGTGCCAAGGGGGACTGCCGCCACCGCGGTGACCGCGCCGACGACCAGGGTGTCGAGCAGACGCGCGGCCAGGCGCTTGCCGAGGCCCGCGGGCCTGGCCGCGGCCTGGCGCCGGGCGGCCGCCTGGAAGATGTCCTCGACCGGCGGCTTCCAGGGGACGGGCTGCTCCTCGTCGGGACCGGCGAGCCGGTGCACCTGCTGGGCCCAGGAGGGCTGACCGCCCCCGGGGCCCGGGCTCATGGGGGTCGCGGCGGCCTGGGGGACGCCGGCCTGCTGGGGCACGCCCGGAGCGGCCGTCTGCGGGCCGGGAGCGGCCGCGGGCTGCTGGGACCCGGAGAGGGCGGCGGCAGGGACGGAGGCGGGGCCCTGGGG
>NZ_RSAJ01000049.1 GCF_003933965.1 Streptomyces sp. RP5T
GTGCTGGAGACCGCACAGACCTTCCTCACCGGGCCCGCAGGAACCGCAAGCCGCGGCGGTGGATCCCGCCAGGCGCCGAGCCGTCGCTCATGAGGGCCCCCCGTCCGGGCCGTCCGCCCCGTCCGCCTCGCTCCCGAACACCGCCCGGTACTCCGCCAGCCGCCACAGCTCCTCGTGCGGGCCCACCGCCCTCAGCCGCCCGTCCTCCAGCCAGGCCACCGCGTCCGCGCGGGCCGCCGTGGCGGCGCGGTGGGCGACCAGCAGGCGGGTGCCGACCGCCCCGCCGCCCACCAGGGCCCCGGCGATGCGCGCCTCCGTGACCGTGTCGAGGCTGGAGAGGGCGTCGTCGAGGATGAGCAGACGGCCGCCGTGGGCGAACGCGCGGGCGAGGCCGAGCCGTTGGGACTCCCCGCCGGAGCGCGGCGCGTCGGCGACGAGGGTGTCGTAGCCGTCCGGGAGCCGGCGCACAAAGTCGTCGGCGGGGAGGGGGCCGCGAGGGCGAGGCCGATCTCCTCCGCGACGGTGCCGCCGAACAGGGCGGGACGTTCGAAGGCGTAGCCGACGGAGCGGCGCAGCTCGTCGTGGGTGAGCTCGCGCAGCGGGACCCCGTCGAGCAGGACCTCCCCGGAGTCCGGGTCGGCCAGGCGCCCGGCGACCGCGGCGAGCAGCGACTTGCCCGCCCCGGACCGGCCCACCACGGCGAGTGTGGTCCCGCCCGGTAGGACGAGGTCGACGCCGTCGAGGACGGTGCGGGCGCCGCGCCGGGCGGTGACGCCGCGCAGTTCGAGGCGGCCCGGCCCGGACGGCAGCCGGCGTTCGCCGTGCTCGACGGCGGGCTCCGCGAGGACCTCGTCCAGACGTCCGGCGGCCGCCCGGGCCCGGGCCAGGCCCGCCAACTGGCCGACCAGCATGCCCACACCGGTCGCGAGGACCGCGTACCGGGAGGCGGCGAGGACCTCGCCCACCGTGACCCGGTGCCGGGCGAGCAGCACCCCGGCCACGGCGACGACGGCGAGCTGCAGCAGCGGGGCCACGGCGACGGACTGACCTGAGGCGCGGCCCTGCACCTGCCACATGCGGTACCCGGCCGCGGACAGCTCGGGCAGCGGGCGCAGCACGCGGGCGGTCTCGCGGTCCTGTGTGCCCGCCGCCCGGATGGTGCGGTGTCCGCCGACGGCCTCGGACAGGGCCCGCGCGATCCGGCCCTGCACATCCTGATAGCGCGTCACGCACTCCCGGGTGTCCCGGGCGAAGGCGCGCAGCAGCAGGGCGAGCAGCGGTGCTCCGGCCAGGAACACGGCCGCGAGCCAGGGGGAGATGAGGCCGAGGGCCACGACACCGCCGACCGGCCCGGCGAGCGCGGCGAGCAGGGCGGCGCGGGCGGTCGGGGCGGTGCCGGCCTGGGCGGCGTTGCCGACGAGGCGGGCGACGAGGTCGCCGGGCCCGAAGCGGGCGCCGGCGCGCGGGCCGACGGCCAGCACGTGGCCGGTCAGGCGGCGCCGCAGCCAGGAGGTGGTGCGGGCGTCGAGGGTGCCGGCGAGGACGGTCTCCGCCGCGTCGAGCAGGGCGATGAGGAGGACCAGTGCGGCGCAGCACAGGACCCAGCGGGTCGCGTTCTCCCGGGCGAGCAGCAGGTCCAGGGTGCGGCCGAGAGCCGCGGGCAGCAGCAGCCCGGCGCCGGTCGCCGCCGTGCTCACCAGGCACAGGACCAGACAGCGGGCGGGGGCCGGGCCCAGCAGGCCGTGCGTGGCCGGAGGCGAGGTGCGAGTCGTCATACGGCGGCCTTCCGCGGGTGTGCAGGACCCCGGGCGGCCCCTCCCTCGCGGGATGGACCGCCCGGAGTCATGGGCGCACGATGCCTGTCAGAGACAGAGCGTGACGCTCGCGGCGCTGACGCAGGACAGCAGGCTCAGGGTGCTGTTGCCGCCGCCGCCGGTGTGCTCGTCGGACTCCATCGTCTGCAGGTCGAGAAGTGCCATCTCGGTTTCCTTTCTCGGTGTCGTCCACCCGTGGGGACGGGGTTGGGTCACGGCTCCGTCACATCGCGGAACCGCGTTCTGGGGGCCGCCGGAGCGGCGGGAGGAACGGCAGGTGGGCGGTGGTCGGGGCGCCGGGGGCCGCGTGGGCCGCGCCGAGCGCGAGCAGGCACCCTGCCGTTCCGGTGCCCAGGTCCATCGACAGCCGCATCATCTGGTGGCCGGGGAAGGCCAGTTGGCCCTGGTAGCCCATCGAGAACCAGCCGAGCCCGTCGATCTGTTCGGCGAGCCGCTCGCGGGTGGCGCCGGGGGTGTCCGTGCGCGCGAGGTGCAGGATCATCCCGGCACGGCCCTGGAAGAGACCGGGCTGGACGTAGAAGCGGCTGGTGGTGGCGGTCAGCACGCCGGCCCGCGCCCGCTCGAACTCGCCCTCGGTGTCGGCGCCCTGGGCGAGGTAGTCGTCCAGGACCATCCCGATGCCGGCGCTTCCCTCCCCGAGGTAGGGCAGCGTCCGCCAGCCCTCGTCGACCTCCAGCGAGCCGCCCGGGTGCGTCACGCAGCACTCCAGGTCCCTGCGCAACGCCACCTCGGCCGCCCGCAACAGCAGTGGCTCGTGGGTGAGTTCGTACTGCCGCAGCAGGAACAGGGCGGGTCCGGTCCACCCCTTCAGCAGCCCGGCCCGGCTCCGCTTGGTGTCCGCCGGGGGCTGTGCGAGCCGTCGTACGAGCACGTCGGCGGCCTCGGCGGCGCGGTCCCGCAGCTCCGACTCGCCCGTGGTGCGGGCGAGTTCACCGAGGACCAGGCCGAGTCCGGCCAGGCCGCCGTGCAGGTCGGAGGAGAGGTTCTGCCAGCGCTCCGCGAGCACCCGGCCGACCAGGTCGAGGGCGCGCTGCCGGTGGCCGAGCCGGTCCAGGACGTGCGCGACGCCCGCGAGGCCGTCGTAGAGCCCTAGCGGTGTGCCCGTGGGCGGGGGCGCGGTGCGGGCCAGGAGCCAGCGCTCGCCCTCCTCGTACCGCTCGGCGCCGACCGCGTCCAGCGCGTACAGCACTCCGGCCGCGCCGTGCGCGAGTCCGAGGCCGCCGCCGTCGTTGAACTGGGTGATGTCGCCGGGGAAGAGCCGGTCCTCGCGCTCCGGGGTGGCCGAGGCGAGGAGCGCCTTGACCATGGAGTCGCGGCTGTAGGGCCAGTCGCCGGGTTCTACGAAGGACGGTGCCGCCTTCGGGGCCGTACGCTCGCCGCCGGTGTCCGGGGCGGTGTCCCGGGTGATCTCCGCGACCGCCTCGTCGAGGAACTCCTTCGGCACGTGCGGGAACTGACGCAAAATCACCTCGGCCAGATGGGCGGCCTTCCCCCGGTCCACCACGAACAGTGTGGTCACCGGCAGGAACAGGGCGATCCGCAGACAGGCCAGGGCGTAGCGGTCGACGTCGATGCCCTTGCGGTCCGGCGGGGCGAAGAAGCCGGGGTGGGCGACCACCTGGCGGCCGTTCTCCTCGACCGGCGCGGCGGCCTCGAAGTCGAGCAGGGACACCGACTCCTCGTCGGGGCCGACCATGATGTTGAAGACGTGCAGGTCGTTGAAGACGATCCCGCGCGCGTGCACCGCATCCACGGCCCGCTCCACCGCCCCGTGGATGCGCACCGCCCACGCCGTGTAGTCGGCGACGGCCTGCGGATCGGGGTCCGGACCGAGCAGCGGATGCCGCTCGGCGAAGAACGAGTTCAGCGGGCGCCCCTCCAGGAAGTCCATGACGAGGAACCGGTGGTCACCGAGGGTGAACCAGTCCCGCACCTCGGGCACCACGCCCGTCCCCGCCACCCGCTCCAGGGCGTCCTTCTCCCGCTCCAGGCGGGCGATGGCATCCGCCCCGTCGGCGGCGAGCCCCGCGTGCGGCCGGCCCTCCTTGAGCACGACCCTGCGCCCGTCGCGGGTGTCGGTGCCCGTGTAGACCCCGCCGCCGTTGGAGAAGTGCAGCGCCTTCTCGATCCGGTACGGCAGCTCGCCGACCGTCGTGGTGTTGCGGGCCTCCAGGTGCGGCTCCAGGAAGGCGGGCAGCTTCACCCACTCGGGCACCTGGAAGGACGGCGCCCGCCGGTCCGGCACCAGCTTGCCCTCGCCGTCCCGTACCGCCGGCACCAGCGAACCCCGGTCGTCGACGACGAACATGCGCGCGAACGCGCCGTAGCGGACGTACAGCGGCCCCTCGTGCCAGCGCAGGTCGGTGAGGATGTACGGCCCCTCGAAGCCCTCCAGGAGCTCGCCCAGCTCACGGAGCACGTCGTGCAGCTGCTCCTCGTCGGCCGGGTAGATCGTGACGAACTTGCCGCTGGTGTCGCGGGCCGCGTACTTGGTGTTGCGCAGATGCAGCAGATGCGGGCCGGGCACGAACTTGAACGAGATGCGCCGGGGCACGCAGTAGTCCCACACGAGGGCGGCGATCCGCTCCGCGTTCGCCCGGGTGGCCGAGGCGTGGATCTTCCAGCCCTGCGACGGGCCCGGCACCGGCCTGCCGTCCGTGCCGAGCGGCGTGAGCGTCAGCCAGTCGCCGATGCGCGCCGCGTCCCAGCCGGCCGGCACCGCGCGGCGCGCCGTCTCGTAGACGGGCGCCTCACCGGCGGAGATCCGGTCGGGCGTCTCGTAGAAGTGTCTGTCGGCTAGCGCGTACACCTCGTAGCGCTTGTCCATGCGTCCCCTCCTTGGCCCACCACAGAGACTTCCAGCGGGGCGGTGGCCACGGACAGTCACGGCTGTCACGAGCTCACTGTGCGAAACGCATGCGTCAAGAAGTGTTCGAGGGGTTTCGAGTACGGCCGCCGCATCGCACCACCGAACGCCGCAGGGGCTGCGCACGTGCCGTATTAGCGCTGTAATGGCCAAGTGGTGAGTGAGGGCGCTGCGGGTCGCAGAACGAGGGCGCTGCGTGCCGAAATTGCCCTGGCAGCGCTCACGGACCGTCCTGAGTCGCCGGAGAGGCTGCGCCGCGTCCTCGAACAGGCGCTCGTCTTCACCGGGGCGACCCTCGCCGCCGTGTACACGCCCTCCGAGGACGGGGACCTGCTGTGCCTGGTCGAATCGGCCGGCGTCCCCCGGACGGTCTACGGGCTGCGGGACAGCTATCCGGTCTCCGGCGAGTCCCCGCCCGCCGACGCGCACCGCGCGGGCCGGCCGCTGTTCCTCGGCCCGCAGGAGCTCGCCGCCTGTGCCGACTCCCGCTTCACGGCCCGGCGGGACGTCCACCTGGCCGTGCTGCCCGCCCACGGCGACGACGGCCGGGCCTGTCTCGTCGCCTTCAGCGAGGACGCGCGCGGATTCGACGACGAGGACCGCAAGTGCCTCGAACTGATCGCCGACGCCATCGTCTGCCCCGCCCCGGCCGCCCCGGAGGGCACGGCACCGGGCTCCCACGCGTTCAGCCTCGACGTGGACACCGGCCGGGTCGAGGTGGGCGACGGCATCCTGGAGCTGTTCGGCATGAGCCGGACGGCCTTCGACGGAAAGATCGAGACCCTGCTCGGCCTGACCGTCCCCGAGGACCTGCCCTCGCTGATGTCCCTGTTCGAGGCCGGCCACCTGTCCATCGGCGACCGTGAGCTGGAGTTCCGCATCCTCCAGCCCACGGGACCACCCAGGTGGCTCAGGCTGCGCGGCCGTATGCTGCCCGGCGGCGAGGACCAGCCGGCCCGGCTCGTCGGCGCCGTCGCCGACGCCTCCACGCTGCGCTCCGACGTCACCGACGTGGCCCGCGTCCAGCGCCTGGCCGCCGCCCTCTCCATGGCGGGCACCGTCCGCGACGTCAGCCAGGCTGTCGTCTCCGCCCTGCGCGCCCCGCTCAGGGCCGACCGCATCGCCCTCGCCGAGCTGGAGAACGACCGGCTCGTCGTCACCGTCCTCGACCCGCCCGAAGCGGAGTCCTGGCCCGAGCTGTGGCGCCTGGAGTGGCGCAGCGAGTGGCCCGAGGCACCCGTACGGGCCATGCCCACCCTGGCCGGCGCGCTGCGTGAGGGCCGCGCCCAGATCTGGCCGGCCGGCACCGTCCTCGAACCCGCTCTCGCCGAGGTCGGCCCCGGCGGCCTGGCCGTCCTGCCGCTGCCCGCCGCGGGCCGCATGGCGGGTGCCTGCCTCATCGGCTGGGACACCCCGCACCACTTCGACCCCGACGAGCGCGCCCTGCTCACCGCCTCCGCGGGGCTCGCCGGGCAGGCCCTGATGCGCGCCCACGCCCTCGACGCCGAGCACGAACTCGTCGGCATGCTCCAGCGCCAGCTGCTGCCCCGCCGTCTGCCCCGGCTGCCCGGCGCGGTCGCCGTGGCCCGCTATCTGCCGAGCACCGCGGGCCTGGAGCTCGGCGGCGACTGGTACGACGTGATCCCGCTGCCCGACCACCGCGTCGCCCTGGTCATCGGTGACGTCCAGGGCCACAGCGCCGCCGCCGCGACCCTCATGGGCCAGATGCGCACCGCCCTGCGCGCCTACGCGGTCGAGGGCCACCCCCCGGACGTCGTCGTCGCCCACGCCAACCGGCTCCTCATGGACCTGGACTCCGACCTCTTCGTCACCTGCACCTATGTGGACCTCGACCTGGAGGAGGGCACCGCCTGGTGCGTGCGCGCCGGACACCTGCCACCGGTGCTGCGCCACCCCGACGGCAGCACGGAGATCGCCGAGGCCGACGGCGGCCCCCCGCTCGGTGTGCAGGCCCAGGCCGACTTCCCGATGACCCCGCTCCGGCTGGGGCCCGGCACCCTGATCGCCCTGACCACCGACGGGCTCGTCGAGTCCACCGAGTCCGACATCGACGAGGGCATGGACCGCTTCGCCCGCGGCGTGGCCGCCGCCGACCCGTCCCACCTCGGCCTCGTCGCGGACGTCCTGCTCGGAGGAGCCCGTCGCAGCGACGACGTCGCCCTGCTCCTGCTGCGCTACGACGGCATGGCCACCCTCCCGCTCCGGGAGAGCTGGACCGTCTGGCGGGTCCCGGAGGCCGCCCGGCACGCCCGCCGCTTCACCCGGCGCACCCTGCGCGTGTGGGGCGTCCCCGAGGACGCCATGGACAGCGCCCTGCTCGTCGTCTCCGAACTCGTCACCAACGCCCTGGTGCACACCGGTGGCCAGGTACGCCTCGACCTCACCCTCGTCGGCAGGAGGCTGCGCGTCTCCGTGGCCGACGCCTCGCCCCGCACCCCAGTCAAGCCCACCAGCATCGGCTGGGAGGCCACCGGGGGCCGCGGCATCCTCCTGGTCGAGGCCGTGTCGGCGGCCTGGGGCAGCGTCCCCGTCAGCGGCGGCAAACAGGTGTGGAGCGAGATCGCACTGGACGTCTGAGGCGGGGTACCCGGGGCGGACCAGCCCCGCAGCGGAGAGGTACGCCATGACTCAGCACGTCAGCGACATCATGACCAGCGCCCCCGTCACCGTGGAACCGCAGACCTCCGTGACGGCCGTCGCCCGGATCATGCGTGACCAGGACCTCGGCGCCGTCCTGGTCACCGAGGGCGGCGAACTGCGCGGCCTGGTCACCGACCGGGACCTCGTCGTGCGGTCCCTCGCCGAGGGCGGCGACCTGGAACAGGTCACCGTGGCGGGCGCGTGCAGCGACGACCTGGTGACCGTGACCCCCGAGGACGAACTGGACCACGCGATCGGCCTCATGCGCGAACACGCCGTGCGCAGGATCCCGGTCGTCGACCACGGTCGCCCCGTCGGCATCGTCGCCCTCGGTGACACGGCCATGGAACGCGATCCCGGCTCGGCCCTCGGCGACATCAGCGTGGCCCGGCCCAACACCTGAGCAGGACGGGCCGGTTCGGCCGGCCGGCCGTCAAGTCCCGGCGCCCCGGCGCCCCGACGAAAACATGTGCGGGGGCGACGGGCCGACAGGCCTCCCGGCCCGTTTGGCCCGCGTCGCCCTGGGGACCCGGAGGGCAGCATGGAAGGACGGTGAACCGCCGTGACCCCGCAGACCGCCCAGAAACCCGCAGCACGCCGGCCCGAGACGGGCTGGTCCAGGGCCCGCCGCCTGCACGGCAACGAAGACCTGCGGACGTGCCTGCCCGCGGTCGAGGAGCGGGTCGGCCCCACCACGGCACACACGGCGGAGGACAACATCTTCCGCGGTGAGGACTAGGGCGTGTTGCGAAAGTCCCGCCTGCCTCGCGACGCCATGCACGCGCCCCCATCCTCGAACCTGCTGCGCAGGGCTCGGACGGGGGGACCCCCTTCGCCGCACCGGGCGAAAGCCCAAGTACATCCAGTACGAGGGCTTCCGCCCGGCACGCCGAGAGCACGCACCTGACGCCGCGAGGCCCGCCCTTCGGGCGAACGACGGGACTTTCGCAACACGCCCTAGCCAGGGCCTCTCCGGCGGACCAGGCCGACTCCGAGGCGGCGTGTAGGACCCCGCGACCTCGGCGTGATCCGCCGGACGGGCCCTGGCGTCCATCCCGTGGGCCCCACCCCGCACCACCCCAAGTCGTCGCCCCGCCATGGCCGGTGCCCGCGGCTGCGGGCTAGGGTGGCGCAGATGAAGGCTCTCGTGCTGTCCGGTGGCCCGGATGCCCCGGAGGAGCAGCCGGGTCGGCCCCGTAAAGCCCCGGCCCGCGCGTGCGTGCGTCACCGCACGCCCGTCCGCCGCGACGTCGAACGTCCCGTCGAGCCGCCCCGGCGAGGCGAGTTGGAGATCATCCACGTCCGCCACCACCCGCTGGACGACCCCCGGGCCCACTGTCATACCGCCGCGGACCACGACACGGCACACGTCTCTTCACGTCCCTTCGTGAGCCTCCGCGCCGCCGCAGCCGCCCGCGCCGACACGCCCGATGCCGCCCGCCGCACCCGGAGGGCCACCCTCCGTCTTTCCGCGCTTTGCCAGCCTTTTCCCTCCGGATCATGCTCAGCGGCGCGAAGTCCTGTCATGGGAAGCTCACAGCAGGTATGTTCCACGGAACCGGTTCCGGCGCGGGCAGCCGGTGCGGACCGGGACGGGGCATGTTCCGGCGGCCCGGTCGACCCGTACCGGTGCGGCCCCACCAGCAGCGGGGCCCTCAGCGGGCCCGCACCACGCCCCGCCCACGTCGCCGCCCCAGGGCGCGACCGGTGGACGGAGGTCGCGCCGGACTCGCACCGGGACCGGCGGTCCGCCCTGCACGAAGCACTGCCACACATCCGCAAGGAGATTTCCCAGTGAAACGTCACGAGTTCCTGCGGGGGCTCCACAAAGCCAGCGCGAACCGCAACTACCTGGAGATCGGCGTCAACGACGGCCGCAGCCTGACGTTCTCCCGGGTACCGAGCATCGCGATCGACCCGGCGTTCAAGGTGGTCTCCGAGATCCGCTGCGACGTCCACCTGGCGAAGGCCACCAGCGACGACTTCTTCGCGCGCGAGAACCCGCTCCAGCACCTCAAGGGCGGCCGCCACCCGCTGCGCAACATCGTCCGCAACCGCAGTCCCTTCGGGTACTGGAAGGACGTCACGCTCGACCTGGCGTTCATCGACGGCATGCACCTGTTCGAGTACGCGCTGCGCGACTTCATCAACGTCGAGAAGTACTCGGACTGGGCCAGCGTGATCGTCTTCGACGACATGCTGCCGCGCAACGTGGACGAGGCCGCCCGCGACCGGCACACCAACGCCTGGACCGGTGACGTCTACAAGGTCATCGAGGTCCTGAACCGCTACCGGCCCGACCTGGTGACGGTCCTGGTCGACACCGAGCCCACCGGGCAGCTCGTGGTCTTCGGCGCGGACCCGACCAACACGGTGCTCAAGGACAAGTACGACGAGATCATCGCGGAGTACGTGGTCCCCGACCCGCAGAAGGTGCCGGAGACGGTCCTGGAGCGGACGGTGGCGATCAAGCCGGAGACGCTGATCGAGGGCGCGTTCTGGAAGCCGCTGGTGAACGCCCGCAACCGCGGCAGCAAGCGGGAGCGCAACTGGGAGCACCTGCGCACCAGCCTGAAGCAGCTCAGCGACGCCGGCTGAGCGAAGCGGCCCGGGCCGGGGAGGACGCGTCCGCGTCCTCCCCGGATCTGTTTCTACCTGCCGCGGACCTTGAGCCGGCGGACCAGCTTGCCGGCCAGCCGTCGCGCCCTGCGCACCAGCGGTCGCCCGACAGCGGGCCGGGGTGCGCGCACGGCCACCACCTCGACGCCGGTGCCCTTCACCCGCAGCGTGAACGGCAGCGGATGGAACCGCGGTTCCCCGGCGTCGGGCGCCGGGCTCAGCGCCACCCGCCAGTCCGCCCCGGCCAGTTCGCCGACCGGCAGCTCCGCCTCCAGGAGGGCCACCGAGCTGTGGGGACGCAGCGTGCCGGGCACCTTCGCGGGCGCGCCGCCGGATCCGCGGGTCAGCTCCAGCAGCACCGGCGTCCTCCCGGGCACATGGAACGGCACCGGCACCTCGACGCGGTCGCCGGTCACCGTGACCTCCCCGGGAGCGACCCTCCCGAGCTGGAGGCGCTCGCCCGCCGTGTCCACGTCCAGGGCGAGGGTGCCCTGCTTCGCGGTCCAGTACGGCAGCACGACCCGGCCGCCCGCCACGCCGGCCTCCGCGGCCGTGCCCCCCTTGAGGGAGACCGGGCCCAGCCGGGACTGCTTGGTCCAGCCGCCGAGCTTGACGCGGACGAACACGTCCCACAGCCCCGCGTCCAGCGGGGCGCCGTCGGCGGCGCTGGCCGGATCGAGGGCTGCCGTACCCCGCAGCACCAGGCGCACCCGCCCGTCCTCGGCCGGGACGGTCTCCCGGGTGAACTCCACCGGCTGGAAGTACTGGGCGGAGCTGGCCCGTTCGCGCAGCAGCAGCTCGACCGTGGCGCGCTTGAAGCCGGCCACGCTGTGGGCGCCGACCCGGTCCACGGCTTCCTCGACGGAGGCCGGCGGCTCGGTGATCGGGGCAGAGCTGCCCTCGGCGGGGAACGTCATCGGCGTCCCGTGGGAGGTGAGTTCGGCGGACAGGCCGACCCGCAGCACACCGCCGTCCCACTCGACACCGTCCGGCTCGACCCGGGACGCCACGGAGGCCTCCCACTCGGCGAACGCGACCAGGTCGTCGAGCCGGCCGTCGGCGATCAGCGCGGCGACGACCTGCTGGGTGGGCTGGAGACCGGCCGCGACACCGGGGCCGAAGCGCTCGACGACCACCCCGCGGATCTCGGCGAAGAGCTCCTTGCGGTAGTCCTCGGGCGCGGCGAGCAGCCGCTTGCCGCGCATCCGCTCGACCATCTCGTTGCGCAGCCAGCGACGGAACAGCCGGTCGCGGGTCGGGCCCGGCTCGGTGTACTTCTCGACGACGTCGAGCGCCTCGCGCAGGTTCGCGAAGTAACCCACCGGGTCGAAGCGCTGGAAGCCCGCGTTGGAGGCGTCGTCGCGCTTGAGGTGGTAGTAGCAGACGTAGTCGCTGAGCACGGAGACGTTGTCCGCGCGCAGATACGCCTCGGTGACGAAGACGTGGTCCTCGAGCCGGCGCCTGCCCTCGGGGAAGCGCAGCCCGATGCGGTCGAGGAAGGCCCGCCGGAACATCTTGTGCGGTGTCAGGCTGTCGATCAGCGGGGCGTTGTCGACGGTGGCACGGGGGTGGTTGCGGCGGAACAGCTCCACCGGGACGCCCCGCCCCTTGCCGGCCATCTTGCCCACGACCACGTCGGCGCCGTTGGCGACCGCGTAGTCGTACATCCGCTCAAGGGCCTCGTCGCCGAGGTAGTCGTCGTTGTCGACGAACATGACGAACTCGCCCCGGGACGCCTCGATCCCGACGTTGCGGGGCTTGCCCGACCAGCCCGAGGCCTCCTGGTGGATGACCGTGATGTTCGCGACCTCGGCGGCCAGCGCGTCGAGCCGGGCCGGCGTGTCGTCGGTCGAACCGTCGTCGACGAAGATCGCCTCGAACTCCTCGGGGGGCAGGGACTGCCTGCGCAGCGAGGCGACGCAGTCCTCGATGTAGTTCCCCGGGTTGTAGACGGGGATGACGACGCTGACCTTGACCGGCATCGGTGTCCGGACTCCTTGGGTGACTTGTGGCTTGCGTCACGGATTGACGCTTTGTGGGCCGATGTTAGCGCTGCCGGACAAGTGCCGTGTCAGCAGGCCGTCTTGACGCGTGGCGCGGGATACACCAAGGGCGCCCGCCTGTGCGTGGGTGTCGGGCGGAGGGATGGTTGCGCTGAGGAAGAGGCTCTGAGCGGGCCGGCGGTTCCATTTGCCCGGCATCCGGACTGCGGGAGACCCGCTCTTGTGGCCCACGCCTGCGCGCACGCTGCCCATGCGGGGCGAGGTCGGCCGCAAGCCCCCTAGGGTGATCCCGTGCGTCTCCTGCTCATGTCCGACACCCACCTCCCCAAGCGCGCCAAGCAGTTGCCGGACCGGCTGCTCGCCGAACTCCCGCACGCCGACGTCGTCCTCCACGCCGGCGACTGGGTCGACACCGACACCCTCGACCTGCTGGAGAGCCGCAGCAGCCGCCTGGTCGGCGTCTATGGCAACAACGACGGACCGGAACTGCGCGCCCGGCTGCCCGAGGTGGCGTACGTCGAACTGGGCGGTGTGCGCTTCGCCGTCGTCCACGAGACCGGTGCCGCCCAGGGGCGCGAGGCCCGGTGCGCCGCCCGCTATCCCGACGCCGACGTCCTGGTCTTCGGCCACAGCCACATCCCGTGGGACACCACCGCCCCCGGCGGACTGCGGTTGCTCAACCCCGGTTCACCGACCGACCGCCGCCGACAGCCCCACTGCACCTACATGACCGCCACCGTGGCCGACGGCCGCCTGACGGACGTCCACCTGCACCGGCTGCCGCCGCGGACCGTCGCTTCGTAGGATCTTCGGTGAGGTCTCCGGCCGTGGGCTTCCCCCGGCTCACCGGCAGTGACGTGGTCCGGGCCGCCCCGTGTACCGGAGAGCGGCCCGGACGCTGCGAGTGTGCGCTTTCACGGACCTCCTTCCCGATGGGAGGCGGGGTGAGGGCTCGACCGCCCTCTCCCTCAGGGCGCCGCGTTCCCCTCTGCGCGCGTCTCACACGCGTTGCGCCTCACCGTCTTCGGACCCGCCGCCACGTGCCTGGCGACCGGTACGGGAACTGGGCGGGCTCGCCCGGCCGTCCGGTAACGCGTCCCGCGGTGGCACGGCCTACGGGGAAGGGTGGATCGCCCCCGCCGTCCCGGTCAGCGGGGCACCGCTGCCGCCCCAGCGCAGGGCGATGATCTCGGCGGCCACCGACACGGCGACCTCCTCGGGCGTACGGGCCCCGAGGTCCAGGCCCACCGGCGAGCGCAGCCGGGCCAGCTCGGCCTCGGCAAGCCCTGATGCGCCGAGCCGCGTCATCCGGTCGTCGTGCGTACGTCGGCTGCCCATCGCCCCGATGTACGCCGCGGGCCGGCGCAGCGCCTTCTCCAGCAGGGGCACGTCGAACTTCGGGTCGTGGGTCAGTACACAGATCACCGTGCGGTCGTCGGTGTCGGTGCCGCTCAGGTAGCGGTGCGGCCAGTCCACGACGACCTCAACGCCCGGCGGGAAGCGCTTCGGCGTGGCGAAGACCGGGCGCGCGTCGCACACCGTGACCCGGTAGCCGAGGAAGGCGCCGATCCGGGCGACGGCGGCCGCGTAGTCGATCGCGCCGAAGACCAGCATGCGGGGCGGCGGGGCGAAGGAGTGCAGGAAGACGCCGACCGCGTCCTCGCGCCGCTCGCCGTGCGGGCCGTAGCGCCTCGACCCGGTCGCGCCGAGGGCGAGTTCGCCGCGGGCGTCGGCGGTGACCGCCACGTCCAGGCCGCCCGCGCCGAGGGAGCCCGCGACGCGGTCGGGCCACACAACGAGCGTGGCACCACGGGGCGCGGGGCCCTCCGTCACCGTCGCCACGGTCACCGGGTCGCCCGCCGCCACCGACTCCGCGATCTCGCCGAACGCGGGATCGAGAGCGGCCGTCACGGGCCGTACGAGAAGGGTGATCTCCCCGCCGCAGGTGAGCCCCACCGCGAACGCGTCCTCGTCGCTGTACCCGAAGGTCTCCAGTCGGGCCTCGCCGCTCGCCACGACCTCCCGCGCCAGCTCGAAGACGGCCCCCTCGACACAGCCGCCGGACACACTGCCGACGACCTCGTCGTCCGGGCCGACCGCCATGGCCGCCCCCGGGTCGCGGGGCGCGCTGCGGCTCGTGGAGACGACCGTGGCCAGCCCGAACGGCAGCCCCGCCGTGTACCAGCGGTTCAGCGTCGGGAGGATGTCACGCATCGTCGGCTCCTTTCACCACCGCCGGACGCTCCGGCGCGGCCGGGGCGCGTGACCGGGACCGGCTTGAGCGGATCGGCCCGGATCACCCGGTGCGCCGGCCGGGGCAAGCGTCGCATCCGGGCCGCGAGCGGCTCAGGACCGCCACGCGCCCAGCCGTCCGGCAACACCACCACGACCACCTCACCTTCTCTCGCCGAGCCGGGTACCCCCGCGCCCGTCCGGCACGGCGGGGGCGAGGGGCGGGACACGATCGGTCCGCCGTAAATCCGTTGCCGCCGGGAGCGCGCACCTGCTGGACTGCGGGTGTCCTCGCCGCCGCACGATCCTGGAGCCGTCATGCGCACTGCGTCCCTGTCCGTCCCGGAAGGAATCTCCCTCTCGCCAAAGGACATGACGCTTCGTGCACCTGCTCAACCTCGGGATCCTCGCCCACGTCGACGCCGGTAAGACCAGCCTGACCGAGCGGCTGCTGCACTCGGCCGGAGTCATCGACGAGATCGGCAGCGTCGACGCCGGCAGCACACGCACCGACACGCTCGCGCTGGAGCGCCGGCGCGGTATCACCATCAAGTCGGCCGTCGTCTCCTTCGCCGTCGACGACGTGACCGTCAACCTCATCGACACCCCCGGCCACCCGGACTTCATCGCCGAGGTGGAGCGCGTCCTCGGCGTGCTCGACGGTGCCGTGCTCGTCGTCTCGGCCGTCGAGGGCGTCCAGGCGCAGACCCGCGTCCTGTGGCGGACCCTCCAGCGGCTGCGCATCCCGACCCTCCTCCTCGTCAACAAGATCGACCGGCGCGGAGCCCGGCCCGACCGGGTGCTGCGAGCCATCGGGGAGCGCCTCACCGCGGCGATCGTGCCGATGGGGACGGTGGACGGACCCGGCACCCGCGAGGCCCGGTTCCTCCCGGGCATCGGGGCCCACGACGTCCTCGCCGACCATGACGACGACCTTCTGTCGGCCTGGGTCGAGGAGCGGGTCGACGCCGATCTCCTGCGCAGGGCTCTGGCCGCGCAGACCCGGCAGGCCCTGGTGCACCCGGTGTACTTCGGGTCGGCGGTCACGGGTGCGGGAGTGCCCGAACTGATCACCGGTGTCCGGGAGTTGCTGCCGGCCGCGGACGGCGACCCGGAGGGGCCCGTCTCCGGCACGGTGTTCAAGGCCGAGCGGGGCCCCGCGGGGGAGAAGGTCGCGTACGCGCGTCTGTTCTCCGGGACGCTCGGTGTCCGCGACACGGTGCCGTTCGGCGAGGCGCGCGCCGAGGGCCGTGTCACCGCGATCAGTGTCTTCGACGGGGGCACCGAAGCCCGTCGGGAGACGGTCGCCGCGGGACGGATCGCCAAGCTGTGGGGCCTCGCCGGCGTCCGCGTCGGCGACACCCTCGGCGAACCCCGCAAGGCCCACGGCCGCTTCTTCGCCCCGCCCTCCCTCGAAACGGTCGTCGTGCCCGGCCCGGACACCGACGCCAGGTCCCTCCACCTCGCCCTCACCCGGCTCGCCGAGCAGGACCCGCTGATCGACCTGCGCCACGACGAGGTCCGTCAGGAGACCTCCGTCTCCCTCTACGGCGAGGTCCAGAAGGAGGTCGTCCAGGCCACGCTCGCCGAGGAGTTCGGCCTCGACGTCGGCTTCCGCGAGACCACGCCGCTGTGCATCGAGCGCCCGGCCGGGACCGGCGAGGCCGCGGAGTTCATCAAGAAGGACGCCAACCCCTTCCTCGCCACCGTCGGCCTGCGCGTCGACCCGGCACCGGCTGGCTCGGGCGTGGCCTTCCGGCTGGAGGTGGAGCTCGGCGCCATGCCGTACGCCTTCTTCAAGGCGGTCGAGGACACCGTGCGCGAGACCCTCGGCCAGGGTCTTGCCGGCTGGCAGGTCACCGACTGCACGGTCACCCTGACCCACTGTGGCTACTGGCCCCGGCAGAGCCACGCCCACCAGGGCTTCGACAAGAGCATGTCCAGCACCGGAGCCGACTTCCGGGGCCTGACCCCGCTGGTCCTCGTCGAGGCGCTGCGCCGGGCGGGCACCCGGGTGTACGAGCCGATGCACCGGTTCCGCGTCGAGGCTCCGGCCGACACCCTCGGCGCCCTGCTGCCGGTGCTGGCCGCCCTGCGCGCCGTACCGCGGACCACGCTGACCCGGGGCGACCGGTGTGTCCTGGAGGGCGCGGTGCCGGCCGCCCGGGTGCACGGTCTCGAGCAGCGGCTGCCCGGGCTTACGCGTGGCGAGGGGGAGTGGGAGAGCGGCTTCGACCACTACGCGCCGGTCTCGCACGGAACCGTTCCGCGGCGCCCACGCAGTGATCACAACCCCCTCAACCGCCGGGAGTATCTGTTGAACGTGACACGTCGAGTCGGCGGATGAGGCGTCGGATGCGACGAAAGTGAAACTTACTCATCAGTCAGATGGTGTTGACGTTGTACCGAAATGGCCGGACTGTAATGGACATGCCGAATAAACGCGCACGTCTGCTCGTTGTTCTGGTTGTCCTCTGCGGATTCCTGACGGTCGCGGGCGCCCGGCCCGCCCCCGCCGACGCCCTCACCGACTCCCTCTCCTTCGACGACACCCCCCTCACCGTCCAGAACGGACGGTTCGTCGACGGCAACGGCCGCGAGGTCGTGCTGCGTGGCTACAACGTCTCCGGCGAGACCAAGCTCGCCGAGAACAAGGGCCTGCCCTTCGCCTCGGTCGCCGACGCCGCCAAGTCCGCCACCGCGCTCAGAGCCCTCGGCGGCGGCAACTCCGTGCGCTTCCTGCTCTCGTGGGCCTACGCGGAACCGGTGAGGGGCCAGGTCGACAGCGCCTATCTGGCCGACGCCACGGCCCAGATGCGGGCGTTCCTCGACGCGGGTATCCGGGTCTACCCCGACTTCCATCAGGACCTGTACTCCCGCTGGCTGTTCAACTCGGGCAGCTGGTACACCGGCGACGGCGCACCCGCCTGGGCCGTCGCGCTCGGCAAGTACCCCGCCGAGTCCTGCGGCATCTGCCTGCTCTGGGGCCAGAACATCACCCAGAACGGCGCGGTGAAGGCGGCCCAGTACGACTTCTGGCACAACAGGTACGGCCTCCAGGACGCCTTCCTGGCCACCGCGCAGAAGACCATGGCCTACCTCAAGGCCAACCTCACCGCCGAGGAGTTCGCCGGCGTGGTCGGCTTCGACCCCTACAACGAGCCCTACGCCGGCACCTACGACTCCGGGCAGAACAGCCGCACCTGGGAGCGCGACCTGCTGTGGCCCTTCTACGTGAAGTTCCGGGCCCGGATGGACGCGGCCGGCTGGGCGGACAAGCCCGCGATGGTCGAACCGAACCTCTTCTGGAACGGCAACGTCAGCAAGGAGGAGGGTGGCCTCCTCGACGCCGGCACACTCGGTTCCCGGTACGTCTTCAACACCCACTTCTACGATCAGAAGGCCATCTCCGGCATCCTGATGTGGGGCAACGCCTCCGACGGCCAGTACACCGGTGACTTCGGCACGGTCCGCGACCGTGCGGCGGCGGCCGGGACGACGGCCGTGGTCAGCGAGTTCGGGCACCCGCTGAACGGCTCGACCGCCGGCAAGGCGCCGACCGTCCTCAAGGCCATGTACCAGGCCCTCGACTCCCGGGTGAAGGGCGCCAACTGGTGGTCTGCGCCCGCCGGTTCGGGGCCCGTCCTCTCCGGCAGCCAGTGGCAGTGGGACATCTACAACGGCCGTCACCACGAGCTGATGAACGACAACCCCGACAAGGTCAGGACGTCGGGTGACGCCTGGAACGACGAGGACCTCTCCGCCGTACGGCTCGACGACTCGGGCACCGCGGTACTGCGCCAGGACGCCCGGCTCCTCGACCGGATCTACCCGAGCGCCACCTCGGGCACCACGGTCGCCTTCACCTACGAGGACCGCTCGCGCGACGGGTCCACGACCCTGACCTGGAACCCGGTGCCGAGCAGTCTGCCAAAGGTGTCCGCTCTCGTCGGGTCCGGCCAGTACGCGGTGCTGGTGTGGCGCTCGGCGAGCGGCTCGGCGCCCACCGAACTCCATCTGCCCGCCTCTTTCCCGACCGCGACCACCACGGTGGTCTCCGACCTGGGCTCGGTCTCCGGTCCGCCCGCGTACACCTCGTCGACCCCGGTCGGCGCGGTCGCGGAACCGGGCGGCACCGGCAGCCGCCGCCTGCTGCTCACCGACGCGGACTCCGGCGTCCTGCACTACGCGCTGGTGACCAACGGGGCCACCGCGCCCTCCGCGTCCGCGCTGAACGCGGCCAAGGCCGAACTGGCGTCCTGGGTGGCCCAGAAGATCGGCTGAGCGGCGACGGAGCCGTCGTGTCCGGCGGCCGGACACGACGGGCCGTCCGGTCCGTGCCCGCACGCGAAGCCGGGTACCGCCTCCGTCGCGGAGGCGGTACCCGGCTTCGGACGCTCCGGATTCCCCCGGCCTACGAGGCCGGGCTGGTCCAGTCCGCGGCCACGTGGCCCAGCCGCACCCGCTGCGGATGGTCGCCCACCGGCACGGACACCGTCTTCTGGCCGGTCGCGAAGTCGATCGCGGTGACCTGGTCGGCGCCGCTCTCGGACACGACACAGCTCTTGCCGTCGCCGCTGACCGTCGCCCAGTACGGCTTCGAGGCGGGGACGAGCGGGCCCTCCTGGAGGGTGGTGCGGTTCACGACGGTCGCGTAGTCGTCCATCGTGCCCGCGACACACAGCTTGCTGCCGTCCGGGCTCATCGAAAGGCCGTGGTGGCGCGAGTCGTTGACCATGGTGGTGCGGTCGTCGCTGGTCGCCGGGTTCTTCGGCAGGGTCTTGGTGCGGGTGATCTTGTCGGTGGCGACGTCGTACTCGAAGAAGCCGTTGAAGAACGACACCTGGAAGTACAGCTTGGACTCGTCCGGCGAGAACACGGCCGGACGGACGGCGTCGGAGTAGTCCGTGAGGCCGATGGCGTTCAGCCTGTCCCGCATGTCGATGGTCTTGACCTGCTTGTAGGTGGTCGCGTCCACCACCGTGATGTGCCGGTCGCCCTTCGTCCAGTCCAGCCAGGGCGCGTCGGAGTCGGTGTTCACGTCACCGATCGCCATGTTCCAGATGTACTTGCCGTCCCTGCTGAAGATGTTCTCGTGCGGCTTGTCGCCGGTGGCGAACGAACCGAGCTGCTGACCGGTGTTGATGTTCAGCACGTGCACGGTGTTCGCCGTGGAGGCCGACACCGCGACCCGGGTGCCGTCGGGGGAGACCGCCATGTGGTCCGCCCGGTAACCCGAGACCTTGAAACGCCAGTTGATCTTCCCGGTGGCCAGGTCGATCGACACCACGTCCGCGAAGCTCGGCCGTGAGACGACCACGGACTTGCCGTCCGGCGTGGAGTACATGTCGTCGACGAACTGGTCGTGGCCCTCGCCGACGCTGTTGCGGATCGCCATGAAGTAGATCCACTTGATGGGGTCGGCGTTGATCTCCGCCATCCGCGCGTCCTTGTCGGGGACGACGTTGATCCGGCCGATTTTCGCCAGATCGCCGGAGGACTTGATGACGTCGGCGGTGCCGTCCCAGTTGTTGCCCACGAACAGCACCTCGCGCAGGGCGGCGCTGTCCGCGGCGGGGGCGGCGGAGGCGACGGTCGCGGGGGCGGTGGCGGTCAGGACGACGGCGGCGGCCATGGCACACAGGTGTCTGGGCTTGAGAACAGGCATGACGGGTCTCCCTCTGGGCGGCTCATGACGGGGGCATGCCAAGACGGCAAAACTGAAGACGCGTGCTTTCAGAGTTAACTTACTGCAAAGTAAGGAAGGGGGGGCCTTCTCCACAAGACTGCGTACACGACAAAATTGGCGCTCAGACGAGAGGCCGGACTCGCCGGCCCGGACAGGAGGTGCCGTGACGGGCAGGCTCAAGGCCCCGACCGGCCGCTACGGCGGCAAGACCGCCGCGGAGCGGCAGGCCGAGCGGCGCCGCCGTTTCCTGGACGCGGCACTCCAGCTCTTCGGGGACGCCCCCGGCTACCGCGCCACGACCGTCGCGGCCCTCAGTGAGGCCGCGGGCCTGTCCACCCGGCAGTTCTACGAGGAGTTCCGCACCCTGGAGGACGTCCTGGCCGCGCTCCACCTGGAGGTCAACGACTGGGCGACCTCGGCCGTCGTGGCCGCCGTGGCCGACGCGGACCACCTGCCGCTCGCCGAGCGCGTGGCGGCGATCTTCCACGCGTACGCGGCGAACGTGACGTCCGATCCCCGCCGGGTGCGGATCACGTTCGTGGAGATCATCGGCGTCAGCCCGCGGCTGGAGGAGCAGCGGCTGGCCCGCCGGGCGCACTGGGTCGATCTGGTGTGCGCCGAGGCCAACCGCGCTGTCGCGCGGGGCGAGGCCGCCCGGCGGGACTACCGGCTCGCGGCGACCGCGTTCATCGGCAGTGTGAACGGGCTGCTGCACGACTGGAACGCCGGGTGGGTGGACGCGACCCTGGACGAGGTCGTGGAGGAGCTCGTGCGGCAGCTGCTGGGCATCCTCCGGCCGACAGGGTGGGAGCCGGGCCGGGGGTGAGCGCGACGGCGGTCGCGTGCGGTGCCGTCGTGACCGGTGGTCCTCCCGGGCGAAGTGCCCCTCCCCGCCGGTCGGTTCACCCCTGTCGCATCCGTTGACTTGACTCTCCTGTGGCTCTAGCTTCGGCGCGCAGCGATGTTCGAAACATCGTTCCTCGTTCGAAATGTCGACCAGATCTGGTGTCCCCGCCAGAAGGAGCCGCATGTACCCCCCACCGCGAACGCCCCGCAGAGGTCTCGCAGGACGCCTCCGGGCCCTGGCCCACCGCGCTCTCGTCCTCGCCCTCACCGTCACCGCCGCGCTGCTCCTCGCCCAGCCGGCCCCCGCGCAGGCCACGACCGGCCGGCAGATACCGGTGCCCTCGGCGCCGATGGGCTGGGCGTCGTGGAACAGCTTCGCCGCGAAGATCGACTACGGCGTGATCAAGTCGCAGGTCGACGCGTTCGTCGCGTCCGGTCTCCCGGCGGCGGGATACAAGTACGTCAACATCGACGAGGGCTGGTGGCAGGGCACCCGCGACAGCGCCGGGAACATCACCGTCGACGAGTCCGAGTGGCCCGGCGGCATGAAGGCCATCGCCGACTACATCCACGGCAAGGGCCTCAAGGCGGGCATCTACACCGACGCCGGCAAGGACGGCTGCGGCTACTACTACCCGACGGGGCGCCCCGCCGCCCCCGGCTCGGGCAGCGAGGGCCACTACGACCAGGACATGCTCCGGTTCTCCCAGTGGGGCTTCGACTTCGTGAAGGTCGACTGGTGCGGCGGCGACGCGGAAGGACTCGACGCGAGGACGACGTACCAGTCGATCAGTGACGCGATCGCCCGGGCCACCGCCACCACGGGCCGCCCGATGACCCTGTCGCTGTGCAACTGGGGCCGGCAGAACCCCTGGAACTGGGCCCCCGGGCAGGGCGCGATGTGGCGGACGAACGACGACATCATCCTCTACGGCAACAAGCCGTCGATGACGAACCTGCTGACCAACTACGACCGCAACCTCCACCCCACGGCCCAGCACACCGGCTACCACAACGACCCGGACATGCTGATGGTCGGCATGGACGGCTTCACCGCCGCGCAGAACCGCACCCACATGAACCTGTGGGCCATCTCCGGAGCACCGCTCCTGGCCGGCAACAACCTGGCCACCATGACCGCCGAGACCGCGGACATCCTCAAGAACCCCGAGGTCATCGCCGTCGACCAGGACCCGCGCGGTCTCCAGGGCGTCAAGGTCGCCGAGGACACCACCGGGCTCCAGGTCTACGGCAAGGTCCTGTCCGGCACCGGCAACCGTGCCGTCGTCCTCCTCAACCGCACCTCCAGCGCGCAGAACATCACCGTCCGCTGGGCCGACCTGGGCCTGACCGGCGCGAGCGCGGCCGTCCGTGACCTGTGGGCACGGGCCGGCATCGGCACGTACGGCACGGGTTACACCACCGGCGTCCCGGCGGGCGGCTCGGTGATGCTCACGGTGACCGGCGGGACCGAGGCCGCCGGCAGCACCTACACCGGCACGTCCAGCTTCTCCGGCGTGGGCGCCGCGAACACCGGGATCAAGACCGTCGACGTCGCCTACACCAACACCACCGCCGCGGCCCGCACCGCGACCCTCAAGGTCAACGGCCAGGGCACGACCACGGTCTCCTTCCCGCCCACCGGCTCCTCCCAGGGCACCGTCTCGGTCCAGGTCGCCCTGTCCAAGGGCTCCTCGAACACCCTCACCTTCACGGGCGCCCCGACCCTCGCCGACATCACGGTCCGCCCGCTGCCCGGCACCGACGGCACCCTCGCCGTCGGCACCCAGTCCGGCCGTTGCCTGGACATCTACGACAACACCATCGGCAACGGCACCCAGGCCGAGCTCTGGGACTGCAACGGCGGCCGGAACCAGCAGTGGACGTACACCTCCCGCAAGGAGCTCGTCGTCTACGGCAACAAGTGCCTGGACGCCTACAACCTGGGCACGGCCAACGGCACCAAGGTCGTGATCTGGGACTGCAACGGCCAGAACAACCAGAAGTGGAACGTCAACCAAGACGGCACGCTCACCAACGTCAACGCAGGTCTCTGCCTGGACGCCTACGACGCGGGCACGGCCAACGGCACCCCGATGGTGCTGTGGACGTGCAACGGCCAGAACAACCAGAAGTGGACGCTGAACTGACCTAGCCCTGTCGGGCGGCCGCCTCCGCCGCTCGGACGGTCTGCTCCAGCAGCGTGGCGATGGTCATCGGACCGACCCCGCCCGGCACCGGCGTGATCAGCGAGGCCCGCTCCACCGCGGAGTCGAAGTCGACGTCACCGACGTTGCCCGCGTTGTAGCCGGCGTCGACGACCACCGCGCCGGGCTTGAGGTCCCGGCCCCGGATCAGCCGGGGCCGGCCCACCGCGGCGACGACGATGTCCGCCTCCCGTACGACCGCCGACAGGTCCGCCGTACGGGAGTGGCAGTAGGTGACCGTGGCGTCCCGGGCGAGCAGCAGCATGCCGGCCGGCTTGCCGAGGATGGCGCTGCGGCCCACGACCACGGCCCGCTTCCCGGCCGGATCGACGTCGTACGCGTCGAGCAGTCGCATGATCCCGCCGGGGGTGCAGGACACGAAGCCCGGCAGGCCGAAGCTCATCGTCGCGAAGGAGGCGAAGGTGACCCCGTCGACGTCCTTCTCCGGAGCGATCGCCTCGAACGCGGCCCGCTCGTCGATGTGCGCGCCCATCGGGTGCTGGAGCAGGATGCCGTGCACGGCGGGATCGTCCGAGAGGGCGCGCAGCGTGCCGACCAGTTCCCCGGTGGTGGTCGCCGCGGGCAGTGGCACGTGCCGCGACTCGATACCGGCCGCGCGGCAGCGGTTGCGCTTCATACGGACGTAGGTGACGGAGGCGGGGTCCTCACCGACCAGGACCGTCGCGAGACAGGGGGCCTGTCCGGTGCGCACGGTGAGGTCGGCGGCCCGCTTCGCGGTGTCCTCGACGATGCGCCGGGCGAGCGCGGTGCCGTCCATGAGCCGTGCCTGAGACATGATCCACTCCTGAGCCGATCGTAGGAATCGCCCAGGCGCACGGCATCGGGTGTGCGGACCGCTCCACGGTGGTGCTCCACCTCAGCGCCAGTCACGGTCCGTTCGTCACACTAACCGACGCGCCGGTCGGCACGCCGGGAAGGCCCAGGTCGGTGTCGTTGCGAGCTGGACCTTCGGCGTCCTTCCCGCTACTCGTCCCAGGCCTGGATCATGGTCTGCTCGACGATCTTGCCGTCCCGGAGTGTCAGCATCGACTCGGAGAGGACGCGGACCCCGTCGGAGTACCGGCAGGACTCGCTGAAGGCGGCGTGGTCGCCGTCGACGACGCACCGTTCCAGCTTGTGCGTCATGTCGCGGCTGTAGACGTCGTCGAGCATCGCGCTGATCTGGTCCCTGCCGTGCAGCACTGTGGGGTGGCTGGGCTGGCTGTTGCGGTCCACGACGCGCAGTTCGGCGTCGTCCGCGTAGAGCGACAGGACATTCGCCGCGGAGTTTCCTTCGATGACGCTGCGGAGGGTTTCGGTGCTGAAGCCGGAGCTTGCCGCGGTGCCCATGATGGCCTCCTTCGAGGGCCGCGGCCCGACGAGGAGCGGGTCGCGTGGGGCTGTTCCTTCGAGACTCCTCCGCCCCGGCGGTCACGGCAAGCGCAGACCGGGCGCTCCGCCTGACGGGTGAGGGGCGAGGGCCGGCCGTGTCCGTCGGGGCCCCGCGCACGTTGCAGGGAACATGATCTCAACTCGACGTATGGTTGCCGCCGTCGGTCTCGCCGTCGGCGTCACCGGCCTGACCGCCCCCCTCGCGAACGCGGCCGCTCCGGACGCCGGGCGGGTAAACCCCATCGCCGTGCTCGACTCGCTCGCGGCGAGCGACATCCCCGCGGAGCACAAGGACGAGATCCCGCCGGTGTCCCGGCAGCTCGCCGGCCTCAACCAGCTCAACGACCTGAACCAGCTGGGCCAGCTCACGGGCCTCGTCGCGCCGGTCACCGGGCTGGTACCGGCCGTCCACTGACTCTCCCGCACGACGAGCGAGGGCCGCCCCGGATCACCGGGCGGCCCTCGACGCGTGTCCGACGGGGCGCGCCCGCGCTCACCCGGCGGTCGCGAGGAACTGTGTCGCGGCGAGCTCCGCGTACAGGGGGTCCCCGGCGACCAGCTCGCGATGCGTGCCCACCGCCCGGACCCGCCCCGCGTCCATGACCACGATCCGGTCGGCCATCGTCACCGTGGACAGCCGGTGTGCGACGACCAGCACCGTGGTCGTCCGGGCCACGTCCGCCACCGTGTCGCGCAGGGCCGCCTCGTTCACCGCGTCCAGCTGGGACGTGGCCTCGTCCAGCAGCAACAGCCGGGGCCGCCGCAGCAGCGCCCGGGCGATCGCCACCCGCTGCCGCTCCCCGCCGGACAGCTTGGTCCCCCGGTGCCCGACCAGCGTCTCCAGGCCGTCGGGCAGCTTGGCCACCAGACCGTCGAGCCGGGTCGTCTTGAGCACGCGCGCGACCGCGGCCTGGTCCGCCTCCGGATTCCCGAGCAGCAGATTCTCCCGCAGCGATCCCGACAGGACGGGCGCGTCCTGCTCCACGTACCCGATCGCGGAACGGAGTTGCGGCAGATCCCACTCCGCGAGGTCCCGCCCGTCCAGCGTCACGACCCCCGCCTCGGGATCATAGAACCGCTCGATCAACGAGAACACCGTCGTCTTGCCCGCCCCCGAAGGCCCGACAAAGGCCGTCATCCCGCACGCGGGCACCTCGAACGTCACCCCGTGATGCACGTACGGCAGATCCTCGGCATACCGGAACCGGACGTCCCGGAAGGCGACGGCGGCCGGCGTGGCCCCGTCGACCGGCAACGGCGCGGGCGGCGCGGCCGGTTCGGCGGGCAGCCGCAGCGCCTCCTGGATACGGGCGAGCGCCGCGGCCCCCGTCTGGTACTGCGTGATCGCCCCGACGACCTGCTGGATCGGCGACATCAGGTAGAAGACGTACAACAGGAACGCGACCAGCGTGCCGACCGCGATGGCACCCGTGGCGACCCGCGCACCGCCCACCGCGAGCACCGTGATGAACGCGATCTGCATGGCGAGCCCCGCCGTGTTGCCCGCGGCCGCCGACCACTTGGCAGCCCGCACGCTCTGCCGCCAGGACTCCTCGGCCGCCGCGTGCAGCGTCCGCTCCTCCCGGTGCTCGGCACCGGACGCCTTCACCGTGCGCAGCGCGCCGAGGATGCGCTCCAGTGCGGCGCCCATCACGCCGACGGCGTCCTGCGCCTGCCGGCTCGCCCGGTTGATGCGCGGCACGATCACCCCGAGGACCGTGCCCGCGACCAGGATCACCGCCAAGGTGACGCCCAGCAGCACGGGATCGACCAGCCCCATCATCACCACGGTCGCCACCAGGGTGAGCCCGCCGGTGCCGAGGCCCACGAGCGAGTCGGTGGTGACCTCGCGCAGCAGGGTGGTGTCCGAGGTGATCCGGGCCATCAGGTCGCCGGGCTCGGTGCGGTCCACGGCCGTGATGCGCAGGCGCAGCAGATACGACGACAGTGCCCGCCGCGCACCGAGCACCACCGACTCCGCGGTGCGCCGCAGTACGTACGAACCCAGCCCGCCCAGCGCCGCGTTGGCGACCACCAGCCCCGACATCACGAACAACGCGCCGGTGATCGCGCGGTCGTGGGACAGGTCGTCGATCAACTCCCGTGCCACCAGCGGCAGCAGCAGACCGGTGGCCCCCGTCAGGAGCGAGAGCAGGGCACCCGCCAGGAGGGTCCACCGGTGGGGCCGTACGTATCCGAGGAGCAGTCGCCAGGTCGGCGGCCCGGTGTCCGGGTGGGTGCTGCTCACGGTGCTCCTTGGGTTCCGGCGGTGTACGAAGCCTTCAGGCTACGACGGTGCTGACCCCGGGGAGGGTAATATACCCCTACGGGTATGCAGAGGAGTGATGGTGGAGCTTCAGTTCGAGGGTGACGAGCTCAAGTCGGTGCTGAACCGGCTGCGCCGGGCGCAGGGGCAGATCTCCGGGGTGATCAAGATGATCGAGGAGGGCAGGGACTGCGAGGAAGTGGTGACCCAGCTCGCGGCGGCCTCCCGCGCCCTCGACCGGGCCGGTTTCGCGATCATCGCGACGGGGCTCCAGCAGTGTCTGACCGATACCGAGGGGAACCGGGTCGACGGCGAGACGACACAGCAGATGAAGGCCCGGCTGGAGAAGCTGTTCCTGTCACTGGCGTGACCGTCACGGAACGGCGTCCGCCGGCATGAACGCGTCCGTGGTCGGCAGCCCGCGCCACGGCGCACGTCCGTCGGAGCGCGGCTGGCGACACCTTCACGGCCGGGCGCCCCGGTCGCCGACGCGGCGAGGTGGCTGACAGCGATCGCCAGGAGGCTGTTGCCGACGGCGGCCCTCATGCGCAGCCCGACGTCATCACGCGGGCCGGTACGACGAGGAAGCCGCCGCCCACGCCCAGCAGTCCGGGTCGGCGTATCCAGCCGGTGGCGGCCACCGTACGCACCCGTGAGCACGCCATGGACGTGAGTGACCAGCGAGGTCAAGTAGGTGGGGGCGACGACGAGCCCGGCCGTGCCGTCCGCGACCGGACTGAACCCGAGCGGATAGATCAACGCGGGTATGGCGAGCATGCTGCCGCCGGACCCGCCGGACCCGCCGGACCCGCCGGACCCGCCGGACCCGCCGGACCCGCCGGACCCGGCATGGTTGCTGCCGGTCGAACCGCGCCCTGCGGCTGCGGCAGGCGTGGGTGCGCCCCGGCCCCGGATCGGCACCTTCACGGCTGCCCGAGCGGTGGCTCACGATCGCCGGCCCCCTCTCCACGGCCCGGAGCAACCGCCCGCCCGACCCCGCTCTGAGGAGTACGGCCC